>CAYVJA010000022.1:0-38793 GCA_964451605.1 uncultured Bacteroidales bacterium | reverse complement strand
TCGTAATAGAATTCAACAAAATTCTTCCACAGAGCAATACGCGAGGCATTGAAAGCCGCTTTACGGGCCTTCTCAATCTCTTTTTCGTTCCAGTGGGTGGCCTCACGGATATAACGGCTTATCGCACTCACCACAAAGGCATCGTTTGTATCGTTGCGCTCAATCACTTTTACCCCCTCTTCCGAACCGGCAAGGTGTTTTTTTACCCACAGCCCGAAACCGGCAAGGGTAGTTGTGATAGTGGGTACGTGAAAAGCAAGGCTTTCAAGGGGGGTATATCCCCAAGGTTCGTAATAGGAGGGGAATACAGTCATATCGAGCCCCATCAGGAGCTGATAGTAGGTTAGATTGAAGATGCCGTCGTTCCCGTTCAGATAACAGGGAACAAACATAATCTTTACCTTACTTTCGGGGAGATTCAGCAGGCCGTCGTGCCCAATCCTTCGGAGAATGGCGTCGAAATCGGCATCATGAAGGTTGTGAGTCAGGTATTTGTTGCCCACATGGGGCATCCCCCCGTCTGTGAGAATCTGTTGGATATCTTTCCGCGCCCCGTAATGGTTGGCAGGGATAAGCAGGAGAGCAATCACTTCGCGTGCAGGCGACTCTCCTTCCGAAAGGGCCTTCATGGCATCGATAAAAAGATCGATACCTTTATTTTTGAACTCGTATCTGCCTCCGATTCCCACGAAAAATGGGTTATCCGAAACCGATCCGAAAAGGGCTTTTGAAACCTGAAGCAATTTTTTCCGCGCCGATAACACTCCCTCTGTAAACGCCTCACCTTTAGGAACAAATGAGTCTTCAAAACCATTCGGCGTTACAATATCGGCCGGTTTCCCCAAAAACTGCACACACTCTGCACCGGTAATCTCACTTACTGTAGCAAAACAGTCAGTTTCGGCAGCGGAGATCGACTCCATCGATTGTTTGGCCACCACGCCAAACTCTTCGGCCTTTCGGTTCGGTTCGTACGATGACAGCATCCCATACAGGGGTTGACCGTTACCGGCAACGGCGCGGCCCAAAACGGTTGCGTGGGTAGAAAAAACCGTAGCTACCTCGGGAGCATGTTTCTTCAGGTAGAGAATGCCCGATCCGGTCATCCACTCGTGGAATTGTGCCACCACCTTCTCACCTCCCGATACGGAAAAGCGGAGAAAGCTTTCAATAACCTTACCGGCCGCGTAGCCAAAAAGGCAGGGCTCTACATAATCCCACTGCCCCGAAATCGAGTCGAGTTTATAGGACTCCCAGAACTCGGCAAATATCTGGTCTTTCTGCATAGCAAGCGACTGATACTCTACCAGAATGGCAATGGGACGACCCTCGATATTCCACCTTCCCACCCTGCAACGCAATCCTTCCGACTGCGCCTTCTCACGCCAGGCCTTCAGAAGGTGGAGATCCTCCACAAATTCGGTATTATCGTCGGTCTCGCGCCACACATCGGGGCCGATTACCATATAGTTGCTCTTATATTCATGCAGAAGACTCAGAGCTTTGGTTGAGACAACGGTGTGGATGCCGCCCACTTTGTTGCATACCTCCCAGCTGGTTTCAAATATATAGTCGGGTTTCATAGAAATAATTGATTACTAAGGAATAGAAGCAAAATCGATTTGCTCGTCGGCAAATATACGCATATTAAGAGCACCCTGCATGGGATATCGCCCGATGCAGCCCGATGAAAATGGCCCGAGAGAGTGGCTAAACTAGCGTCCGGAGGCCTTTGCTCTCCGCTTTACACCTTGATCTGAAGCCGGTTGCTTCTTTTGCCGAATGGGTTTGTCCTCGAGTGCTCGATCGACCCGAAGGGCGAAATCGCTCAGAATATTCATATAATTAATAAAGGCATCGTAGGGCGATTCGTAGGGATTGGCTACAGTGAAAATCTTCCCGGTAGAGAAAAATTTCGTACTCATGAAACGCATATGGTTGCTATTCTGCAAGTACTTCCAATCCATCAAAATTTCGGGATCTTTAATCGAGCCAATTTTGGGAGAAAGCTCGTACAACTTATTGAAGGCCTCCTGCTGCAATTCGTTCCCCAGCCAGGCAGTAAGATCCTTCTCCTCGTCGGCCCAGGAAATGGGTTGCTCTACGTTTAGCGACCCAACCGATTGATTGGTAGATGCCACCTCGGAGGGCGTGGCCATTTGGAGCGCAGGATTGGCAATAATCTCGGCAGGGAGATAGCGGAGAAAGTCGAAAATGCCGCTTGAGTAAGGATTTCTCTCGCCAAAAGCACCATAGTCGATAGCCAGCACAAGATTCTCCTCCTGTTGACTGCCTGAAGCCAGCCAACGGGCAAATTTATCGGCGGTTAGCGGAAACTCTACCCAGTCGGGATTCGAAAAGTTAAAGGCAATATCGTCACTGAGAATCCCATTGCGCAGAAGAAGTCTCTGGCGGGGATTGGCAGCATTCGAATAGAGGTAGTTGGGGCTCTTCCAGCCCAGAACATGTTTTGCCCCCTCAGTGACTACATTCTGAAAGCCCAAAT
This sequence comes from uncultured Bacteroidales bacterium, assembly GCA_964451605.1. Taxonomy (GTDB): domain Bacteria; phylum Bacteroidota; class Bacteroidia; order Bacteroidales; family UBA4181; genus JAQVSH01. Next base: position 36,287 of record CAYVJA010000022.1, on the reverse strand, counting down.
CAAAAACGGTGTTCCCAATTTCGTTCGAATAGATCATCTGGGTGTTGAAAAAAGAGACAGGCTGCTGTCCAAAATAGCGTTTAATCCGCTTGGAGTGCTGCTTAACCTCCTCAACAAAGACCTCTTTATGTCCCATGAAAGAGAGAGAGTGGTTCTCGGGCATACCCAGGAACTCAACCGACCCGCTGGCCGCCATCGCTTTAAAGCTCTCTATCAATTCGGGAGCATAGAGTTCGAACTGATCAAGCGCAGTCCCGGAAATCGCAAAAGCCACCTTAAACTGCTTTCCAAAACGGGCTATCGCATCGAGAAGCACCTTGTTTGCCGGAAGGTATGCGTGCTCGGCAAGATTCCTGATACGGGCCTCATTGGCATAATCGTCGTAGTAGTAATGATCGGTGCCCAGATCAAAGAAACGGTATCTCTTCAAACGTAAGGGCTGATGTATCTGAAAACAAAGGACTACTTTTTTCATAGGGGTGTAGTTTGTAGATGGAACAACAGTATCTGTATGTTATAATGCAGAGGGAAGACCCAATGCACTGTAATAGACTTCACGAACATTTATAGCGGAGTTTTCCCATTTCAGATTATCGACCTCCTCTTTACCGTGTGTCTTAAAGAAGCCGTGAAGTGCCGGATAGTTAAGGATTCCGTAGATTGCATCGGCCATGGCATGGGTATCCCAGAAATCAATTTTAATGGCATGTTTGAGAACCTCGGCCACGCCCGACTGATGCGATATGATTACCGGCACACTCGACTGCATGGCCTCAAGCGGCGATATACCAAAGGGCTCAGACACGGAGGGCATTACGTAGACATCGCTCAGGTAAAGCATCCGATAGACATCGTCGCCGCGCAAAAAACCGGTAAAATGGAAGTGGTCCATAATACCCAAACGCGCTGCTCTTCGCACCATTTTTGGCATCATGTCGCCGCTGCCGGCCATCACAAAACGGACGTTTTCCATTTTTTTCAGCACCAGATTGGCCGCTTCGATAAAATATTCCGGCCCTTTCTGCATGGTAATCCGTCCCAGGAAGGTTACAACCTTTTCATTGAATCCCTTCTCGATAGAGATATTCTCCTTAAAGACAACCGGCTCGACTGCATTGTAGACAGTAATCACCTTCTCGGCCGGAATGCCGTATTTTTCAATCACCGTATTGCGGGTCAGGTTACTCACAGTGATAATCCGATCGGCCATCTCCATACCCGATTTTTCAATGTCGAAAACTGCGGGATTTACCGATCCGCCACTCCTGTCGAAGTCGGTGGCATGAACATGCAACACCAAAGGTTTTCCCGATATCTGTTTTGCTGCAATTCCGGCCGGGTAGCAGAGCCAATCGTGGGCATGAATGATGTCGAACTGCTCTTCGGCAGCCAGAGTCGAGGCCACCAGAGCATATTTCGAAATCTCCTGCATCAGTGAGGACCCGTACCCTCCCTCAAACGTAAAGCGGCCACTGGAATCGGTAGTGATATAACGATTGCTTTCGAGCCAGGTTTCAACCGGAAATTTGGCATACTCCTCGGGATCTATGTAGGGGAAAACATTGACCCCCACCTCAATCTTGGTAAGTTCTTTCAGAAAGCCTTCAATGTGAACCTTCTTTTGCATTACGGGGATATTGTTTGCCCCAATCAGGCGAGTAAATCGCTGATCTTCATCGCCAAAACTTTTGGGAACAACAAAGGACACCTCCATATCGGGCAATACCGACAATCCCCTGGTAAGACCGTAACAGGCGGTGCCCAGGCCACCGGAGATATGCGGAGGAAACTCCCATCCAAACATTAAAACTTTCATACAGCTATTCTTTAGAATCTTTTATTTTCGTCTTAATCATCCCGGCCATTTGCATAATAGAAAGCAATGCACCCACACTCCAGGCCTGTGAGATGGCACCTCGTCCCACATGTGGAGGGTCGCCATTGTAAATCTCCGAAATGGTTCCGATACCGTGAATGGTCATCTCTTCGGCAAAGCCTTCCACGAGTTTATGTAAAAAGAGATGGCCGGAACGTTTGTTCATCTTCAGATAACCTTCACAGTAAGGTTCGAGCAACCACGGCCATACTGTGCCCTGATGATAGGCGCTGTCGCGGGTAGGTTGATCGCCGTCGTAAATTCCCTTGTAGGCCTCATCACGGGGAGAAAGGGTTCGGAGACCGCGAGGCGTAAGAAGTTCGGCAGTAACCACGTCAAGTACCGACTTCTGCTGTTCCGGTTGTAATGGCGAGAAGGGAAGCGAAACAGCAAAGATCTGGTTGGGTCGGATAGAGGTGTCAGGCTGCTTGCCGTCTGAACAATCGGCAAGATATCCCCGGTCGTCGAGCCAGAACAGTTTCATAAAAGAGGCGGCAGTCAATGCGGGAACAGACTCCCACTGAGCCACCTCACGATTATCGCCGGCAGCACGGGCCAACTCCAGATACCAGCAAACGGCATTGTACCATAACAGATTGAGCTCTACTGCATAACCACGACGAGGTGTAACAGGCTCACCATGCACAACCGCATCCATCCAGGTTAATGCCTTCCCTTCGGCACCCTGCCAGATGAGTCCGTTGGGATGCATAGCGATGTTAAAGGGGAGCCCTTTCCGGAAACCTTCAAGGATAGCCTTCATCGGCTTCTTATACAACTTCCACACATCCTCCGGACTGGTGGCCCGTGCGTACTTTTGCAGGGTCTGAAAAAACCAGAGTGGGGCGTCGGCCGAATTAAAAGCAGGGGCTTCATGGCCACCCATATTCGGGAAGAGACCGCCATCCATTCGTTTCACCATGGTATCGATGGCATCTTTACAGGTCTTGACATCGCCCAAAGTCAATGTAATGCCGGGAAGTGCTATAAAGGTATCCCGACCCCATGAGCCGAACCAGGGATACCCGGCAATGATATCGGTTTTCCCCTCTCTTCTGACAACAAACTGCTGTGCAGCATTCTGCATGCATGAAAAAAAGTCGATCCGCAGTACACGGGTCTTTAAAGACGCGGCAAACTTTCGTCCGAAACCGGCAGGAGCCTCATCATGCAGACTGGCAGAGAAGAGTACGCTTTCGCCCTTCTTCAATTCCATCTCGAAATATCCGGGCGTGAAGAGATCCTCTTTGTAATCGTACCCCCGGTCCTGCTCTTTGTAGTACTCTATGCCGTAGTACCAGTCGGGAATCTGTACAAAATCGCACGCCTTCGACATCTGCATATGAAGAGGGGGAAGAGCCGTATACATCTGACTGCTGATGCCGTTAGGAATAAAAGACACCTTGCTGTTGGCATAGATATTGGCATGCGACAGTTCGTGAATACCCCGATTAGCCAGCAAAGGCCGGAGACGAAGCCTTGTGGGCGAATGGGCATCGCACAGGGTATATTTCACCATAATCTGATCACGCTCATCAATCATGATGAACTCTTTGGTCAGTAACACTCCACCCACACGGAAGGTAATTTTGGGGATGTAATCAATTTCATAATCAACCACATACTTATGCCCTTTGGGGAAGTAGGTCTCGGGACCATACTTATGAATAGCCAGATTAAATTCGGCATCATGCTGGATCACCGTTTCGTCGAGCGACGAAAGAAAGACAAAACGCTCGCCTCCCAAAGAGGACACCGGACTGACCAGCAAACCATGATACTTTCGGGTATTACACCCTATGATGGAGGAGGAGGCATACGAACCCGACCTGTTGGTGCGGATAAATTCACGACTGGTGGAATACTCCAGATTCACCAGTTGGGCCTTGTCGAAATTGAGATATTTCATGCTAAATGATTGTAATCAGAAACTGAAAAAAAAAAACTGCCGGGAGAAAGAACCCTCGGTATATGAGATAACTTCAATACGACGAAGATACAAAAAATTTTCGTCGGAATCAACAAAAATCGAACCGTCACATTCAATAAACCCCCGAGGTTGAAAATAGTTCAACGAAAACTTATACATTTGTCAACATTCGAATTTTAAGGCTTCTATGCACAAGTTTTTTGCCATTATTCTCTTTCTCTCGCTAATTGCCTCAGGATGCAGCGAAGGAGGAATTTTATCGATAGAGTTGAACCTGGAGGGAGTCAATGACACCACCAAAATTTTCATCTCATCGCTCTCCGAAACCACCAGTTCGACAGACACCCTCTTCCCCGGCAATTCAAAAAAGGACAGAATCCACAAACCGGCCTCTATCCCTGTCTTTTACACCATCCGAACCAATCTGGCACCTGATGATGCCATCACTGTCCTGGCCGAACCGGGTAACCATATTGTCATTTCAGGCCATGCCGCCCACCTCTCTTCCACCTATCAGGTAGAGGGAAGCGAATCGTCGGAAAAGATCAAAGCGCTGGCCGACGAGGCGCGCAAAGGGGCCTTTATGGTCGATTCCCTGAATACGCTGCTGCTGCGCTTTGTCGATCACCGAAACTACGAAAACATAAAGATGATGGCCGAAGCCACTTTTGCCAATGAGCTGGAGCGTCTGCATACAATAACCACCGGTTTTATCAACGAGAATCTTTCGGATATGGTGTCTCTCTATGCGGTTTATCTGCAGGTAAAGCCCGGCACATACATCCTTAACGGAAGCGACGATCTGGTTTGGTTCGAAAAGGTCGACTCATCTCTCTATTCCAAGTATCCTGCCTCGGCCTATGTGCAGAAACTGCATGGGAATGTGGTTCAGATCAAGGAGCAAATCCGGCTTGATAAGGTTCAGCGTATGCTCTCCGGATTGGGTCAGCCGGCTCCCGAAATCCGTATGGAGACCCCTTCCGGCTCAGTCTTCTCGCTCACTTCGCTTAAGGGAAAGTATGTGCTGGTCGATTTTTGGGCGGGATGGTGTACCCCCTGCCGGGAAGCCAATAAGACGTTGCGCGAGGTCTACGGGAAATATAAGGGGCCCATGTTCGAAATTGTTCAGGTTTCACTCGACCGCAATAAACAACAGTGGACTGAAGCCATTGCCGAAGACAGTATCGGCCTCTGGAAACATGTCTCCGATCTGAAATACTGGGAATCACCTGTGGTATCGTCTTATTCACTTGACGAGATTCCTGCCAATTTTCTGCTGGATAAGGAGGGAACCATCATTGCAAAAGATCTTTTTGGCGCAAAACTCTCCGAAAAATTAGCTACTCTGCTCGAGGATGCAAAATAGCGAACTGACTCTATTGCCGGGCAAAAAAATCTTCTTTGCCTCCGACTTCCATCTGGGCCTGGGTTCGTATCATCAGAGTCTCGAAAGGGAGCTTCGGGTGGTGGCCTGGCTGGAGAGCATTGCCGGTGAAGCAGGCGCTGTTTTCCTTATGGGCGATCTTTTCGACTACTGGTATGAATTCCGCAGAGTGGTACCCGCAGGATTTGTGCGCTTTCTGGGTGCGGTCGCAAAAATCACCGACAAAGGCATTCCGGTCTATTTTTTCCCCGGCAATCATGATTTATGGACATTCCGGTATCTTACCGAGGAGGTAGGTATCACGATTTTACGAAAAGCCGTCTATACCACTTTGTATGATGTCCCGTTCTATTTGGGTCACGGCGATGGAGTGGGCAACGATGAACGGTTGTACAAAATTATGAAGGCCTGCTTTTCCAATAAAACCCTTCAGTGGCTCTTTTCGAAGATGCATCCCGACTGGAATCTGGCTCTGGGACAGGGATGGTCCAAACGAAGTCGTTTGGCTAAAGGAGTCTATACTCCATTTTTAGGAAGGGAAAGAGAAGCACAGTTTCAGTTTGCCGAACAGAGTCTGAAAGAGCAGTATTCCCGTTTTTTTGTAATGGGACACCGACACTTGCCAATGGATGTGGAACTCACCGGCGGAAGCAGGCTGATTGGGCTGGGCGAATGGATTGAGGCGTGTACCTATGCCGTATTCGACGGGAAGGAGCTCTCCCTTCTCTCCTTTAACCAACAGAACCGTGTCCCTATATACAGAGAGGGGTCATCCTATCCTACGGATGGAGGCACCCAGCCGGTTTAGCCGGGTATCGATGGCAGAGTAACCGCGGTCTATCTGCTCTACATTATCAATGATACTCTTCCCTTCGGCCGAGAGTGCGGCAATCAGCAACGCCACTCCGGCACGAATATCGGGCGAGGCCATTCGGGTGGCGCGCAAAGCATGCCGCTTTCCCAAACCGATTACCACAGCTCTGTGAGGATCGCACAAAATAATCTGGGCTCCCATATCAATCAGTTTGTCCACGAAAAAGAGACGACTCTCAAACATCTTTTGGTGAATCAGCAAACTACCCACCGCCTGTGTAGCTACCACCAAAAAAACACTCAGCAAATCGGGGGTAAGTCCGGGCCACGGGGCATCCGAAACACTCATGATAGAGCCATCCATAAAGCTTTCAATCTCGTACGTTTCGTGTGCAGGGATATAGAGATTGTCGCCACGCTGCTCAATATGGATACCTAAGCGTCGGAACTGATCGGGAATGATACCCAGATTAGGACAAGAGACCTCTTCTATAGTGAGCGACGAACCGGTTATGGCAGCAAGTCCGATAAAACTGCCCACCTCAATCATATCGGGCAGAAGTGTATGCTCGCAACCGCTGAGAGAGGTTACCCCCTCGATGGTAAGCAGATTCGACCCGACGCCCGAGATACGGGCACCCATTCGGTTCAACATCCGGCATAACTGCTGTACATAGGGTTCGCAGGCAGCGTTGTAGAGAGTGGTTACCCCCTCGGCCAGCGAAGCAGCCATCAACAGATTTGCGGTTCCGGTTACCGAAGCTTCGTCGAGCAACATATAACTGCCCGTGAGCCGATCGGATTCCACGCAAAACACCCCCTCCTCGGGCCGAAAGAGCGCCCTGGCACCGAGTTTTTCGAATCCGATAAAGTGGGTATCGACACGGCGGCGGCCGATCTTGTCGCCTCCCGGTTGCGGAATGTAGCCTTTGCCAAAACGGGCCAGCAAGGGACCTACAATCATTATGGATCCGCGAAGACGAATGGCTTTGATTCTGACCTCCGGATCATTTAATGCCTCCACATCAACCGAAGAAGCCTGGAAAGCGAATGAGCCATTGCCCCTGTTTGTGACCTTTACACCCAGATCTCTCAGAATATCTATCAGGATATTGACATCCAGGATATCGGGTACATTATGCAGAATCACCTCTTCCGGGGTAAGCAGACAGGCACAAATCACTTCAAGGGCCTCATTCTTGGCTCCTTGAGGTCGTATTGAACCACTCAGGCGGGCACCGCCCTCAATTTCGAAAGCCGCCATACGGTATTCTCTGAAGAACTACTGTTTTTTGCTGTTGCCATTGAAGTTCCGGCCGTTATTCGACTTGTAATTCGAATGAAACGGACGTCTCTTCTTATTGATACCACCCTGCGGACGCTGTTGAGGATACGCGCGCGATTCGGTGTAACGGGCAATCTCCTGTACTTTGAGCGCTCCATTCGAAAGACGCTCCAGATCTTTGATAATAATCTCATCTTCTACGCTCTCCCTGTTCCACGAAAGATAAGACTTCTTCATATTGATGGCAATCAACTCAACCAGATGATTTCGCATCTCACCCTCCTCCATATCGCAGGCCACCCGGATCATTGCCAAAATAATGCTGCCATAGTGCCGATTGGCAACCGACATGGTAGGATAGGGAACCGAATGGGGCTTTTCACTGAGCGTTTCGAGGGTGGGCAGGTCGTAGGGATAGTCGATATCGAGCTGAAAGTCAGACATGATGGCCAGATGGTCCCACAACTTATGCTTGAAATCGTTGGTATCACGAAGATGGGGCTGAATGGTACCCATGATATCGATAATACCTTTAGCAGCCCGGTTTCGCTCCTCCCTGTCAGCAATGGTTTGTATATGATCGACCATCTCCTGAATATTCCTCCCATATTCCGGGAATATAAGCTTCTTTCTGGAGGTGTTGTACTCAAACATAGGTCTATGGGTATCAAAATAGTTGGCGCACAAAGATAGACAAAGATATCGAATAATCAGGATACAGGCCGGACCTGCAGTTGTCTCAGAGAAAAATGACAGAAAAAAACTGTCAAAAGCAATATAAAGTAAAAAAAAGGTTGGTTATTCTGCCAAAAAGTAGGAATTTTGCTCTGTATTTTGAAAATCTACAATTGAACGTACTTAAAAGCTATGCATATGGAAAAAATCAAAGTTGCCGTTGTCGGGTATGGGAATATTGGTCGATACACCGTTGAGGCCGTTCTGGAGGCTCCCGATATGGAGTTGGCCGGTGTGGTTCGCCGCCCCGGTTCGGTGAGCAATGCGGCTCCCGAATTGAATGGTATTAAGGTGGTCTCTCAAATTCAGGAGCTCGGTAAGGTAGATGTGGCGATTCTTTGCGGCCCCACCCGCTCTATTCCGGAAACCGCCCCGGCTATCACCGCTCTGGGTATTCATACTGTCGATAGCTTCGATATCCATGGAGAGGCTTTATGGAATCTGCGGTGTCTCCTCGACGAAACATGCAAAAAGCACCAATGCACATCGATTATTTCGGCAGGATGGGATCCGGGAAGCGACTCTGTTGTCAGAAGCCTGATGCTGGCAATGGCTCCAAAAGGACTAACATATACAAACTTTGGGCCGGGGATGAGTATGGGACACTCTGTGGCAGCCAAATCGAAGGAGGGGGTTAAAAAAGCGCTCTCCATGACCATCCCCACGGGTACAGGGGTACACCGGCGGATGGTCTATGTAGAACTGGAGGAGGGCGCCGACTTCAGCAAAGTGGAACAGGCCATTCTGAAAGACGACTACTTTGCAAAAGACCAAACTATCGTACAGCAGGTACCTTCGGTCGATGCACTGTCGGATATGGGACACGGCGTTCTGATGGAACGGAAAGGGGTATCGGGACGTACCCAGAATCAACTCTTTGAGTTCCGGATGAAGATTAACAACCCTGCACTTACCGCACAAATTCTGGTGAGTTGCGCCAGAGCCTGCACAAAACAGCGCCCGGGCGCCTATACCATGCCGGAGATAGCGGTTATGGATCTCCTTCCCGGATGTCGCGAGACCCTGATTAAAACCCTTGTATAACCTCCATTGACGATTTTACCCTATCGCCCCGTCACAGCGTAAAAGCAGCGGCGGGGCGATTCAATTTTCTGTTCGTCCTTAAGTTGCTTGATGGCTTTATCTACTACCTTTCGGTCGAGGCCTGTGCCTTCGGCAATCTGACCGGGCGAAACAGGCGAATCGGCCTTTACCATAAACTCCAAAACTTTTACTTGATTCTCCATAGTATTCCATGATTAGGGTGAATAACTCTGAAAAGAAGAACAAAATTGGGCAGAAACGGTTCAATCGATGGGGGGATTTGGTACTTTTGCAGAAAAAGTAGCGTATGGCTATTCTGGAACATATCGGAAAATATATCCTTTTCATGGGTCGGGTATTTTCGAAGCCCGAACGTTTCAGGGTCTATTACAAGCAGATAATCCGTGAAATCGAGAATCTGGGCATCAGCTCTGTCGGAATTGTTACGATAATCTCGTTATTTATCGGAGCTGTAATTACCATTCAGACAGCCTATAATATGGAGAATCCCTTTCTCCCCTCCTATCTGATTGGCCTGATGGCACGCGATACCGTTCTGTTGGAATTCTCATCTACCATTATTGCTTTGATTCTTGCCGGGAAAGCCGGTTCCAGTATCTCGTCCGAAATCGGGACAATGCAGGTAACCGAACAGATTGATGCATTGGAGATTATGGGGGTTAACTCTGCCTGTTTCCTGGTATTGCCCAAGATTGCGGCGGCACTCTTTTTCTTCCCGGTTCTCTGCGTAATGAGTATGATGGTGGGTATCTTCGGGGGGTGGTCGCTCGGCACCCTTTCGGGAGTGGTCTCTTCGGAAGATTTCATCTCGGGTATCCGCTACGCGCTCAATCTTTACTATGTGTGGTATGCCATTATAAAAATGTTGGTCTATGCGCTGATTGTCACTACCATTCCGGCCTATTTCGGTTATCATGTATCCGGAGGATCGCTGGAGGTAGGAAAGGCCAGCACCACCTCGGTTGTCTGGAGTAGCATTTTAATACTGGTTGCCGACCTGATCCTTACCCAACTGATGCTGTCATGATAGAACTCAGGAATATCTCTAAAAGCTTTGGTGCTAAGGCAGTAACCAAAAACTTTTCCACGCTCTTCGAAAGCGGGAAAACCAATCTGGTTATCGGAGAGAGCGGTTCGGGGAAAACGGTACTGATAAAGCTGATTGTGGGTTTGCTCCAACCCGATTCGGGCGAGATTGTGTTCGATGATGTGGTCTTTAACCATCTTCCCTTCGAAGAGAAGAAGGAGATTCGCAAACAGATTGGCATGCTCTTCCAGGGAGGTGCACTCTTCGACTCATCGACCATCGAAGAGAACGTTCGGTTCCCGCTCGATATGTTTACCAATATGTCGACCCTTGAAAAAAAACAGCGGGTCGATTTCTGTCTCGACAGGGTAAATCTGAGCGCTGCGCATAAACTCTATCCTGCCGAGATTAGCGGGGGGATGAAAAAGCGCGCTGCCATTGCCAGAGCCATTGCACTGAATCCAAAATATCTCTTCTGCGACGAGCCCAACTCGGGGCTCGATCCGCAAACCGGGATTCTCATTGACGATTTGATCAAAGAGATTACCATGGAGTACAATATCACTACCGTTGTTAACACCCATGATATGAACTCGGTGTTGTCGATTGGCGACAAGGTGATATTTGTCTACGAAGGGGAAAAAGGATGGGAAGGAACCAAAGAGGAGATTCTTCACACCAGCAACGCAGCGCTGAACGATTTTGTCTTTGCCACCAATATGGGTAAGAAGATTAAGAGTCTTCTGGGTTCGACACCGAATCCCATCTGAAAAGCCGGTCGCCCCGATGGACCTGAACTCCGGTCTTAAGCGAAAAGCGATCGCCCTTTTTTACCTCCTCAACGGGATCGTACTCCAGACGAAGCTCGCCGACCACCATTTCGGCAACACCGGTGGTTGCGCCTGTAATTAATACGGAATCGCCGGTTTTCAGGCTGCCTGTTTCGAGTACAAATTCTGCCACCCCGAGCCGGGAGAACCAATTGGTGCATTTCCCGATATAGACCTTACGGCAGGTGGCCTGAGAACCGTAAGTATGGCTCCACTCTCCCATTTTTTGACCCAAATAGTACCCATCCCAAAAACCCCGGTTAAAGACCCGCGACAAACGCTCTTTCCAGCCGGAAATCTTTTCCTCGTCCGAGAAGGTGCCATCGAGCCAGGCTTCCACCGCTTCGCGATAACAGGAGGTTACTGTATGCACATATTCCGGGCCTCTGGCCCTGCCCTCAATTTTCAAAACCCGAACACCCGAATCGAGCAGCTTATTGAGAAAACCAATCGTGCAGAGATCTTTGGGCGACATGATATACTCATTGTCGATTTCCAGTTCGTTTTCGGTCTCGGTATCGGTAACCCGGTACGACCGCCTGCATAGTTGCAGACAGGCTCCGCGGTTGGCCGATTTACCATAGGTGTGAAGACTGAGGTAACACTTCCCGGAGATAGCCATACAGAGAGCGCCATGCACAAACATTTCGAGCCGGACCTCCTTTCCGGAAGGGCCGGTAATGGATTGTCCGACAATAGCTTTATGAATCTCTTCCACCTGCGGGAGCGACAACTCCCTCGCAAGAACCATCACATCGGCAAACTGCGCATAGAAGGCAACCGCCTCCTGATTGGCCACGTTTACCTGCGTAGAGATGTGAACGGGAAGTCCTTTGCTGCGGGCATAGCCAATAACCGACATATCAGAGGCAATCACAGCATCGATTCCTGCCTGCAGAGCTGCATCGACAGTGGCTCGCATGGCAGGCAGATCGTCGGGATAGATCACAGTATTCATGGTGAGATAACTCCTGACACCCGCTTCGGCGCAGCGTTGTGCCACAGCCGGCAGGTCGTCGACAGAGAAGTTCACCGACGAACGGGCTCTCATATTCAACTTTCCCACGCCGAAATAGACGGCATCGGCACCCGCTGCAATGGCAGCCTCAAGCGACTCCGGCGATCCGGCAGGTGCCATGATCTCAATATCTTTTCGGGTCATACAACAGTTGACTGTTTTTTTAATTCTATTCTAAAGGTGGTTCCTTTATCAATCTCCGAACGGAGTACAAAAATCCGGCCACCGTGGTACGACTCTATAATTCGCCTGGCAAGCGAGAGACCTAATCCCCAGCCGCGGCTCTTAGAGGTGTAGCCCGGGCGAAAGACGGTTTCGAAAAGGGAGCGGGCAATCCCCTTTCCGGTATCGGTTACATCAATGCAGACTTTCGAGGGAAGATCAGATACCTGAACTGTGATTGTCCCGCTTCCGGCCATTGCATCGATGGCATTTTTGCAGAGATTTTCAATAACCCAGCCGAAGAGGGGTTGATTCAACGGTATCATCTCCAAAGAAGCGGGTCCTTGCAAAGAGAAGGTAACTCTGCCCGACGAACGTTTACGCATGTAGGAGAGGGTATTCTCGATAGCGGGCATTAGCTCATCAGGTGTAAGAACCGGCCGCGACCCGATCTTCGAGAAACGATCGGCAATCATCTGCAGACGGCCCAAATCTTTTTCGAGTTCTGCAACGAGTGCAAGATCGGATACTTTTTCCCTAAGCAACTCGGTAAGGGCCATAAGCGAAGAGATGGGCGTTCCCAATTGGTGAGCCGTCTCTTTCGACAATCCCACCCATACATGATTCTGTTCGGCACGCTGTGCAGCCCGCAAGGCATAAAACCCCACCGTGACAAAGAGCAGGACGAGCAGCAGATAGACATAAGGGTAAACCATCAACATTCTCAGAGGAAGTGAATGGTTGTAGTACACGTAGCTGTAAACCCCCTGATTGTCGCGCAGCCTGATGGGCTCGTTACTTTTCGCCATACGTCTGAGGGTTCGATTTAAAGCCTGGCGATTACTGAGCCGGGCCGAATCGAGATTACTGTAGAGGAGCTCCCCTTCGGCGTCGGTACGGATTACGGGAATGGCAGTGTTAGAACGAATTACGTGGAGATAGAAACCCACCTCCTCTTCCGACAATTCGGGACGCGCCACATAGGTAGTGGCCTCTGCCCAGATTTCGGTTTTCTTGCGCTCTTCGGCAGCCAGTGATCTGACCAACCTCTGGGTGAATATAACCGAACCCGCCCCGATGACTAGCATCAGGATAATAAGCAGGAAACGAATACCGGTGTGTATCCTCAGGCGGTCCAATATGGTAAGTTTAACCCCCTACTGCACAAAAGCTTTGCTAATCCGGAGGGCAATTTCGGAAAACTCTTCGGGCGATAGTGAAATTTTGGGATTCGAGAAATCGAGATCGCCCAGTCCATTCACCGGAACCAGGTGAATATGGGCATGCGGGATCTCCAGGCCTATCACGGCAACACCCACCCGGTTGCAGGGAACCTCCTGCCTGATGGCTTTCGCCACTTTTTTAGCGAAAAGTATCATCCCGGCCAACATGTCATCTTCAAGATCGAACAGGTAGTCGGTTTCAACCTTGGGGACTACCAGCACATGCCCTTTTGCAAGGGGATGAATGTCGAGGAACGCAAAAAAACGGTTGTCTTCGGCAACCTTGTAACAGGGGATCTCCCCACTGATTATACGCGAAAAAAGCGTTGCCATAACTATGAGTATTAGGCACGTGAAATATCGAGAATTTCGAAGGTCATCTTCCCGGAGGGAACTTGAATTTCAACCACATCGCCAATTTTTTTCCCAAGGATTCCCTTACCAATTGGGGTATTCACCGCTATTTTACCCTCTTTCAGATTGGCTTCAGTCTCAGTAACCAGCGTATACTCCATGGTAACATTGGTTTTCAGATTCTTGATCTTCACCTTGGTAAGTACCTGCACCGAGGAGGTATCGATTTTGGTTTCGTCGATAATCCGGGCATGCGAAATAAGGTCCTCCAGCTTATGGATACGGGCCTCAAGCAGACCCTGGGCCTCCTTGGCAGCATCATACTCCGCATTCTCCGACAAATCGCCCTTGTCGCGGGCTTCGGCTATCTGTCGCGAAATAGAGGGTCTGTCAACCGAGACCAGCTGTTCCAGTTCAGCTTTCAGTTTATTTAAACCCTCTTCAGTGATATACGATACTTTTGCCATATGACTTATCTCCTTTACTTATATACAAAAAAAAATTCCGACTGCTCGGAATTCTAATTTCATCCTGAGCAACCCTGATGTGTTAAATACGAAACGATGTCTGTAAAACAACCCGCATGCGATATGATATACTGATAAAAAGGGCTCCGCCCGTCTAAAAGCGATAACCCTTGTAACAAAGGTAAATCTAAATTCTGATTTAAAAAAATCAGAGTTTCGGCCTCTCTAAAATTGTTTGATACAAAATAGCTTTCCTCAGATTGAAACACAATTCCCCGTCAATGGGGAGTTCCGACCCCTCCTCTTCCTCTTCGGGAACCACCGATGCAAGCAAGCTGACTGCGGGGGCATTCTGCCTGTCGTAACTCGATAGAGAGGATTCAAGTCCGGCCAGCGTTTCCAAAGAGGCGGCCTCCTGAAAAGCATTGGGTACCTGCGTTGCAGAGCTGTGTTCTAAATCCCTCTGAGGTTCGTCGGTCAGCTCTGTATCCCACAACTCGCGCGGAATACCCGGATCTTCCTCCTCGACGGTGTGGGTCAGAACCGGCTCCGGCAAACTTTCAGCCTTCCGTTTTTTCCCTGCCAGGAGGGTAACCAAGAGGACAGCGAGAGCCGACAATATTTTCAATAATTGATCGTCCATACCAGCAATGGGTCAATTTACCTACCTTTGTACAAAGAGAAATAGACTATGAAGCCAAAGGTAATTATATTTCTGTTATGCCTCTCGATTGGCCTTGCTATTTCTTCGTGCACCAAAGAGGAGGACTATTTCCCCCGCAGGTACATCCCCCCCTTCTCGATGATGGTTTCAACTGAAATCGAACCTTATGCCGGCATTGGCGCGATGATGCAAACAGGCCGCGAAAAGGGTTACCTCATTATTTATCGTCCGTCGTACGGCCGATTTCAGGTCTATGACCGCCGATGCGGTTATTGCCCTAATCACGATACTATGGTGGCAATCAATGAGTCGGGCACCCACGCGGAGTGCCCGACCTGCCATACATCGTATACTTTTTACCCCGATGAATACCTCGGATGTAACCCTTCGAGGGGTCTGCCTCTGTTAAGGGTTCCATGCCGTCTGGAGAACACCGACCGACTGATGATTGGAGAGGGACTCTTCTAAACCGATGGTTAATACTTGTAATGATCGGCCTTATAGGGCCCTTCAACCGGCACACCCAGATAGGCTGCCTGTTTTTCGGTAAGACGGGTGAGTTTTACCCCTATCTGCTCCAGATGCAAACGAGCCACCTCCTCATCTAACCGTTTAGGAAGACGATAAACGCCTACAGGACGTTGATTGGTCCAGAGATCAATCTGAGCAAGGGTTTGGTTGCTGAAAGAGTTACTCATTACAAAAGAGGGGTGACCTGTAGCACAACCCAGATTCACCAAACGCCCCTCGGCCAAAAGGATGATAGAGTGACCGTCGGGGAAACGATACTGATCAACCTGAGGTTTAACCTCAATCCGTTCGATGCCCTTGTAGTTCTGCAAACGATCTACCTGAATCTCGTTGTCGAAATGGCCGATGTTGCATACAATGGTTTGATCTTTCATCTGCAACATATGCTCGAGGGTGATGATATCGCAGTTTCCGGTGGTGGTAACATAGATATTCCCCTCGGAAAGGGTCTCTTCAACCGGTTTCACTGCAAAACCCTCCATGGCAGCCTGAAGCGCACAAATCGGATCAATCTCGGTAACAATTACGCGCGCTCCGTACGAACGCATCGAGTGGGCACACCCTTTGCCGACATCGCCATAGCCACAGACCACAACTACTTTACCGGCCAACATCACATCGGTTGCCCGTTTTATCCCATCGGCCAAAGACTCGCGACAACCGTAGAGGTTATCGAATTTCGACTTGGTTACAGAGTCGTTCACGTTTATGGCGGGAATCAGCAACTCCCCGGCCTCCATCATTTGGTAGAGGCGGTGTACGCCGGTGGTTGTCTCTTCCGACACCCCTTTCAGCTCAGCCAATACCCTATGCCATCTGCCCGAATCGGTGGCAAGACACTTTTTCAGCAACGCCAGAATAATCCCCTCTTCACGGGATGAGGGCTTCCTGTCGAGAAAAGCAGGGTTATTTTCAGCTTTTACACCCCAATGCACCAGCAGAGTGGCATCACCCCCATCGTCCACAATCTGATGGGGACCCTTCCCGTTACTGAAGGTGAGAGCCTGCTCGGTACACCACCAATACTCTTCGAGTGTCTCTCCCTTCCAGGCAAAAACGGGAACTCCCGCAGCAGCAATGGCAGCAGCAGCGTGATCCTGCGTAGAAAAGATGTTGCAGCTGGCCCAGCGCACTTCGGCGCCCAGCGCAACCAGCGTCTCGATAAGTACGGCCGTCTGGATGGTCATGTGGAGCGAGCCCATAATCCGTGCACCCTTCAGAGGCTTTTCAGCGGCATATTTGTTTCGTATGGCCATGAGCCCGGGCATCTCTTTTTCGGCGATGGCTATCTCTCTCCGTCCGAAATCGGCCAGAGTAATGTCGGCTACTTTGTAATCATTCATATGCATAAAACTAGTTATTACTGTTATTATCAGAAAAAAAACGCATTACCTCGGCCTTATCCAGCGCTAATTGAGCTGTAAGGGCACTTAGTGAATCGAACCGGAATTCATCCCGGATCCGCTTTCGAAAGCTGACCCGCACCGTTTCGTCATATAAATTTTCATCGAAGTTGAACAGATGTACCTCAATGGTTTGGGTACTATGGCTTCCGGCGGTAGGTCGATATCCGATATTCATCATCCCCTGTAACCGCTGTGAACCTCGCTCTGCCTCAACGGCGTAAACTCCGGTAAACGGAATTAACTTCCATGGCCATACCACTTCGAGATTGGCGGTGGGGAAACCGAGTTTACGACCCAGCTGTTTCCCTTCGACCACTCTGCCAGAGAAAAAGTAGGGATAGCCTAACAGCTGTTCTGCCGCTTCTACCTGTCCAGCCTCTAAAGCCCGCCGGATTCGGGTAGAACTGACGGGCTGACCCAACGAAGAGAGCGTTTCCGTGTGTAAGACAAACCCCTGCTCCTCTGCAATCCGATGTAATAACGCGGCATCCCCTTCGCGGTTCCGACCCAGATGGTGGTTTTTCCCCATAACCAAGGCTTTCATCCCCAGCCTGGCAACCAGAATATCGGATACAAACTCCGGGGCGCTCATACGCGAAACCGCCTCGGTGAAGGGCAGAATCACCAAATTCTCGAGGCCGGCCTGCCTGAAGAGTTCAATCTTCTCATCGAGTGTCGAAAGAAGAGAGAGTCGGGCAGTGCGGGGTGAAAGCACCGTGAGCGGATGGGGCCAGAAAGTACAGACCAGCGCTCTGGCCCCCATCTTTCCGGCCATTTCCGACACGATACGCAATAACACTCTGTGTCCTGTATGTACCCCATCGAAGGTGCCGGTAGCCACCACAGAGGCCGACGCATCAAAGGCTGACAGGTCGGTATATATGTTCATTCCTAATTAATCGATGTATAAAACATTTCGAAAATCTTTTCAATCTCCTTGTACTGGGCATCCTGCTGATACTTTTGTGCCAACTCTGCAAGTGAATTCAACACATAAAAGGCAATTCTCCGATCACGGTCGACCGTGGGAGCCAGCGTTCTGTTGAAACGACCGTAGAAGGCCAGTTCGAGGGTGGTTTCCCGAATCATCTCGGCAACAATCTCATTCCCCTTATCAAAGGCTCCGGCACGATAATACTGCTCAATCAGGAGGGGAGAAAGAAAGTTATGAGGCACCTTCGAAGAGGGGAAGAGAGCCAGCGAGCGATCAAGGACTTCGATGGCTTTTACGCTATCGCCTTCGTCAATCAGCGCCTCAGCCAAGCGGCTGAACCAGTTTCTGGCGTTCGAAAGCAGACGAGATACCGTTTCGTCGATGTACACATCGCCTTCAACGCCTCCCCAGGAGAACTTGTTCATCAGGTTGTTGTACATAACTTCGGTATTAACCCGTCCCAGATCGCCGGTAACAGAGTCGCGGGGAGTCTCAATGGGCACAATCCGGTAAGCCAGACCCTCCACCTGGAAGAACTTCTGCAAACCCAGATAGTTCTCGTCGGCAACCGTGGTCGACATATAGAGAGGACGCTGCCAGTTGTTATTGGCCAGGAGGTCGAGCAACATAAAACTGCTTTTCAGAAGGATTCTGCCCCCATACATGGGTTGATCCTCAGGAAGACTCCAGGTCATAGTTTTCAGCATCCGGGGAGCCAGCTCGGGCGAAAGTGTTCCGGTCTTCATCACAGCGGTGCTGTCGACCGTTATCTTAAGGTTGCGAACAGGGAAATATTCTATCTTCTCCGCCAAGCCGGGGATCGTTTTGGTTTTGGGATCATCGCTGGCCACAAAGTCGATAGCCAGTTTTAACTCGGTGAAGGCATCCGTGACCGGGTAAACATCCAGCGTCTCACGCTTCCCGGTCTGGAATTGTTCGGGCTTCAGCGAGAAGAGCAAGGGTTCCGACTCGTAGGCCTTCCGCTGCATCTGCTCTATATACCAATCGGCCATAAAATAGCTCAGGTTCACAACGCGCACATCGGTTCTGACTCCCTCTACCTCCTGAGCATACCATAACGGGAAGGTATCGTTGTCGCCATTAGTAAAAATCACGGCATTGGGAGCACACGATTCCAGATAGTTGGCTCCAAAGTCACGACAGAAGGTACGGCCCGACCTGTCGTGGTCGTCCCAGTTCTGGGCGGCCATCCTGAGGGGAACCGAAAACAGGAGGAGAAAAGCGAGAACCGTTACAGGAACAGATTGTTTCCAACGCTTTGGGAAAGACTCAATTGCCGCCATAAAACCAAGCCCTATCCAAATGGAAAACGCGTAGAAGGAGCCTGCATAAGCATAATCCCGTTCGCGTGGCTGTAAGGGATACTGATTCAGATAGAGTACGATAGCCAACCCTGTCATAAAAAAGAGCATCAACACCATATAAAAATCGCCCCGGTTCTTCGAAGAGTGGAAAAACAACCCCATAAGCCCTAAGATCAGGGGTAAGAAAAAGTAGGTATTGCGGCCTTTGTTTTCGGCCAGAAAGGTGGGGAGCTCATCCTGCGGGCCCAAACGGAGCTCATCCAGGAAAGAGATACCGCTGATCCAATTACCCCGCAGCGGGTCGCCATGGCCCTGCAAATCGTTCTGCCGACCGGCGAAATTCCACATGAAGTACCTGAAATACATCCAGTTTACCTGATATGAGATAAAGAACCGAATGTTTTCGGCAAAGGTGGGCTTCATCACGGTCTCCATTTTACCCTGCAGGTTCTGTGCCTGTATGGGAGTCCCTTTTATATTGCCCCATGCTTTATACTCGTCAGCCCTGCGCGGATCCTGATTATCGTACATCCTGGGAAACAGCGTGAGAAAACGGGGATCGTACTCATACGAAACCTTGTGGTCGACCACTTCGTAACGGCCGTTTCGCTTGGCATAAACCGGTTTCCCCTGTTTTGTGCCAATAACAGGCGCATTAAAAGTGGCCCCCCTGAAGAGGGGACGGTCACCGTACTGCTCGCGGTTCAGGTAGTACAGAAGCTTAAAGGGATCCTGCGGATCATTCTGATCCATAGGAGGATTAGCCGACGAACGGATTACTATAACGGCATATGAAGAGTAACCGATAATGAGGACCGAGATACACAGCAAAACATGATTGAGCAGCACCTTTTGGTGGCGGATGGAGTAAAAGATACCGAATATCAGACCGGAGGCCAAAAGCAAAAACCAGACGGCTTCGCCAATGTTGAAGGGCAATCCGAAGCTGTTCACAAACAGGAGCTCAAATTTGGTAGCAATGGAGAAGACCCCGGGAATAAGAACCCAGATGGTGACCCCGAGAATGACAAACGATAGGAATAACGCCTTAATCAGACCGGCTGTGGTGGGTTGATACTTGCGGTAATAGTAGATAAGGCCCAGGGCGGGAATAGCAAGCAGATTAAGCAGATGCACACCGATAGATAACCCCATGATGTAGGCAATCAGTACCAGCCAACGGTTGGCATGCGGTTCATCGGCCACATTCTCCCACTTCAGCATGGCCCATACCACAATGGCAGTAAGAAAAGAGGAGAAGGCATAGACCTCGGCCTCAACAGCCGAAAACCAGAAGGTATCGGAAAAGGTATAAACCAGCGCCCCGATCACACCACTCCCCATCACCGAGATCCACTGTACCGGGGTATAGGTTTCAGGGTTGCCGGCAATGCGCCGTCCCAGATGGGTGATGGTCCAAAAAAGGAAGAGAATGGTAAACGCGCTGAGCAGCCCCGAAAGGAG
The DNA here is from genome assembly GCA_964451605.1 of uncultured Bacteroidales bacterium. Lineage (GTDB taxonomy): Bacteria > Bacteroidota > Bacteroidia > Bacteroidales > UBA4181 > JAQVSH01. The sequence goes on along the minus strand of CAYVJA010000022.1, from coordinate 15,794 downwards.
ATTCATCATATAGGCGGCATTCTCCGCCCCTCCGCCAAACAGAGTAAAGAGACGGCCCAACAGCATAAAAACAGGGGCCCCCGGCGGATGGCCCACCTCTAACTTAAAGGCCGATGTGATAAACTCACCACAATCCCAAAAACTGGCAGAAGATTCGATAGTTAAAAGATAAACAACCGCCGAGATGAGAAACATCAACCAACCCAGGAGATTGTTGATTTTTTGGAACATTTTCATGCGCGAAAAGTTTGATTAGTAATGGGAGCAGGGTACACACCATCGCGGAGATATGGCTCACAGAGAAAGCAGTTACACAAGTGCCGCAAAAGCATAACTGCAAAGAAACATATTATTCTCAATAATCAGAAACTCAGAGCCGCGATTAACAATTTTTAGGTTTGGAAAAACGGCATCGAACAGATATCTTTGGAAGAAAACGCCAAAATAATAGTTATCACTCAATGAGCAAGTTAACCATTCTTTCGGGAGCAGGAATCAGTGCGGAGAGCGGTTTAAAGACCTTTCGCGATGCCGGAGGGCTTTGGGAACAGTATCCGGTGATGGAGGTAGCCAGCTACGAAGGATGGCTCAAAAACCCGGGGTTGGTTCTCGAGTTTTACAATCAACGGCGGAAACAGGCCTGTGTTTGTAATCGATCCTAATGAAGTTCCTGTTCCAACCAGCCGAAAAGCAGTTTTTATCCGTAAGGGTGCCGGCGAAGGCGCTGCCGTACTGAAAGAGTTGCTGTTAAAACTGGAAAAACTCACTCCCTGATGAAAGAAAATCAATCTACCGAAAGTCCTAAAATTATTCTGGCCGTTACGGGTGCCAGCGGGGCCGGGTACGCCAGGCTTCTGGCCGATAAACTGCTTGAACTTTCCCCTGCGGGAAGCACGCTCGATATGGTCTTTTCCGAAACGGGACAAGCCATCTGGCGGCAGGAGACCGATAATGCCCCGATTCTCCCGGGTGTTCGTGTATGGGACAATCACAACTTTTCGGCTCCCTTTGCCTCCGGAAGCAGTCGCTACCAAACCCTGATTATCTGTCCCTGCTCAATGGGAACTGTAGGACGAATTGCCTCAGGAACGGCCGAAAGTCTGATAACGCGTGCGGCAGACGTGATGCTGAAAGAGCGCCGGAGAGTGATTCTGGTTCCGAGGGAGACCCCGTTCAGTCTTATCCATCTCCGTAATTTAGAGCAACTCACACTGGCCGGTGCCATTGTTGTACCTGCGTCACCCTCTTTCTACAATCATCCCGCCACCCTTACAGAGGCACTCATGACGGTTGTCGACAGAGTACTGGACCTGAGCGGTTTTCCCAGACCTTACCCCCGATGGGGAACCAATACCGATACAAAGCAAACACCTCTTTAACCCGTCCGGGAAGGGTGTCAGGGATACTCCGGGGCGACTCCCGGCAAGAATCAAAAACAAGGCGGGCTGTTGTTATCAACAGCCCGCCAGAGAGTTAAACGGGTGAATGACCGGGGTTGAACCGGCGACCTCTAGATCCACAATCTAGCGCTCTAACCAACTGAGCTACAATCACCATTTTTGCGGCACAAATATAAACACAAATTCCAATCCACAAAAACTGAAATCGAAATTGTTCCCATATATTTGCGCTGTGGTGCTTGGAAAAAGCAGGCACTCAACCCTATTTCCACTCCGTGAAGAGACTCTCCGATAAGGTTAACAACATTGCAGGGCTGCAGATTTTTCAGTTCCTTCGGTTCTCCACATTTCTCATAATCAGCATCATTTTTACCAAAACTTCGCTGACCGAAAAGGAGATTGGAGAGTGGGAGTATATGGTGTTTATTACCGGAGCCCTCAGTTTTTTCTGGGTGACAGGGCTGATACAATCCTTTCTGCCTCTCTTTAAGCGGAACCGTGCCTTTGCCCGATATCACGCATCGGGCCATACCCGCTCGCCGGAGCTCTTCAACGCCTTTCTGCTCATGATGTTCTTCAGCGGCTTCTTTGCGCTGATGATCCTCTTCCTGAATCAATCTATCCCTACCTACTCCAAGTTCGAAGCCATCCCTTTTGCCCCGGCCACGGCGCTCTACTTCTTTTTTGGACAGGTTACCCCTCTCATAGAATATATCTATCTGCTCAAGGAGAAACCGGGTCACATCCTCTACTACGGCTTTATCAGCTTCGGGCTGCAGATTCTGTTTGCCGCACTCCCCATCTTCCTGGGGTGGGGAGTAGAGGGGTCTCTCTGGGGCATGGTGCTGATTTCGGTACTCCGCTTTATCTGGCTCATCCATCTGTTGATGAAGTATGGATCGTTCCGGGTATCATGGGAGTTTATCCGCGAGCACCTCTATCTGGGATACCCGGTTATCATCGGAGGATTGCTGAGCGGCTCCTCGCAATATCTGGACGGGTTCCTTGCCTCGATTCTTTTCGACCCCGATCGGTTTGCTGTATTTCGTTACGGTGCTAAGGAGCTCCCCTTTGTGGTGATGATGACCACAGGATTGAGTAACGCAATGATTCCGGAGTTCTCGGTTAAAAAGAACATACCCGAGATTCTTGCCACCATCAGGAGCAAATCGCTTAAAATGATGCACTACCTCTTCCCGTTGTCGATTCTTTTTATGCTCTCTTGCAAATTCCTTTTTGGCGAGGTTCTGTTTCGTGAGGCCTTCTACCGTAGCGCCGACATCTTTATGGTGTATCAATTGCTTATTATCAGTCGGATCATCTTTCCGCAAACCATCCTGCTTGGGCTCAAGAAGACCCGTATTATCATGACCGCATCGGTTCTCAGTCTGGTGCTGAATATCCTCTCCAGTCTCTTCTTTGTGCAATATTACGGAGTAGTGGGAATAGCGCTTGGATCGGGTCTGGCCTACACGCTCGAAAAGATCTTCCTTTCGGGATATGTGTGGACCAAACTGAAAATCACACCGGAAAAATATATTCCGGTGAATTGGTATCTCTTTTACAGCACCGTCATCACCCTGATCTTTGTTCTTATCGACCACCGTATTATCAAAACATGGTAAAGTGCCCCTCTTTGCAATCCTTTTACCGGAATGCAACGCTCGAGGCCGGTTGCGATGAGGCGGGCAGAGGATGCCTGGCCGGCCCGGTTGTGGCGGCTGCAGTAATACTTCCACCCGATTTTTCGCATCAACGGCTGAACGACTCTAAACAGATGTCGGAAAGAGATCGGCTGGAGGTCAGGGAAGCGGTTCTGGAAAGTGCTGTGGCCTGGGGTATTGCCCTCTGCAGCCCGGAAGAGATAGACCGCATCAACATTCTGAAAGCCTCGATTCTGGCCATGCATCGCGCCCTTTCACAACTGAAGGTTCGTCCCGAACTGATTCTGGTTGACGGAAATCGTTTTTTGCCCTACGATTCCATACCCCACATCTGCATGATAAAAGGCGACAGCCGGTTTGCCTCCATAGCCGCTGCATCGGTTCTGGCAAAAACCGAGAGGGATGCCATTATGACCCGACTGCACGCACAATATCCTTTTTATGGCTGGGATAAAAACAAAGGGTACCCCACGTCCGACCACCGGGAGCAACTTTTGGTGCATGGCCCCTCTCCCTGTCACAGAGAGAGTTTTCGCGGCGTGAAGAAAGATCCCGAACTACCCTTAGTGTAGGCAACAGGTTTGCGATATCCTCGACAAATCCTACCTTTGCACCCAATGAACCGACCCTTCGCTATGCAAAACGGCACACATATTACCATCGACCCTGCCTATGCCGGTGAAACCGAATTGATTCGCTCTGTTCCGGAAAGGTTTCGTTTGTTGGGCACCGCTATCCATGACAAAAGAAACAAACTCAATAAAGTGGAAGTAGGGGGAGAACAGTGGGTCATTAAATCGTACCGCCCGCCCCATTTCCTGAATCGCTACATATATGGCCTGTTTCGCCCGTCGAAAGCCCGCCGTGCCTACGAACATGCACTCAGGTTGCAGGAGATGCAGATTCCCACACCGGCACCCGTTGCCTATCTTGAGATCCGGAAGGGATTCGGACTCCGGGAGAGCTATTTTATCAGTCAGTTTTGCAGTTACAGCCATAACTTTTTTGAGATCTGCGAGAAACCGCTCGAAGAGGTACGCCACTTCCTGCAGCATTTTACTCGTTTTACCTTTTACCTGCACGAACGCGGCATTCTGCACCACGATTTTTCGCGGGGCAATATTCTGTTCGAACCCGATAACGAGGGGTATCGCTTTTCTCTGATCGATATCAACCGGATGGATTTCGGCCCCCTCTCCCCGAAAGAGAGGCTCCGCAATTTCGGAAGGCTTCGGGCCACCCCCGAACTCTATGCCTTTATGGCACATGAGTATGCCGCGCTATCGGGGCTGGAAGAGTCGTACTGTCTGGCAGAGATGCTGCAAAGCGATGCCGCTGATCGCAAGCGCGTAGATAAAAACCAACAACTGAAGAGGTGGCTGGGGATAAAAAAACAGAAAAAGTGACACCCCGGATCCACATCTATACCGATGGCTCCTCGCGCGGAAATCCGGGGCCCGGAGGCTTTGCGACTATTCTTATCTCGGGCCTCTTCCGCAAAGAGATTTCAGGAGGCTTCCGATGCACCACCAATAACCGGATGGAGCTTTTGGCTGTCATTGCAGGTTTAGAGGCGCTTAAGGTGGAAGGATCGGAGGTAACGGTTACTTCCGACTCAAAGTATGTGGTGGATGCGGTGCAGAAAGGATGGGTTTTCGGCTGGGAACGCAAAGGGTTTCAAGGCAAAAAGAATCCCGACCTTTGGATCCGTTTCCTAAAGGTTTATCGGCGACACAAAGTGCGCTTTGAGTGGATCAGAGGGCACAACGGGCACCCCGAAAACGAAGCGTGCGACCGCATGGCGGTAGAGGCAGGACTTCGGCCCGACCTGCCGGCCGACACAGGCTACAATCCGGGCGATCCTTCCTGACCGACAACTGATTTTTCCTGTTTTCTACGAAGATACACCACCATTTGAGTTGCCAGCAAAAGACTGATAATCGCAAATATCCACTCTCCTGCCCCACCGCCAAACTCGCTGCTCTCGGGAGTCACAACACCCCGGGCAATCAGAAAATAGAAGAAAACCGAAAAGGCGTTGTTCACAAAATGGGCAAAGACCGGCACCCAGATAGAACCGCTCCAAACGAGCAGATAGCCAAAAAGCACCCCCAGCAGGGCTCTGGGAAGAAAACCGTAAAACTGAAAGTGAATCAGGCTGAATAAGATTCCGGTAATCCAGACTGAGGCGTAGGCGCTCCCCGTCCAACGGGTGATAATATTTTGCAAAACGCCTCTGAAGAAGAACTCTTCGCCTATAGCCGGAAGAATGGCCATCATAAAGAGATTAAAGGCCAAAACCGAAATTCGGGGGTCGAGAACAAATTTCTCTGTAACAACACGTGCAGCCTCCTCAAGCTGTTGCATCCACATTTCGAAGCCCGACCAGGCAGGAGGAAGTTTTACCATCTGGTTCAAGGCACTCAGGCCGTTAATGGCTGGGAATGCCAGAATTATCAGGAGCCCCGAAGCCCAGAGAATCCTGGCCGACGATGGCGGTCTGATGGAGAGATAGTGTTTTCGTTGTGCCGAAAAGAGAAACGCAATCAGAAGCGGCGGGACAACAAAAAGAAAAATCCCCTGAACCACCTGAAGAAAACGCAACATCGGCAATTCGTAGGGAGAGGAGGGGTCGGAAAGCGCTTGAAGAAGGGTCTCGAGAGGCAGATTCCCAAAGGCGAGCAAAAGAAGAAACGCGCCCGCAAACCCGACCAAAAAGCAGCAGAGCATCACCAATACAACAAACAGAAGTTGAAGGGGAGCGGAGAGGTTGTCGTAGAACGAAAATCGCATAGTTTAATGACTGAGAGGTTCAAATAAGAGAGGAAAACCGGGGTTGGCCGAAGAGGGCCCGGCAACAATGCGTGTAAAAGACGAGGGAGAGAGGTAGGTTTGAGCCAATTGCCTCACTCTTTGCTGAGTAATCGAACGTATTTCGGCCATGGCCGATTCAATCGACGAGAGGGGCAGATTGTGATCGAGTAACGAAGCCAGTAAATCGGCCTTGGCAAAGGGACCGTCGAGCGAACGAATCATATCTGCCTCCATCTGGTTTTTCACCCGACCAAGCTCCTCTTCGTCTGTCTCCTGATCAATGAGCCTTACCATCTCGTGCGTTATCTCTTCCAGTGCAGGCCGGGTTACCTCGGATCCTACCTCCGAAAGAATCACCAGATAGCTACTCTTAACCAGCGAGACAATAGCCGATTGAATACCGTAGGTATATCCCTTCTCTTCGCGAAGATTCTGCATAAGCCTCGACCCGAAATAGCCTCCCAAAAGGGTATTGAGCACCGTTAGCCCCACGTAATCGGGGTGGCTTCGGCCGGGAACAATCCGACCCAGCCGCAGTGCCGACTGGACCGCCTCATCGCGGGGCACAAACCCGCTGGAAACGGGCATCGGCAGCAACGGAAGCTCCTTTTCGGAACACCCCGAATCCTTGAACAAGACAGATCCCAGGGCTCTGTTCAGTAATGCTCTTACCGACGAATCGACCTGCCCGGAGACCACCAGACGCCATCCGCCCTTCATATAGTGTTGTTGATGGAAATCTACCAGATGGTCGCGGGTAAGTTGGGAGAAATCGGAAAGCTGTAACCGATACCCGTAAGGATGACTGGGCCCGAACATTGCCTCACTAAACCCCGAATGGGCCAGTACACGTACCTTTTGCTGATCGATCAGATAGCGCTGCCGTTGCTTTTCACGGAAAATTTCCAGTTCATGCAGAGGAAATGCAGGTTCTGAAATCACCTCGGCAAACAGGGGCAACAGCGCCTCAAAGTGACGAAGCGGGGATAAAAGGGTAAGGGCTGCATGGTCTTTGTCGGCACTACCTTGCAGGTAGGCTCCATGGTAATCAATCTTTTCGGAGATTTCGGCCGAAGTGTAGCCGGCCGTCCCTTCGGTTAACAAACGGTTTGCAGCCAGTGCACACAGGGGTATCGGCTGAAATCGGGCTCCGGCAGGCAGCAAAAGGTCTATTTTTACCATAGCCGTCGAACCGCCGGAGAGCTCATATACCTCGATACCGTTATCGAGCCGGTAGGTTTCCGGCGACAAGGTGCCGGTGAGAACTACCGGGTTGAGAGAAGGAGGAGTCGATCGGTTCATAGCGATGGGGTGTGTGATTGAGCGGGAAGATACCACAGCGTATTGCTGTTTTGGGGTTTGAAGAGCGTGTTGGCCATCGAAGCCACATCATCTTCCGAAACCGAACGGTACATGTCGACCTCCTGAAGCAAAAGAGTTGGATTGCCCATCAAGGCATAGAACGCCAGTGACATAGCTTTGTTGGCAATATGCGTCTGGCCCAGCAGGTAGTTCGACTCGAATCTATTTTTCACCTTCTCCATCTCTCTTTCGGGAACCCCTTCCGACAAAACCCGCAACTCCTCAAGAACTGCACTCTCTGCCTCTTCGCACGAAACGCCGGGAGCCGGTTTACCGGTGATTACAAAGAGCCCCGGATCTATGTCGCCGGTTACATAGGCATTGATTTCACTAAAGAGCTGACGCTCTTTGGTGAGACGGAGAAACAGTCTCGACGACTGGCCACCGGCAAGCAGGTCGGATATCAGATCGCAGGTGAAATACCGGGCACTCCCTCTGGCCGGCATATGAAATGCCTTGTACATTGCGGGCGAAGGAACATCGGAATAGGTAACCAGACGCCCCTCTTCGGGCTGTTTCGGCTCAACGGGAAGAACTCTCGATGGTTTGGCCTTTCCGGGAATGGGTCCAAACCACTTCTCGGCCAACCGGAGAATCTCTTCGGTATGCACGGCTCCTGCCACCACCAGTTTTGCATTGGCAGGATGGTAAAACCGCGAATGGAAAGCGCGCACATCTGCAGCCTTCGCCTCCTCGATATGGCTTGGCTCCAGTCCGATAACCGGCCATCGGTAAGGATGTGCCTTGTAGGCGATTTTTCGCAAAAGATGCCAGGCATCGCCATAAGGCTGGTTCAGACAGCGCTGACGGAACTCCTCAACCACAACCTTTCGCTGAACCTCCAATGCCCTGTCGCTCACATCGAGCCAACCCATTCTGTCGGATTCGAGCCAGAAAGCCGTCTCAATGTTGTTGGCAGGCAGTGTCATGTAGTAATGAGTGAGATCGGCAGTGGTAAAGGCGTTGTTTTCGCCACCAGCCTCTTGCAAGGGTTCGTCGAAGCGGGGAATATGTGCCGAACCCCCAAACATGAGATGTTCGAAAAGATGTGCAAATCCGGTCTGTTCCGGACGTTCATCGCGCGAGCCCACATCGTAGAGCAGACTAACCGCCGCCATGGGGGTGGTTGGGTCTTCGTGAACAATCAGTTGTAAACCGTTGCTCAGGGTATGAGAACTAAAATCCATTCCATCTGTTTTTCAGGGCAAAGATACACAAACCCCTTTTAAAGGGTAGCCACTATCCGACGCGAGAGAGTCCATACGCTTTTGAAAGAAAATTGGTAACTTGCGCTTTAATAGCTCCCGGTGAAAGAGGGAGCCCGCTTACTTAGACAGATTCCGATATGGGCCAACTATACAACCGCTTAGCTTCCGACATCCGCTATATCGAGGGGATGACAGCCTGCATCAATTGTGGCACCTGTACAGCCATTTGCCCCTCGGCCGAATTTTACAAGTACGATCCCAGGCAAATTGTCGATCTGGTTCAGACGCAAGACGACACGAAAATAGAGGAGTTGCTTAAAAGCGAGACCATCTGGTATTGCGGTGAGTGTATGTCGTGCGCCACGCGGTGCCCCAGAAAAAATGCACCCGGTTTAGTGATTATTGCGCTCAGGCATCTTTCGCAGGAGCTCGGATATTTTACCGAATCGGAAAAAGGGCGTCAGCAACTGGCTCTGAAACGGACAATTGGCGAATGGATTGTAAACCTGGGCTACTGCGTCTATGTAAGAAACTTATCGCACGAAATGCATCCCGAATCGGGACCGGTCTGGGAGTGGCTGCAAAAACACGTTGATGATGTGTATGATAGACTCGGAGCCAATCTCGATGGGAAAGGCCCCGGGGTGCTTCGGAAGATCCCCGATGAGGCGATGAACGAAATCCGTAAAATCTTCGATGTAACCGGAGGCACCGCCCGTTTCGAAAAAATTGAGGCATTTTCCAAAGAGAAGGCCAAAGAGATGGGCATCTCACCCGAGGAATATTTCGATCATGTTTACAACACCAATTCAGGAAATCACTTTCGCGAAGAATAACAATTGTATCGGCATATGATATCAGAGGGCAAGAAGATAATATGGAGTGAATACCAGAAGGAGATCCCCGACGATCACTATTTTTATGTGCGCAGCTGCATCCGGCAAAATTTCTTCCCGGCTTCGGAGGTGATGTTTCTCAAAATTTTGCGCGATACCCTTCATAAAGACATTTTCGAAACAGCGTATCATACCACCTGCAGCGGCATTGGATATCACTCCGATGTGGTGCCGCTTGAAACCACCATGACAGTGGTAGCCAGGCAGTTTGCTCTTATGACAGAGGCCGGGTACACTAACTATGCCACCTCCTGTATCACCAGTTTCGGATTATATACCGAAATCCTGCACACCTGGTCGCAATTTCCGGAGGTAGAGGCCCGCATCCGCAGCTACTTATGGGAGGCTACAAAACGGGAATTTACCATCCCCAAACATGTGGCGCATGCCAGTGATGTGGTGTACAAGTTACGCAACGAAATTGCAGCGCAAGCCAAATACAAGTTGGTGAACCGTCAAACCGGTAAACCATTGCGAGTGGTGGAACATATTGGCTGTCACTATGCCAAAATGTTTCCGCATAAAGGGGTGGGAGGAGCAGAATACCCCTATGTCCTGAGCGGAATGGTAGAAGCCTGGGGGGGCGAAGTAATTGACTATCCCGAACGGCGTCACTGTTGCGGTTTTGGATTCCGGCAATATCTGGTAAAGGCCAACAGAGGTTTTTCGGTGGCTAATACCCAGAAAAAATTCGAATCGATGGAGCCTTTCCATCCCGACATGATTATTACCAACTGTCCGGGATGCCCCTATTTCCTGGATCGGTGGCAATACACCATCTCCGAAATGGAGGGGAAAACATACGGTCCCGACGGATTCGGTATCCCGGTGTTCACATACGAAGAGGTGGCAGGACTGGTGCTGGGTTTCGATCCCTGGGACATCGGACTGCAGGTTCATCAGGTGGCCGTGGAACCTCTTCTCGACAAGATTGGAATACCCTATACGTCTGAGAAAAAATTTAAAGGATTACAGAACAAGGATTTGGGAAAACCCAATCGGCCATCAGTAATGAAGGTGTAACGGAACAAACAGATACCTGTGAAAAAGATCATAATCATCGGTGGAGGAATAGCCGGCATGGAAGCCGCCCGCTGTTTAAATGAGATGGGATTCGAAACCGTTCTCATCGAAAGAGAGACAAGTCTGGGAGGACATGTGGCAAAATGGCACCATCTGTTTCCCACGCTCCAACCTGCCGACGAGATTGTCCGGCTCCTCAGAGCCTCAACTCAGGACAGCTCGGTGATTCTGGGGAAACAGGTTGAATCGCTGACTCGCGAAGGCAACTTCTTCAAGGCGCAACTCTCGGACGGACGGATTATTCCCGGCAATGCGGTTTTGATGACAACCGGGTATTCTCTTTTTGATGCACGACGCAAAGAGGAGTACGGCTATGGCATTTACAATGATGTGATTACCTCGGCCGATCTGGAATCGATGTTACATTCCGGTCAGCCCCTGTTAACCCCTTCCGGGAAAGTGCCTGAAAAAGTGGCCTTTATCCACTGCGTCGGTTCGCGCGACGAAAAAGTAGGAAACAGATACTGTTCGAGAGTTTGCTGTATAACTGCTGTAAAACAGGCTATCGAAATCCGCGAAAAGATTCCTTCCTGCCAGCCCTACTGCTTCTATATGGATTTGCGGATGTTCGGCCTCGAGTATGAACAACTCTATCTCGATGCCCAGGCCAAATATGGAGTGACCTTTATCCGGGGCCGGTTATCGGAGGCAGCCGAAGATATAGAGGGAAACCTGGTGATTAAGGCCGAAGACACCCTGATGGGCCGGCCGTTAAAGATGACGGTCGATCTGCTGGTACTTATGGTGGGTATGGAGGCCAACCGTCACGATGAACTCTTCAAATCTATGCCGCTAATGACCGGGAAAGAGCGGTTTATTCAGCCGCTAAACGGTTTTTCCCTGAATAACTACACCGAACAAGAGGGGCTGTTTGTAGCCGGAACCTGTTCGGGCCCAAAGAATATCCCCGAAACCCTGGCCGATGTGCGCAGTGGTTGCCTGGCCATCCAGGAGTATCTGAACAAGTAGCGTTTTATGGTAAATTTTGGATATGCTATTCATAAGAGCAGCCGGGTTGACCTCGACAAAAACCCGCGCACGATTGCGGAGGCAGTGCTGGCAAAGGAGCCCGGCTTTGCCACCTGCATCGGATGCGGAGCCTGTACATCTACCTGCTCGGCCGGATTGTTTACCTCTTTGAATCTCCGACAGATTCAGCTGAAGGTACATCGTGGAGAAACCGAAGGTCTTTTACCCATTCTGGAACGGTGTATGCTCTGTGGAAAATGTATTCTGGTTTGCCCCCGCAATATAAATACGCGCAATGTGGTAGCCCTGTTGCAGCAAGAACTCCGGAAAGAATAAAACAAGACGACCGTGAGAGAACGAGTGGCTTTCGACCCTTTTGTGCTGCCTTTCTGCATTGGGCTCCTGTTTATTCTGGGATATCTGGGATTAGCCCTGATAAGGGTAATCTCCCAACTAACCCCCGACGACCGCAAAAAACTGGTTTCCGGTCTCTTTAGCCGCCGTTTTTTTTCGTCGGCGAGGGAGGTTTTTATGGAGTGTCTGATTCATCGGCGAATATTCTCGTTCAACCCCCTTCTCGGGTATATGCATATGAGCATTGCCTTCGGGTGGTTTATGCTGATTGTTCTGGGCCACATAGAGGTGCTGCTTTATGCTCCAAATCGGTTCAACCTTTACTATCCCATCTTTTTCCGCTATTTCGTGATGCAGACAGAAGAGACGCTGCGTGGAGGGCTCTTCTTCTTTTTGATGGATTTTTTCCTCCTCAGGACGCTCTCCGGCATTGTGCTGGCTCTCTATAAGCGGATCAATTCGCGGATTATGGGAATGCGTCGAACCACCCGTCTGCGTTGGGGCGATCGGATTGCTATGTACGCCCTCTGGCTCGTCTTCCCGCTCCGTCTGTTGGCCGAAAGTTTCACCTCGGGTATTGGAGGAGGGAGTTTCCTGACCAGGGGATTCGGCCTGATCTTCGAGCAATTTGTAGCCAATACGCTTTTGATTCAACCCATTTGGTGGGCCTATTCTCTCTCTTTGGGCATCTTTTTCTTTGCGCTCCCCTTCTCAAGATATATGCACATTCCCACCGAAATCCTGCTCATTTTTCTTCGCAACGCAGGAATTCGCAGCTTTCATCCCCACAGAGGGTACGCCAGGGTTGAGCTTTACTCCTGTTCGCGCTGCGGCCTATGCCTCGACACGTGTCAGATGGTATCGGCCGGAAGAATGGAGCCGAAAGCCACTGCCTACTTTATTCATGCTGCACGCCACCACTCACCCGATGCAGCAGTGGTGGCGGAAAATTGCCTGATGTGCGGCCGGTGCGTGGAGGCTTGCCCGGTAAACATCGACTCTTGCCGTCTTAAACAGGCTACACGAAATCTACAGGACCAGGCAACGCCCGGACGCTTTTCCTATCTCGATTCGCGGACTGTTACCCCTCTGCCCGTGGGGGCTGTTACAGCGGTGGAACCGAAAGTACTCTACTTTGCCGGCTGCATGACCCATCTTACACCCTCCATTCCCCGTGCCATGGAGCAACTCTTCAAGGCGGCAAAACAGCCCTATACTTATATCGACCGCGACGGATCCATATGTTGCGGCCGCCCTCTGATGCTATCCGGGAAGAAGGAGGATGCCGGAGTTCTCATGGAAAAAAACAAGGCGCTCATTCTGGGTTCCGGAGCAGACACACTGGTTACTTCATGCCCCATCTGCTACAGAATCTTCAGGGAGGAGTACAAGCTTCCCATCAAGGTGCTTCACCATACCGAATATCTGGAACAACTTCTGCTCAGCGAGAAGATTCATGTTAACCGGAAACCCCTTCGTGCTGTCTACCACGATCCGTGTGAATTAGGCAGATACAGCAAGGTGTATGAAGCGCCGAGAAGGGTACTCGGGGAGATTGTCCGCCTCTCGGGAACCGATTTCGACCGAGAAAACGGTCTCTGCTGCGGGGGAAGTATTGCCAATGTGCCAATAACCGGCTCGCAACGAAAAAGAATTGCCCGCGATGCCGTGAAAAAGCTGACCCTGTCGGCTCCCGATTATTTGGTAACCTCTTGTCCTCTTTGTCAGAAGACGCTGGGAGCCGTATCTGAGACGCCCACTGTCGATATCGCCGTGCTGGTGGCCGGGGCTCTCGTCGAAGAGGAATACACTACGCTGCATAAACACTCATAACCCTCAAATACCGTATTACAATGACAAATCCTTATCAAATGAATCGCCGCAGCTTTCTGCGTACAGCAGGAATGGGCATTGCAGGATTGACCCTCCTGCCCGCACTTACAAAAGCCCAATCACTGGCACCTTCCGATACTGTCCGACTGGGTTTCATCGGACTCGGCCAACAGGCTATGTTCCTGTTGAACGGGTTTATGCAGATTCCGGGCGTGGAGATTGTAGCCGGGTGCGATGTATATGCAATTAAAAGAGAGCGCTTTGCCAAAAGAACCGCCGATTTCTACACACGCGCCGGTAAAACAATTAAACCCACTACCTGCGAAAGATATCAAGAGCTCCTGGACCGTCAGGATATCGACGCAGTGGTGATTGCCACCCCCGACCACTGGCATGCTATCATTGCCATTGCTGCCCTTAAAGCCGGGAAGGATGTCTATCTGGAGAAGCCGATGACCTTTACCATTTACGAAGGGCAACAGCTGGTTAAGGCCGTCCGGAAGAACAAAAGGATATTGCAGGTGGGAAGTCAGCAACGATCCGATTCCAGTTTCCGTCATGCAGCCACACTGGTTCAGAATGGAACCCTCGGCACTATCGAAAAGGTAAATTCCTATGTAGGAGCGCCTCCCCGCCCCTACGACTTGCCGGAAGAGCCCCTGCCTGCAGGTCTCAATTGGGATTTATGGCTTGGCCCGCTTTCTGAAAAAATCCACTACAACAAAGAGCTGAATCCGCCCATCTCGCTTTCGCCAGAGCAAAATGAGGCCTTCTGGGGTGGATGGCGCTGGTATAAAGAGATGGGTGGAGGTTTTACAACCGACTGGGGTGCCCACATGTTCGATATTGCTCAATGGGGACTCGGAATGGACGGAAATGGCCCTGTTGAGATCATTCCGGCAGGGTTCGGGAGCACCAAATATCTCACATACAAATATGCCAACGGAGTGATTATGACCGAGGAGCCTTTCGACGAACCCAAAACGAAAGGGGTAAAGTTCTGGGGAAGCAAAGGTTGGATTGAGGTTTCACGAGGAATGTTCAGGAGTTCGGACCCCACATGGAAACCCACTGCCGAATCGGCCCAGGATGGCCCTTACGAAACCCGGATTCCGCATCAGACCAACTTCATTGAGTGCGTCCGTTCGCGAAAAGATCCGGTTGTGCCGGTAGAAATCGGACACAGCTCCTGCACCGTTTGTACGCTGGGGAACATTGCCTACGACCTGAAACGCCCCGTAAAATGGGATCCGGCCCGGCAAAAATTCCTCTCCGATCCGGAGGCCGCTAAACTGATGCACTACTCCTATCGGAAAGGCTACAAGCTATAGCCCAACCCCTTGAGAAACGTCCGATAAAGACGGATCACCTCACCGGGTTCTTCCAGGAAGCCGTTGTGACCCGACTGCTCAAGCACCGCCAAGGTGGTGCAGGGAGTGGCGAGCGCAACGGCTTTCATGGTTTCGAACGGAATATAGTTATCCTGCCTGCCCAACACCACCAGAAGAGGCTTTCCCGAGTTTTGCATTAATTCGCGGCGATCGGGCCGCTGTTTCAGCGCCCCGAGAGCAGCCACAATACCGGCCGGCGGAGTTTCCACCGCAACCGCAACCGCTTTCTCCACCTCCCTCTTAAGCGTTTGCAGCGAACCCGCGGCAAAGCCGTTAGGCACATTGGTGGTAAACAGCAACTCCTGCTTCCCTGCTCTGACCAGAGCTATCTCACGATCGCGTGCAGCCCTTTTCTCGGGCGTATCGGCAAAAGGGGTAGAGTGCAACAAAGAATACCCCACAACCATCTCCGGGAAAAGCTCCAAAAACGCGAAAGCCACATAGCCACCCATAGAGTGACCCACAACAACCGCCTTCTCAACCCCTTCGGAAATAAGCACCGCCCTCACCGCCTCCGCCATAGACGACATAGAAATCGGTTCGGCGGGGAGTTCCGAAAGCCCGTGCCCGGGGAGATCAACACAGATCACGCGGGCAAACGAAGCCATAGCCTCAGCCACCTCACTAAAAATCAGACGACTCTCAAGATACCCGTGCAAAAGAACCAGCGTACCCTCGCCCGCTCCCCCAACCGTATAACAAATAGCCGCACCCTCACGGCGAATCATCTTCTGCTCCATACAACAAAAATAACAATTAAGTGCTCTAATGCTTCAAAGTGCAAATGCACTTTGAGTGCTCTAGTGCTGCGCTTCGCGCA
>CAYVJA010000021.1:32256-39682 GCA_964451605.1 uncultured Bacteroidales bacterium | reverse complement strand
CAACTTCCTCCCGACACCGTGCTGACACCCCATCCGGGAGAGTTTTCCCGCTTGCTCTCCTCTTTAGGCGAGACAGCGCGGAATATCCCTGAGCAGATTGAGGCACAACGCCGCTTCTCTTCAAGGTTTGGAGTAATCATATTGCGAAAGGGTCGATTCAGCACCATCACCCTTCCCGATGGCCAACTCTATGTGAATACCACCGGAAATGCCGGAATGGCAACTGCCGGGAGCGGCGACGTATTAGCGGGAATTGTACTATCTTTGCTTGCACAAGGCTTTTCGGGTGCCCGGGCCGCCATAGTTTCTGCTTTCCTGCATGGTCTCGCAGGCGACATTGCAGCCGGGGAGCAGAGCCAACCCTCTTTGATGGCAGGCGATCTGTGTAACGCCATCGGAAAAGCGTATAAAAAGTTGTTGTTATGATAAAAAATTTCATACTGACCGGGTTATGCCTTTTAATTTCAGCTTTGCCCGGGCTGTCGCAGACCTTTCAAACCACCCCCTATGCCGTAGGCACCCCGCTGGCGAATAACACGCTGCTTTACGGACTGCCTAAAACCTCGCTAAAGGTCGATGTAGAGTTGGTAAAGACCATCATCCGAAAGGGTCCTTTTGCCGAGTATGCCGCCAAATATCTCCAGATGAACGTGAACAAGACGGATAATGTAAAATGGCGCATCGGAACCGTCTCGCTCTCTGAGCATTTCGAATTGGATCCTTCGCAATATTATGTGATCACCTTCAAGAACCTGCCCAAAAATATTGAGCGGCTTATTACCCTTACCAAAGAGGGGGCCCTTCTCGATATGAGCCTCTCGAGTTTTCTTGCCTCCGGCGAGTTCGCCCCGGCCGAAATCACCACCGGATTCAAAAATATGGTAATTGAGAATCCTCTCTTCCAAACGGTCGACACACTCTATAAGCTCATGCTGAAAGACACCGCCTTTGTAAAAGAACCTTTGGTGGTAAAAAAGTTGCAGCATCTTCCTAAAGAGTCACAGGCCAAAGAGCTGGCTCAACAGATATTCGATCTCAGGCAGCGGCGACAGGATCTCCTGAATGGTGAGGCCGACGACTCTCCCGATGCGCCCACACTCAAGTTACTCCTGGAGCAGATCGCTCTGCAGGAGGCATCACTTCTGACCCTCTTTACGGGCACCTCTATGGAAATACCCGTTAAACGATCGTTTGTATCGCTACCCGCAGGAAAAACGCAAAAAACCACGCTCTTCTATTTTTCCGAACAGGCCGGTTTCGCTCCCAATAAGGAGGGGGCGATGGAGGTAGCCTGTCTCTATACACCTCAGGGCGAAGTTACCGTGAACAACATGGAACTGGTAAATCCGAAAACGGTGGCCAAATCGAAAAAAGAGAAGGAGATTCTAAAGAACTCTGTCTATTACAGAGTTCCGGCTCAGGTAGAGGTAAAAATCTCCGTAAACAACGAAACCCTCGCATCGAAACGGATTCCGGTTTACCAGATGGGAACGCTTACCAGCGTCTTGATGGAGGTTAAATAGGCGTTTACCAGGCAAAAAGCGGCCGATCGGACATCATGCCATTAACCTCAGCCTTAACGGCCTTGGCGGTTTTCTCGCAGGTGTCGTTTTTCAGTACGGTATCGATCAGCTCAACCACCTTCAGAATATCCTGCTCCAGCAGGCCCCGAGTAGTAACGGCCGGAGTACCCACCCGAATACCGGAAGTGAGGAAGGGCGAACGGCTGTCGAAGGGAACCATATTTTTATTGATGGTAATATCGGCGCGACCCAGGGCATTCTCAGCCATCTTTCCCGTCAATTCGGGAAAACGTGAACGGAGATCTATCAACATACTGTGATTGTCGGTTCCGCCCGAAATGACTTTATAGCCCAGATCCATAAAAGCGGAGGCCATTACAGAGGCATTCTTTTTTACACGGTTAACATAAACGCCGTATTCGTCGGTGAGGGCTTCTCCAAATGCCACAGCCTTCGAAGCAATAACATGTTCGAGCGGTCCGCCCTGTATTCCGGGGAAAACAGCCGAATCGAGCAACTGTGACATCATCTTTACCTCACCCTTGGGTGTGGTGTATCCCCAGGGATTCTCAAAATCTGTACCCAGAAGAATCAGACCCCCGCGAGGGCCGCGAAGTGTTTTATGGGTAGTGGTGGTTACAATATGACAATGAGGGAAGGGATGATTGAGCAAACCCTTGGCAATCAGACCGGCAGGATGAGAGATATCGGCCATGAGCAGAGCCCCCACTTTATCGGCAATAGCACGCATACGGGCATAATCCCAGTCGCGCGAATAGGCCGAGGCACCGGCAATAATCAACTTCGGTTTTTCACGCAGGGCAACTACCTCCATGTTGTCGTAATCGACCCTTCCGGTAGCTTCGCTAACCTGATAGGCCATGGGACGATAAAGCACACCTGAATAGTTAACGGGCGATCCGTGGGTTAAATGGCCGCCATGCGACAAATCGAAACCGAGAATCACATCGCCGGGTTTCAGACAGGCAAACATCACAGCAGCATTGGCCTGGGCACCGGAATGGGGTTGTACATTAGCCCAGGCAGCACCGAAAAGCGTCTTGATTCTGTCGATAGCCAGCTGCTCTACCTGGTCGACCACCTGACATCCGCCATAATAGCGGCGTCCGGGATAGCCTTCGGCGTATTTATTGGTCAACACCGAACCCATTGCCTGCAAAACCTGATCACTGACAAAGTTCTCGGAGGCGATCAGCTCAATACCCTCTCGCTGACGTCTCTTCTCCTGGTCTATCAATCCAAAAATCATCTCATCTCTACTCATATAGCAATCATTTGATTAGTCGTTGGTTCTCATCTGCTCTACACACCCGGAGGCTGCCATTCAGCTGTCCGACGAAAGAGCCGGCACCCTTTGTCGCCACGGCAGATCCCCAAAAACAGGCTTTTGGGTAAGACGGAAGATCAGACAAAAAGGTGCGGCAAATGTAAATAAAATTATCAGATTGAACTTTTTTCTTTTGGTTGTGTTACATTTGCAGCGCCAAAAGAGAAAAATCACTTTTTTTATAAATTTCAAACAGATACAATTATGTCAAAAATCAAAGTTGGTATCAACGGATTTGGCCGCATCGGCCGCCTGGTGTTCCGTGCAGCCCAGGACAGAAAAGACATCGAAGTGGTAGGGATTAATGACCTTATCGATGTTGACTACATGGCTTACATGCTCCGTTATGATTCCGTTCATGGTCGTTTCGAAGGTTCGGTCGATGTAAAAGACGGTAAGTTGGTAGTGAATGGAAAAGCTATCCGCGTAACTGCCGAGAAAAACCCTGCCGATCTGAAGTGGGGCGAAATTGGCGCTGAATACGTGGTTGAATCAACCGGTCTTTTCCTGACCAAGGAGAAAGCACAGGGACATATCGACGCCGGTGCAAAACGGGTTGTCATGTCTGCTCCCTCGAAAGACGACACCCCCATGTTTGTTATGGGTGTTAACCACAATACCTACAAAGGCGAAACCTTTGTGTCGAATGCATCCTGTACCACTAACTGTCTTGCTCCCCTTGCAAAGGTGATCAACGACAAATTTGGCATTGTTGAAGGGTTGATGACCACTGTTCACGCAACCACCAATACCCAGAAAACGGTTGATGCTCCCTCTGCCAAAGATTGGAGAGGTGGTCGTGCAGCTGCCGGAAACATTATTCCCTCCTCTACCGGAGCAGCCAAGGCAGTGGGTAAAGTTATCCCTGCCCTGAATGGCAAACTCACCGGTATGGCCTTCCGTGTTCCTACCCTTGATGTATCGGTAGTCGACCTCACCTGCCGCCTCGAAAAAGGTGCCAGCTATGCTGAAATCTGCGCTGCTCTCAAGGCTGCTTCCGAGAACGAATTGAAAGGTATTCTGGGTTACACCGAAGACGAAGTGGTTTCCACCGACTTCATCCACGATGCCCGTACCTCCATCTTCGATGCCAAAGCCGGTATCTCGCTCAACAACAACTTTGTTAAGCTGGTATCTTGGTACGACAACGAGTGGGGTTATTCAAACAAAGTGCTCGAACTGATTGCCCACATGGCAACTGTATAAATGTAAGGTAGCTCCTTTATAGCGGGAGGCTGTTTCGAAATATCGAAGCAGCCTCCTTTTTTTTCTACCACTATTACCTGGCAGCAGGGGGTGCAGTCCTTGAAGCAGGCGGTGTCGTTTTGGGAGCAGCCGGCACAGAATCGGCAGGGGCCTCGGGAAGAGGAATAATGCCGCGTTTTTCCATCCGGAGAAGATTCCTCTCCTCTTTGCGTTGCTCACGAATGGCCTTATCCTGCGCTTTCAGGTCGGCCTCCTTCTTGCGGGCCTGTTCTTTCTGTTGCTGGAGTTTCTTCTTTTGGGTTGCACGCGCAGCAGGATCGGTAGGGGGAAAGAGATAGAGAACGTAATAACTGAAGGCCGGCGACAACGATTTGCCCCCTTTCCCAAATCCGGGAATATAATAGGGAGTGACCTCTTTCGAAGAGTCGGAGATTTTAAAACGCAATCCTATATCCCCGCCGATATAGACATTTTTCGACAATTCGGCTTTTGCTCCCACAACCGCCTCTAGCCAGTAAGCACTGACACCCTTAGAAGGGATATGTTCCAGAACTGAAGTTCCCCAGTACCCATCGCCCAGCGAAATATTCGACATCTGCTGCGAAAAAGTACTTCCGGCCAGCCGAAAGCCAATGGTAGCTGCATCGTGATAATCGGGATTATCCGGTTGCAAAAAGTTGTAATTCATTCCCGATTTAATGTAGAGGCCCGAACCGGCATACGACCAGCCTGCCTTAAACACATCCACCTGCGCCAGGCCCAACTCACCCACCCAATACCACCGGTCTTTCACTTCGAAGTCGGAGACAACCCCAAGTTCCATACGGTCGGCATAGATAAAGGAGGCCCCCACCCTGGAAAAGTCGAGACCTAAACGAAACCCCCTCATCCGTTTATAACGAACCACGGTATCTTTCTCCTCTTCCTGCTTTTGGGGAGCCGCGGCGGCATCGGGAGCTTTGCCCCTGTTTACGGACGCACCTTCCTGACCAGACACCACGGTAAGGAGAAGTAAAAGACTAATAAAAGAGGCGAATATTCTCGTCATTGTGTTTATCTTGATCAACATAGACTGTACGGACCGATGGCTTAACAATATCCACCCGCTTTAACTTATGCATGGAATAGACAATACTGTCGATGCGGGCCACCGCAATACAACCGCACTCTTCCGAAACAAACTCCACACTGCGGTTATAATAGAACGCGATGGTATCCTTCACACCGTCGTCCTCCACAACAAACCGAACCTGATCGGATGCGAGAGAAAGGGGCATCAGCCACTTCCCGGCAACAGGAGCCAGTAAACTGTCGCGGCCAACGCCGTAAACAGCCGGTGAAGTAAGCGTGTACGAAGCGGGAGGCTGTGCGTTATCGGTGTAGGTTCCCGCCACAATAGCCGTGAGAGTGGGCGTCTCGCATACATCATCGCACGAAGCCACCACAGAGGCAAGAAGGGCTGCCACTAGAAGAAAACCGGCGGGAATTCGGCAGAAACATTTCATTACTTTCAGGCTTTACTGGCAATCACTTCAATCTCGATTAACACCTCACGGGGAAGTTTCGCCACAGCAAAGGCAGCTCTGGCCGGCTGATCTGCTACAAAAAAGCTGCCATACACTTTGTTCATTTCCGAAAAATGATTCATATCGGCCAGAAGGCAGGTAGTTTTAACCACGTCGCCATACGAATAGCCGGCTGCCTTCAGGATGGAACCGATGTTCTTCAGGACCTGTTCGGTTTGGGTGCCAATATCCGATCCCACAATCTGACCCGAAACCGGATCGAGCGGTATCTGACCCGAAACATAGAGGAAACCGTTTACTTCTACTGCCTGGCTATAGGGACCGATGGCAGCGGGGGCATCTGGAGTGGAGATAATTCGTTTCATTCAATCAGCATAAAGAGCAACCTGAACCTGACTTTAAAGCAGGCTAATATACATATTTTTACAGCAACAGCCGGTTAAAACGACTGGCTGTCGTATTGCGAGCGAGATTTCTCATATTTCAAATCACGGAGCATTGCCGATCTGACATTGATCTGAAACCCGTAGAATTTATAGCGTCCAAAAGGCGAAACGTTAAGCGACATTACCCAGCAGTGCAAATCACGATCGATGGTAAAGTTGGTATGCGTAACCTGCTTTGTCTCCACGTCGTAACCGGTATTAAAGGACATTTTCCACTTGGGGGTCAGACTGAGATCTCCGTTTATTCTAACCGTTTGTACTACACTGGCCTTTGTTTTTCCCGGTTTCGAATAGTTCATATCGTAGCTCACCCCCATACTCCAGGGAATTTTGAAATATTCATAGGGTAGTGCTACTCCGGCAGCGCGATACCTTTCAGGATCAATCCGGCCAGAATCATCGGACGGACCCAACTCATCCTGACTCTGTAGCAGCGACGGATTAGTGTCGCTTTCCGAACTGCCCCGGCCTTTCTGCTTGCCCTGCCCCCCCTGTAAACGGAACGAAGGGGAGAAACTCAGACTGGTGAGCCTTCCCAACTTTCCGTCTTTCAGCATGAGGCGGTCGTAACGCTTACCCTTATCGTCAATGGCGTAGGGATCGATCGATCCGCTGAAAGAGAGATTGAGAATATTATTGAAGAGGCTGGTATTTCCATTCATAGAGATAACGCTCAATCGCATAGAGTCTGCGAAAATATTGTAGCCCGTGGAAAAAGAGAGGTTTTCGAGTAGTTTTATCTTCTTCACACCGGTGGTGTCTTTATCCGATTTGATTTTGGCTTCTAAATTGTTCCGAATAGAGAGTGAAATAGCTCCGCTCTTACCGGGAAGTGTAGGAGTACCATAGGTATAGCCTTGGTAAATGGAGTATTTCTCCTTCTTGGTGACCGATTCCCCATTCTTATCAATATAGGTATACTCAAGATCGCGGTAGTAATTGGGAACCACCTTTGAAAGGTCGGGCGTAAACCGAAAGCTCACCGCGGTGGTAACCACATTGCGGATGGCCTGAATTTTGGCATTTTGGTTGAGAGCCTGGCCCCGGATATAGATTTTCGGTGAGAAAGAGGCTGAAATATTGGGCGCAAAACCATGCGCATACGAAAGGTTCCTCAACGTATCGGTTACCACGCTGCCTTCCGGGTTCACCTCCTGATCGCCCGGAACCCACCGTTTTCGCAAAGAGCTGGTGTAGAGCATACCGGTGTAGTTAAGCGACGGGGTGATATTGATCTGTTTGAACACTTTCACATTCAGATTCACCGGGATGGTATGCTTAAATCCGTTCCGCATGTTTCGCAATGTAGAGTCGGACAACAGCTTGTCTTCGGGCGAAGAGATGTCGTTTCGCATCTCGGCACTATACGAGAAGGTG
>CAYVJA010000021.1:0-32246 GCA_964451605.1 uncultured Bacteroidales bacterium | reverse complement strand
GATATCCTCGTACCACTTCTTGGTTCCGGCCGACACCTTTTTGCGGAAAGGATAGAGCCGATCGACCGAAAAGTTGGCCGAAGGGAGAGTCATTTGCACAAGATCGGCTCCGCTGCTCTGCGAATGGTTCAGATTCATGGTAAGCCGATAGGGCTTGGAGGGCCAGTTCTTAGCCCAGGAGATGCTCGATTGCTTAGTGTTAGTCATTAGCCTGCTCACATTCTGATAGTTGTGATTCTGATCGAACGACTTGGTACTAAAATTCACACTCGCATTTAACGAAGAGGTAGGATTCGCCTTAGGATCCTGCCGATGCATCCACTGCAACGAAAAACTGGTTGAAGCCGTACGATCGAGGCCCTTCTCTCCCGTAATATCTTTGTAATACCTCCCGTTAAACTGCCCGGAAAAACGATATCTTTTTACATAGTTGGCGGCCATACCCAACCCCCAGGTTCCCTTCGAATAGATATCACCGGTAATACGCGCATCCAGATGTTGGCCAAGAGCCAGATAGTAACCGCCACCCGTCAGATTAAAACCCCGGGCCACCTCATCGCCCCAGGTGGGCAACAAAAAACCCGACTGATTCCGTTTACTGGTATTGGGCAGGAAACCAAAGGGAATCCCGATGGGCAGCGGCACATCCTCCAACACCAGATAGGAAGGACCTGCCACAATCTTCTTTCCGGGAATCATCCGCCCTTTCGAGATGGCCAGATAAAAGTGGGGATGATCGGCATCGCAAGTGGTAAACTTCCCGTCTTTGATATCGACAATTCCGGAATCGTACCGCTTTGCCACCGAACCGTGCAAAAAAGACTCCTGCTGCTCAGTGATTACATCATGAATCACACCACTCTTCGTCTTAAAGTTATACGAAAGACTCCTGACATCGAAACTCTCCTGCCCCTGCGTAAATACGGGAAGTCCAATCATTTGGCCGGCCGAATCCTTTCGTCCGGTGGCATAAGCTATGCTCTTGGCCATATCAAACTCAATGTAATCGGCGGTCAACTGCTTATCCTCAAACTTTACCGTGGCTCCGCCGTACAAAAAGGCCTTCTGGTCCTTCACAGAGATAACCATGGAATCTTTCCATGAGTAACTGATGGGCGATGAGAAGGCCGATTCGGGCTGAGAGGAGAGACTGTCGGCCAGCGATCCGGCACTCATCGGCTTGATTTGCGAAGTATCGGCCGCTGAATCATTGCCTTCCAACAATGTATCTGCAACAGAAGCAAGGCTTCTCTTCAGCGTATCGGCAACTGACAGATTTGTATCGGAAAGGGTGGTATCGGAGTAGATTGCCGATGGCTCCGGAATATAATGGGCACGCCCCTGGGCGTGAGCATTTACAGGCCATAGCGCACAGAGAAGGAAGCCAAAAAAGTATGAAAGAATTCCGGAAAACAATTTTAATCTCTATTTTTGTGACGCACCCCGCACGAATGCTCCGGGACGCCAAAACTACACAAAATTCTCGATTTCGTAAGAATGTTCATTCCCGGAATTATAGTACAGGCCCCTCTGCTAAAGCGGCTCTCAGCCGGGATCCTGCTGGTGGGTTGTTGTTGTCTGCTTTCTATTCCTGCCAGACTTCACGCTTCGCCAGAAGGAGTGAACAGAGTGGTGATAGACCCGGGACACGGGGGAAAAGACCCCGGATGTATATCTCCCCGTGCGCGAGAGAAGAATATTGTACTCTCTGTAGGGTTGAAACTGGGAGCTATGATTGAAAAGGAGCTCCCGGATGTGGAGGTAATCTATACCCGAAAAACAGACATTTTTATTCCGCTGAAGGAGCGTGCCAACATAGCCAACAAAAATCAGGCAGATCTCTTCATCTCTATTCATGCTAACAGTTTACCCGCCAATACCTCATCCTCCCGAAAACGGAGTATTAAGGGTGCGGAAACCTATGTAATGGGTAATGACATGGCCGAACAGAACATAGAGGTAGCCCAGCTGGAAAACTCCGCCATTTTTCTCGAGGATGATTACTCCTCTCATTACGAAGGGTTCGACCCGAAATCGCCCGAGTCATATATAATCTTTCAATTGATGCAGAACTCCTACCTTAAACAGAGTCTTGAGATGGCCGAAGCATTTCAACATCAGGTTAAGGTAGCCACACCGATAGTGGATAGGGGCGTTAAACAGGCCGGATTTGTGGTCTTGTACAAGACGGCAGCCCCCAGCGTTCTGGTTGAGTTGGGCTACATGTCGAATCCCGACGACGAACGATATCTTAACACGGCCGCAGGTCAGGAAAAGATGGCCAAGGCACTCTTCGAAGCCTTTCGGACCTATAAAAACCGAATTGAGAATAAGAGTAACTTTGTTGCCGAGGTCAAACCGACGGCTTCGACAGAATCGCCGGCAGCCGTGCGTCAAGAGAGCCCTGAGCGCGTTCCGGCCGGGAGCGCATCTTCCATCAACCCCGGGCAGGGAAAGGAGGAGATCTGGTTTTATGTGCAAATTGCCGCAGCGGTGTCATCCAAACCTATTGCCCTTAAGCCGGCAAATTTCAAGGGCGAAACCGATGTGACAGAGATCCGGGGCACCCCCTACAATAAGTATCTGGTAGGAAAAACAACCAGCTACCCCCGGATTGAAGAACGTCTCAGAAGCATCCGGAAAAAATATCCCGATGCATTTATTACAGCCACGCGAAATGGCAATTTTATTCCTCCCTCCGAGGCCCGCTCGGAGCTGAATCAAAGAAGGTAACCGGAACCATCCGTCTGCCAAACCGTTACGTAAAAAGAATTACCATGAGAAAAGAGGTAAAAATCGGCATTATTTTTCTGGGTGTCACTGTACTGCTAATTTGGGGATTAAACTTCCTCAAGGGGAGCAATCTGCTGAATCAGGACCAGGAATTTTGCGGAGTCTTCGACAATGTTTCGGGTCTCGATGTCTCGAGCGATGTAACCGTAAACGGACTAAGAATCGGTCGCGTAAGCGACATCCGGTTTCTCGACTCCGATCCCAACAAACTTTTGGTAACCATCTCTATCCAAAAAGATTACTACCTTCCTTCAAACAGCACCATTCAAATCTTCAGTAAAGACCTTCTGGGGACAAAAGCCATCAACCTCCTCAGAGGCGACAGCCCTAAAAAAGCGACACCCGGCGATACACTTTCCACAGGGCTTCAGGCCGATCTCATCAGCTCGGCAGTCGATCTGATTGCCCCTCTGCGTCAGAAGGCCGAAGAGATGATGCTCTCTATCGACTCGGTGATGGAATCGCTGCAAGATATCCTTAATCCGGAAACACGCCAACATCTCAGGAGTTCGGTAGCCACACTCGATCAGATTCTTTCTGAGGAGAAATCGAAACTGAGTGCCATCCTTTCGCACTTTGAATCGGTATCGGCCAATCTCGAAAAGAACAACCAGAGCATTACCCGTATCTCCGGAAACCTGGAGATCTTCAGCGGCCAACTGGCCGAATCGGATATCAAACAGGCAATCGGCCGTACCAACACAACCTTGCTACAAGCCGAGGGGCTCCTTACCGGATTGCGTAACGGTGAGGGAAGCCTGGGACAACTTATGGTTAACGACACTTTATACAATAATCTCCAATCCTCACTGGCTTCGCTCGACAGTCTGCTGATCGACCTGAGGAAACAGCCCAAACGGTATGTTCACTTTTCTCTTTTTGGCAGAAAAGACAAGTGATTGAAAGGCAGTAAGTTGTTTTTAATTATTTGATTTTCAACCAATTGACTTTTCCCCGTCCCCCTCGAAAAAAATCTTTACCCGGGCAAAAAAAATAATTTACTGTATGGCAGCCAGATAGCAACAGAAAGAAAAAAACAAGGCATTTTTGGTTTTTTTTGCGCTTTTTTTTAACTAACCTTGTTGAAGAAATGGTTATGTCCTCCTCTGCTACTGTCCAACTACTGATAATCTGATACACAATGCACCAGGCTATTTGGAATCGATGTTTACGGGTCATTCGCGATAATATTCCCGCCGTGACTTTCAGAACATGGTTTCAACCCATCGTACCATTGAAGCTTTCCGATAAGGTCCTGACCATTCAGGTACCCAGCCCTTTCTTTTACGAATATCTGGAGGATCATTTTATCGATCTTCTTCGGAAGAGTCTGCGAAAAGAGTTGGGGAACGAGGCAAAACTGGAGTACAGTGTGGTGGTCGATAAATCGAATGTCACCAATCAGGAGAAACCCAGTCAGGTAATCTATCCTTCGGTCACCTCGGCCGAAATGAAAAATATTTCTCTGCCTCTCTCTCCGGCCGATCGGCTTGAGAAATTCAACCCCTTTGTGATTCCAGGCATCCGCAAGCTGAATATCGATCCGCAGCTCAATCCCGAAAAGAGTTTCGATAATCTGGTAGAGGGTGAATGTAACAGACTGGCTCGATCTGCAGGTATTGCCGTGGGTGAAAACCCGGGAGGAACAGCCTTTAATCCACTGTTTGTATACGGAGAGAGTGGTTTGGGCAAAACCCATCTGGCCCAGGCTATCGGTCTGGGTGTAAAGGAGAGATTCCCCGATAAGATGGTGCTCTATGTAACCGCCAATAAGTTCCAGACTCAATTTGTGGATGCACGCCTAAAGAATGAAATCAATAAGTTCCTGCATTTCTATCAGATGATAGATCTGCTGATTATCGATGACATTCACGAATTTGCGGGCCGTGAAAAGACACAGGATGTATTCTTCCACATATTTAACCATCTGCATCAGTCGGGCAAGCAACTGATTCTTACATCCGACAAACCTCCCGTCGAACTGCAGGGTCTCGAAAAGCGGCTGCTATCCCGTTTCAAATGGGGTCTTTCGGCCGACCTTCAGGCTCCCGATTATGCCACCAGAGTGGCTATTCTGCGCAGAAAGGCCTATCAGGACGGCATTTCGCTCCCCGATGATGTCATTGCCTTTGTGGCTTCGAATATCACCAGTAATGTACGCGAACTCGAAGGCGCTCTCATCTCTTTGCTGGCACAGTCAACGCTCAACCGCAGGGCAATTACGCTCGAACTGGCCTCCGAAATGATAGAGAAGCTGATAAAGAATCCTAAACAGGAGATCTCTATAGATTTTATCAGCAAAACCGTCTGCAACTATCTGAATGTACCCATTGATATGCTCCACTCCTCTACCCGGAAGCGGGAGATTGTGCAGGCTCGTCAAATTGCCATGTTCTTCTCAAAGAAGTACACCAAAGCCGCCCTGGCCTCTATAGGAAAACAGGTGGGAGGAAAAGATCATGCCACGGTGCTGCATGCCTGCAAAACGGTGCTGAATCTGCAGGAGACCGACAAACGCTTTAAACAAACGTTAGAGGAGATCGACAAAAAATTCAAACCATAACCCGGGGCCGCTTTTTGGCCCCTTTTTTTTCACCGGAAATGAACGCATCTGTGCCTTCCGACACCTACCTTACCCTGGCACAACCCTCTGAGGGTCTGTACAGGGACAAGGGGAGCCGTTTTATTGCATATGCACAACCGGTCACTTCGGAAGAGGCCATCCGCGACACACTCGAACAGCTCCGCAAGGCCCATTTCAGCGCCCGACATATCTGTTATGCCTGGCGACTGGGTGCAGATAAGCAACGCTGGCGCGCAAACGACGACGGAGAGCCCTCCGGAACGGCGGGCAGGCCCATTTTGGGGCAGATCGACTCGTACGGTCTTTCGGATGTGCTGGTGGCTGTGGTTCGCTATTTTGGCGGAATTTTACTGGGAACCGGGGGGCTGACTGTGGCCTATCGCGAAGCGGCTTCCGATGCGCTTAGCCGTGCCGGGACCACTATCCGGGTTATCACCGACGCGTTCCGAATTAGCTATCCGTATGAGCGAACGCCGGAGATTCAACAGATCATCAAAGAGTTCCAGCCCGAAATAGTTCAAGCCGAATACCTGGCCGTCTGCAAAGCCACTTTTTTGCTCCCCAAGAGCCGATCGGATGCCTTTCTGCAAAGAATCGGAAAATGGCCCGAAATCGATTGGGAAAAAGCATAAAGCAATGGGCAATTTGTAGTAATTTAGCTTGACAATAGAGGGCATTCACAACGCAAACCAATCTCTCATGAAGAACCGAAGTTTAGTTTCGATTACCGATTACAGCAAAGAGGAGTACCTGCAGATTATTGCCCTTGCTGCCGAATTCGAAAAGAATCCCAACCGCGACCTTCTCAAAAACAAAGTGGTTGCAACGCTCTTCTTCGAACCCTCAACCCGGACCCGAATCAGTTTCGAAACAGCCATCCAACGGCTTGGAGGACGAGTGGTAGGATTTGCCGATGCCAACTCCTCGAGCGTAACAAAAGGTGAGACCCTGAAAGACACCATCAAGATGGTGAACAATTATGTCGACCTGATTGTGATGCGACATCCGTTAGAGGGGGCTGCCCGCTATGCCAGCGAAATTGCCACAGTGCCTGTAATCAATGCGGGCGACGGGGCAAACCAGCACCCGTCACAGACCCTCCTCGACCTTTACTCCATCAAAAAGACCCAGGGCAGACTCGAAAATCTGAATATTCTGATGATTGGCGATTTGAAATATGGACGAACCGTACACTCGCTGCTGATGGCGCTTTCGCACTTTTCGCCCAACTTCTCGTTTATTTCGCCCGAAGAGTTGAAGATGCCCGAAGAATACAAAGAGTTTCTTTCCCAAAAGGGGATCTCCTTTACCGAAGACCGCGAATTTCTACCCTATATTAACGATGCTGATATTATCTATATGACCCGCGTTCAAAAGGAGCGGTTTTCCGACCCCATCGAATACGAAAAGGTAAAGGATGCCTATGTATTGCGTAACGATATGCTATCGCAAACCAGGCCCAACGTCAAAATACTGCATCCTCTGCCACGGGTCAATGAAATTGATTGCGATGTCGACGATAACCCTAAAGCCTACTACTTTACGCAGGCTCTTAACGGAATGTTTGTACGACAGGCTATTATTGCCTCCATTTTGGGGGTAGCACCCGAGATACCCTAACCAACAATTATAGCATACCATGAAGGGCGACGATAAAGTTCTGGTAGTGAACGCAATAGAAAACGGAACTGTAATAGATCACATACCGGCCAACAAACTTTTCGAAGTAATTTCCATCCTCAATCTGGATCAGTTTACCAACCAGATGACCTTTGGAACCAACCTCGAAAGCAAAAAACTGGGATATAAGGCCATCATTAAGATTTCCGGAAAGTACTTCGAGAAGAATGAAATTAACAAGATTGCGTTGGTAGCTCCCCAGGCAAAACTGAATATCATCAAAAACTACCAGGTCATCGAAAAGCGGGTAGTCGAGCTTCCCGATGAGGTAATTATGGGCATTGTTAAATGCGTAAACCCCAAATGCATCACCAATATCGAACCGGTACCCACCCGATTCCAGGTGATTTCGCGCGACAAAGTGGCTCTTAAGTGTCTCTACTGTGAAAAAATCACACAACGGTAATTCTCCTTTATCCCCGGCAAGCCCTCCTTTGTATGCGCCAATCCACACCAGGAAATTTTGCACGTAATCCACTTGGAAACATCCGTTTATGGATCCTTGTGGGCCTGCTTGGGCCATGGGTTCAGCTCTTTCCCTTTTCTCTGTCGAAAGAAGCATCGGTGAGTCTTATAACCTGTGGTTCCGGAACAGAACTCTATACCCTGTTTGGCCATACAGCCCTGCGTATTAAAGATGATTCACTGGGGTTCGACAGGGTGTACAATTACGGCACCTTTAATTTCCGGGAAAAGGGCTTCTACTGGAAATTTCTGAGAGGAAAACTCCTCTATTATCTTTCGGTGTCGCACTTCAACGATTTCATGGAGGTCTATTATGCCGAAGATCGGAAGGTATCCGAACAAATTCTCCGGCTCAATCCCGAAGAGGCAACCCGGATATTTCTCTTTGTTGAGAACAATCTCAAACCGGAAAACCGGGCCTACCTCTACGACTTTATCCGCGACAACTGTACAACGCGTATACGCGATCTCTTCGAGAGCCCGCTTCAACAAGGAATGAAGCCCGATGCCGATTCGGATTCTACCGCACGTTATTACCTCCGAAAGGCGCTTCAACCCTTCCCTTACACCCGTTTTGGGATTGATCTGTTACTGGGTGCCCGTACCGACCAACCCGTTGCAACCTACCAAACCCTCTTTCTTCCCGCATTGCTCGAGCTGGAAATGGAAAAGAGCCGCCATCCCGATACGCAGCTTCCCCTTGTGAAAGAGACCCGTATTCTGCTTAAAGGTCAGGAGAGTCCCCGGCCCTCTCTCTTTATGCAGCCGGTACTGCTTTTACTGGTGATTCTCCTCCTTTCGGCTCTGCTTGCGTTTGGACCGTTCCGGATGCAGGGGGTAAACCGGATTTTCGATCGGCTCTTCTTTTTCAGTCTGGGAATCGTCGGGTGTATAATTGCCTTTATGTGGTTTGTATCCAGCCATTATCATACTGCGCTGAATGCCAACCTTCTGCTCTTCTCGCCGCTTTGTCTCTTCTTTGCCTTTCGTCCCAGTCAGACAAAGCGTCAAACCCTCCGATGGGTTCTTCTCCTGATTCTCGCCTCGCTCCTTTTATACCCGATTGCACTTGCAGCCATGGGTCAATCTATTAGTATGGAGACAGGTATAATTGCTTTTGCCCTGTTGTTTCGCCTCCACTATCTCAGTAAACAATTCAGGAGCGCGATGCCAAAATCCCTTTGACTATGCGCCAAATTCTCCTTCTGATCACGCTCCTGCTTTTCACGGCGGGCCCTTCTGTTGCACAGGTCCCCAATCGTACCATTGCACCTCCTGTACAACTCCATAGCCGTTGGGTCGACTCCGTATATTACACACTTTCGCTCAACGAGCGGATTGCACAGTTGTTGATGATTCCTGCCTACTCCAACCGCGACAGAGCACATACAGAAGAGGTAAGCCGGTTGATTACTCAACACGGCGTTGGGAGTGTTCTCTTCTTTCAGGGAGGGCCGGGACGCCAGCTGGCTATGGCAGAGCAATTCCAGCAAGAGAGTAAAGTGCCCCTCCTGATGGCCATCGATGGAGAGTGGGGGCTTTTTATGCGGCTCGACAGTGTGCCCCGTCTTCCGCGACAGATGCTGTTGGGCGCCATTCAAAACGACTCCATCCTCTATGAAATGGGGCGCTTTGTAGCTGAACAGTGCCGAAGAGTGGGTTTACATATCAACTTTGCCCCCGCTGTCGATGTAAACAGCAACCGCAATAACCCGGTTATCGGAACCCGTTCCTTTGGAGAGAATCCCCAAAGAGTGTCGCAGTTGGCCATCGCCTACATGAAAGGGATGCAGGATGGAGGGATCTTTACTTCGGCAAAGCATTTTCCGGGTCATGGCGATACCGAAACCGACAGCCATCTGACTCTGCCCGTTGTAAACCGGACACGGGCAGAGCTCGACTCGGTTGAACTGGCCCCGTTCCGGGCCATGATTTCGGCAGGTGTATCGGGTATTATGAGTGCTCATCTTTTTGTTCCTGCCATCGACAACCAATCGAAAACACCCACCTCCCTCAGCGCAAAGGCCATTGAATCCCTGCTTCGGCAGGAACTGCAATTTCAGGGGCTGATCTACACGGATGCGCTCAATATGAAAGGGGCAAGTGAGGCCTTCCGGAGTGGTGAGCTGGAGGTTAGGGCCTTTGAGGCCGGAAACGACATTCTGGTAATGCCTGACAAGATACCTGAGGCCATTTCGGCAATCCGTGAGGCCATACTGAGCGGACGAATCGACTCTTCACGCCTGGAGGCATCCTGCAGAAGAATTCTGGCAGCCAAAGAGATGGCCGGTCTTGCGTCGAGAGAACCCCTCTCCGGGCAAAACCTTCATACCGATCTGAATGGCATTGATGCCGCTCTGCTGCAACATAAAATCATGGAGAATGCCATTACGGTGCTAACCAACCGGAACCGGGTTATCCCCATTACAGGACTGGAGAACAAGCGTATAGCCCTGGTTTTAGCAGGTACTGACAAGCCTAATTTCTTTGTAAAAAGAGTAGCCGACTACTGCAAAACCGATCTTTTCTTCCTTCCGGAAAAGGAGAGTGAACAAAAAACGGTTCTGGAGAAGCTCCAATCGTACGATCTCATCATTGGCGGGGTACATAACACCAATTCGCTGCCTGCAAAGAATTTCGGTGTTCCGGCATCGACTATCGCCTTTTTCGACCGATTGGCCACGCGAAAGCCCCTGGTTCTGTCGCTCTTTGGTTGTCCCTATGCCTGGAGCGGTTCCAAAGCCGCCTCTCAATACGAAGCGCTGGTAATTGCCTACGAAGAGAGCGAAATGGCCCACGACAAAACAGCACAGATACTCTTTGGAGCCATGGGAGCAAAAGGGCGGTTACCTGTCTCTATCAACGACTCGCTTCGGTACGGAATGGGTATCGATACCCAGGGCAATTTGCGTCTTGCCTATGTACTGCCTGAATCGATCGGGATCGACAGCAACTCTCTCACAAAAATCGATAGTTTGGTTGAGGCGGCAATTGCAGCAAAGGCTATGCCCGGTTGTCAGGTGATGGCGGCAAAAGAGGGTAAGGTCTTCTTTCGGAAAAACTATGGTGATACCCGCTATTCGGGAGGAGAACCGGTTACCGATTCCACCCTCTACGATCTTGCTTCAGTAACAAAAATTGCCGCTACAGTGGTATCGGCTATGAAACTCTATGAAACAAGAAAGCTTCCGCTCGACAAAGGAATCGTGACCTTTCTCCCGGAACTGCAGGGTACCAACAAAGCCCGTCTTACCCTTCGCGAGTTGCTCACGCATCAGGCAGGGCTGGAGGCCTTCATTCCCTTTTACCAACGCACCATCGAACCGATAAACCCGGAGGAGAAGCTCTTCTCATCGCGACGTACCCAACAGTACTCCATTCCTTTAAGCGGCTCAGTATTTGGGAATAGTGCCACTCGTTACGTGGAGGGATGGTACGCCACTTCCGCTTCCGGGCAGTTTCCCAATCAAGTGGCCGATAATCTCTTTATCTCGCGATACGGACGCGACAGTCTCTACCGGATTATCGACGAATCGCCGGTAAAACACCGCGGACGTTACCTCTACAGTGATTTAGGTTCGTATTATCTGATGAGAATCATCGAAAAGGAGGAGGCCACCTCCCTTCCCGACTACGCTGCCTTGAACTTCTATAACAAACTGGGTTGCGAAACTCTGGGATTCAACCCATTAAAAAGATTTCCGGAAAAACAGATAGCGCCTATGGCCGACGATTCTTTCTTTCGCCGGCAGCTGTTGCAAGGGTATGTGCATGACGAGGGGGCTGCCATGATGGGGGGTGTAGCCGGTCACGCCGGCCTGTTTGGCAATGCCAACGATCTGGCCAAGGTTATGCAGATGCTGCTGAACAAAGGGACGTATGGCGGTGATCGTCTGCTGGCTCCCGAAACAGTAAACCTGTTTACCGCCTGTCAGTACTGCCGGGTAAACGGAAACCGACGCGGACTGGGGTTCGACAAACCCGACCCTGATCCCCGGAAGAAGGGGCCCGTGCCCATCGAAGCGGTATCCACTACCAGTTTTGGCCACAGTGGCTTCACCGGCCCGCTTGTATGGGCCGATCCGCAAAGCGGGCTGCTCTATATCTTTATAACCAACCGGGTTCATCCCGATCCACAGAACAACACCCTCACCGGCCTGTCAACCAGAACCCTGATTCTGGAACAACTATCGGCCGTTGTAAAGGACCTGTAAACTGTCGGCTATTGCCTCAATCCTTGCTTCCAGGGCAGCATGAACCTCCTGATAGCCGGCGGCAGAGGGCAAAGGTTGGTTCACGGCAATATAGAACTTGATCTTTGGCTCTGTTCCTGAAGGGCGAATGGTAATCTTCGAACCATCGGCCGTGAAATATTGCATCACATCCGAAGCGGGAAGATCGACATCCGAGATGGTCCCGGTAGCCACATCATAACTCTTGCCACAATTGTAATCGACTCTTTTGATGACCTCCGAGCCATTGATTCGCGACAGCGGTGCATTTCGATACTGCTGCATCATAGCCAGAATCTCTTCAGCGCCCGATTTCCCCTTTTTCACCACCGAGATACCTTTTTCCAGGTAGAGTCCGTAACGAGTGTAGAGGTCAATCAGTTCGTTATAAAGCGACTTGCCCCGGTCTTTTGCATAAGCAGCTATCTCGGCAAAAAGGGCACACGACATAACGGCATCTTTGTCGCGGACAAAGTCGCCGCACAGGTAGCCGTAACTCTCTTCGCCACCCCCGATAAAGGTACCCTTCCCCTCGTTCCGGGCAATGGTATCGGCAATCCATTTAAAGCCGGTAAGCACATCGAAACAGCCGATTCCGTGGGCCTTCCCTATTTCGGCAAGCAATTCGGTGGTCACAATGGTCTTCACCAGATACTCATTTCCTGTAAGCCTGCCCGTCTCGGCCCGCCGGGAAACCAGATAGTCAATCAGCAGAGAGGCTGCCTGATTTCCGTTTAACAAAATCCACTCACCCCGGTTGTCCTTCACTGCCAATCCAACCCTGTCGGCATCCGGATCGGTAGCCATCACAATATCTGCATCCGCTTCTCTGGCCACCTCAATGGCCATAGAGAGTGCCGCTGCCTCTTCGGGATTGGGCGATACAACCGTTGGGA
Source organism: uncultured Bacteroidales bacterium (assembly GCA_964451605.1). GTDB lineage: Bacteria > Bacteroidota > Bacteroidia > Bacteroidales > UBA4181 > JAQVSH01. The sequence continues at coordinate 19,596 of CAYVJA010000021.1, read as the reverse complement.
AATTTCCATCGGGAATATTTTGCGCCGGAACAGGAATGACCCGGGTAAAACCCAGTTTCTTCAACATCATAGGCACCAGAGTGACCCCGCTTCCATGAATTGGGGTATAGACAATCTTCAGATCTTTTTGACGCTCAATGGCCTCGGGCGAAAGAGAGAGCGAGGCCAGCGCCTTCATATACGCCGCATCTATCTCGCTGCCTATCGGGATAATATTCTCGGCAGGTCCGTTGAACCGCACTTCATGCGGTGAACTGATGGCCTCTACCTCGGCAATAATATTCTTATCATGAGGGGCTATAACCTGTCCTCCGTCGTTCCAATAAGCTTTATACCCGTTATACTCTTTAGGATTGTGAGAGGCGGTAATGACCACACCGCTTTGACAACCCAGATACCTTATAGCAAAAGAGAGTTCGGGCGTAGGACGCAATGTGTCGAACAGATAGGCCTTAATCCCGTTGGCAGCAAAGATGCCGGCAGTGGTCCGTGCAAAGAGGGCACTGTTGTTTCGGCTGTCGTAAGCAATAGCCACCTTGATTTCGGGAAGCGATGCAAAGCAGCGTTTCACATAGTTGCACAATCCCTGCGTGGCCATACCCACGGTATAGATATTCATGCGATTGGTACCCACACCCATCAGACCCCGCAATCCACCGGTTCCGAACTCGAGGTTTCGGTAGAAACACTCAGTAAGTTCAGCTCCCCCCTCTTTGAGGAGTTCCTGCACCCGGGTCCGGGTATCCGCATCAAACACCGGATCGAGCCATCGCTCTGCCCGTTCTTTTACATCCATTTGCATAGAATTACTTTTTAAACTGTAGAGAATCTGTTATTTGAGAGGCGTAACCGTAATCGATCTGAACATGACGGGGCCGCCTTCACTCTGCAATCCGATGTAACCCGACGTGGGCGCTCCGGATGCCTTATTCTGCAATAATCCGTTGATATACACAATAATAGAATCGCCTTTACAGGTAATCTCGGCACGATTCCACTCTCCCGGTGTCTTTTCGTTCGAAGGGTTCATGGCCTTCACTACGGGAAACGGGCCGGTTTCGTTGGTCTCATTGATCTTTGAGCCGCCAAGCATCACAAAATCACCAGCCTTACCGGCTGCTAACTGCACCTCAACAGCCTTGGGAAAGGTCTGGTCGGGCAAAGCAATACGTTGGAAAATCCCGCTGTTAGTGGGTGCACCGTCCCAACGCCACTCAACGGTTAAGAGGTAATCGGTATACTCTTTCTCGGTCCGGAGATAACCAATGGGTTTCCCGCTTATCCAGATACAACCCTCCTTCACCTTGTACACATCGGCAGGGTTGGTAATCAAGCTGTCGGGAGCCAGATAGGGAACCCAACCGGTAAGATCGGTTCCGTTGAAGAGCGATTCGGGCTGGGGAGCCTTTTGGCAGGCTGCGAAAGCACAAAGGGCCACAAACAGAAGGACAGAACGGAGATGTGTTTTCATAAGTGAGGTATTTGGGGGTTTGTATTGGCAAAAACAATCAGGAAAGACGGGTAAGACAATGACGCCAAGCCTCCTGCCAGTGACGGATATCCAGTTGCAGAAGGGTCTTTATCTTTGACTTATTCAATACACTATAGGAGGGCCGTTTCACGGGACTGGGAAAAACCGAACTCTCAACCGGCAAAAGCCGACACGCAATATCACTACTCAGGAGAATCTCGCGGGCAAAATCGTACCAGCTGCAGACCCCTTCGTTCGAGAAATGGAAGAGCCCCGAAGCATGATGCCCTTCGGCCGATCGACGTAAAAGAAGGTAGATTACCTCAGCCAGGTCGAGCGCATAGGTAGGCGTACCCACCTGATCGAAGACAACCTGCAGTTCGGAGCGTTCACGCCCCAGACGTCGTATGGTTTTGGCAAAATTATTTCCATGAGGCGAGTAAAGCCAACTGGTTCTGATTACAGTACCCAACTCATAGTCAAGAACCGCCCGCTCCCCTTCAGCCTTGGTTTTTCCATAAACCGAAACCGGATGTTCCTGATCCGACTCTTTGTACGGAACCGACGAGGTCCCGTCGAAAACATAATCGGTAGAGATATGAACCAGCGAGGCTCCCACCCGTTCGGCAGCATTTACCAGATTCCGTACAGCCTGCACATTGAGCAGCCATGCAGTGCGTTCGTCACTCTCGGCACGGTCGACAGCCGTGTAAGCGGCACAATTTACGATAAACCGGGGATGTAATTGGGCTACAAAACCCACAACGGCACTCTCGTCGGTGATATCAAGCTCTTCGACATCGGTAAAGGTAACACTGAACTCTCCAAAACGGGCGGCCAACTCTTGCATCTCTCTGCCCAACTGTCCATTACATCCGGTAACAAGCACACTGTTCATGGTGATAGTTTTACGGTTCGGCAACCCTTTGTCGACGGGTAAAGATAGTGCATTGCGAGGAAAAGACAAAAGGGTGCCCCGGCATAGCGGGACACCCTTTTGAAGGGATAAAACGATAGCTTAGCAGGCTTTACCGGCGCTGCCCAGTACGTTTTTGCATTTGTGAATATAGAGGGCTTTCAAAGCGTCACGGGCAGGACCCAGATACTTCCGGGGGTCGAATTCGGCTGGTTTGTTGGCAAACACCTCACGAACAGCAGCTGTCATAGCCAGACGGCCGTCGCTGTCGATGTTGATTTTGCATACAGCCGAAGCGGCAGCCCTGCGGAGTTGTTCTTCGGGAATACCAATGGCATCGACCATGGCACCGCCATACTTATTGATGGTTGCCACCTGTTCCTGGGGAACCGACGAAGCACCGTGCAGTACAATGGGGAATCCGGGGATTCTCTTCTCAATCTCTTCGAGGATGTCGAAACGCAGAGGGGGAGGAACCAGGATACCGTCGGCGTTGCGGGTACACTGCGAAGGTTTAAACTTATTGGCACCGTGCGAGGTTCCGATAGAGATAGCCAGCGAATCGACACCGGTCTTCTTTACAAAATCTTCTACCATATCAGGTTCGGTATAGACGTGATGTTCGGCCGAAACCTCATCTTCAATACCGGCCAGTACACCCAGTTCGCCTTCTACGGTTACACCGTGCTGGTGAGCAAAGTCAACAACCTTTTTGGTGAGTGCAACGTTCTCCTCGTAAGGAAGATGCGATCCGTCGACCATTACCGACGAGAAACCAAATTCAAGTCACGACTTGCAGAGTTCAAAGCTGTCGCCATGATCCAGATGCAGAACAATGGGAATATTACATCCCAACTCCTTGGCGTACTCAACAGCGCCCTGAGCCATGTAGCGGAGCAGGGTCTGATTGGCATACTTACGGGCACCGCTCGACACCTGCAGGATAACCGGCGATTTTGCCTCAACACAGGCCTGTACAATGGCCTGAAGTTGCTCCATATTGTTAAAGTTAAAAGCGGGGATGGCATAACCACCGGCAACAGCCTTTGCGAACAACTCTTTCGAGTTGACCAGACCCAGTTCTTTGTATGAAACCATAATCTATCTGTTTAAAATGAATAATCGTTTTCTCGCGCCCAAAGTTATACAATTAACCGTTATCACGATAATTCCTGAACGATTTCCGGGAAAAATGCAGAAATTTGATGCAATTGTCAGCTTGTTCCCAGTGCAATAAGAAGCACCCCCAACACCATTCCGGCCAGGGCAATCACCTTGGGCAACAAATTCCGTTTTTCGTGAAACAGAAAGACGCCCGCCAGAAAAGGAACCACCACACTGGTACGCCGAACCGCCGAAACAATCGAAATCAGCGACCCTGGAAACGATAATGCGTAGAAGTAGACAAAATCGGTAACGGTTAACACAACACCAATCATAGGAATGGTCCATCGCCACAGAAAAGGGTCGTTCTTTCGGCGGGGATACCATCGCAGAAGAACAAAGGGGAGGATAACCGGAAGCAGATAGAGCGAAAACCAGGCCTGCATGGCAATCCGGTCGAGCCGCGCCACCAGAAACTTATCGTAGAGCCCGCTCATCGAGCCCAACAGGGTTCCGGCATAGATACATATCATCCACCGGTTACGTGAAAATGAGAAGCCCTCCTTTCGTTGACCCAGAGAAAAGTACCAGAAGAAGAGCAGACTTACCGTTAATCCTATCCACTGCAACCACGACAACCGCTCTCCAAAGATCAGCAGCGCCCCCATCACAGTCCAGAGAGGACCGGTAGAACGGATAGGCGAGACGGTGGTCAGCGGCAAATACTTCATGGCGTAGTAGTTCAGAATCCAGGAGGCCCCTACCAGTGCCGATTTCAGAAATACCCAAAGATGCTCCCGGGGAGAAAGTATAGCCAAAGAGAACCCGTTACTGCGCGCCCATTCGGGGTTTCCGAACGACAACAGCAACAGAGGCACAAAGAGAAGGGCTCCTGAACAGGCTGCCACAAAAAGCACCGGTAACACTGCGTTACCCTTGAGCGAACTCTTTTTCAGGATATCGTAACCACCGAGAAGGAGCGACGAAATAACGGCAAAAAGCAGCCACATCTCTGATCTGATCAGTAAGGGCGGGCCGATACCCCCTCCATGTAAAGGACAAACGATCGGTTTGCCACCTTATTGCCACCCGGAGTGGGGTAACTCCCGGTAAAATACCAGTCGCCCGAATGGTTGGGACATGCTTTGTGCAACCCCTCCACGGTCTGAAAGACCACCTCAATATCGGCATTTGTGCCGGGCATCTTTAACATTCGTGCAATCTGTGCAGAGATCTCCTCATCGGTAAAGGGGGCATACAGTTGGGTTACAGCATTAGTTACCTCCTCTTTGGGAAGATCGGCCTGTGCCAGGCAGGATTGATAGACCTTCTCTATTAGCGCCTCTTTTCCCCCTTCGCGGAGCAGAATCATAGTGGCCTGAAAAGCGATAAAATCGCCGAGGCGGGCCATATCTATGCCATAACAGTCCGGGTAACGGATCTGAGGGGCCGACGAAACAATCACAATCTTTTTGGGGCCCAATCTGTCGAGAATACCGATAATACTCTTGCGCAAAGTGGTGCCTCTTACTATCGAGTCGTCGAGTACCACCAAAGTATCTACCCCCTTTCGAATAGTGCCCCATGTTACATCGTACACATGGCCCACCATAGTATTGCGCCCTTTATCGTCCGAAATAAAGGTTCGCATCTTCACATCCTTGATGGCCACCTTTTCGGTTCGAACCGATTGACGCAGGATGGCACGCACCTCATCGGGGGCCGGAAGAGCCCCTCCCTCCGCAAGAAGCGAGATTTTTTGGTTCATCAGATGGGTTTCCAGCCCGTTGATCAGCCCCATATAGGCTACCTCGGCAGTATTCGGGATATAAGAAAAGACCGCATTCTCTACATCGTGTTGTACTGCATTGAGTACAGCGGGCACCAGGGCCTCTCCCAGGCGTTTTCGTTCGCGGTATATCTCCTGATCGCTTCCACGCGAAAAGTAGATACGTTCAAACGAACAGGCGGCACGTCGATGAGGCGGATTAATGCTGTTAACAGCCCAATTCCCCGTATGTTTTACCACCAGGGCACTACCAGGATCCAACTCCGTAACCGATTCGAAATCGACGCCAAAAGCTGTCTGAATCACTGAACGTTCCGAAGCCACAACCACCACCTCTTCGTCGGCATAGTAAAAAGCGGGGCGGATCCCCCAGGGGTCGCGGTAGGCAAACATCTCGCCATGGCCGATAATACCACCTATCACATAGCCGCCATCCCACTTCTTGCTCGATTCCCGCAAAATATCCGGGGTAGAAAGCGCATCGGCAATCAGGGCAGAGATCTCGACATTCGAGAAGCCCCTCTCTTTGAAGTGATCGAACAGACGCTGATTCTGACGATCCAGAAAGTGACCCACGTTTTCGAGAATGGTTACCGTATCGGAGAGTTCGGTTGGAAACTGTCCGAGATCGACCAGACGTTGAAAAATCTCATCCATATTGGTGAGATTGAAATTCCCGGCCAGCAGAAGGTTACGGGTCTTCCAGTTGTTTTGACGCAAAACGGGATGAATACTCTCAATGCCGTTCGAACCGAAGGTACCGTACCGTAAATGACCGATATAGACCTCTCCTGCAAAAGGCACCTCCTGTTTGGCCCAGGCATCGTCGGGAAACTGCTGCGGCGATTTCGATTCGTACCGGTTTAGATCGGCATAAACCATCTTAAATACCTGATCGAGCGAATTCTCTTCGAAAGAACGATGACGCGCAATGTAGCGGTAACCCGGAGGCAGATTCAATTTAACACAGGCCAGTCCTGCACCATCCTGACCGCGGTTACGTTGCTTTTCCATCAAGATTTGCATCTTGTGGATGCCATACATCCACGAACCATACTTTTCGCGGTAATAGCTGAGAGGTTTAAGCAAACGCAACAGAGCAATACCGCATTCGTGATGCAACGGATCGGTCATCGATTCAGTTCTTTGGCGGATTAATGGCAGTGGCCACGATAAAGCCACTCCTATAGGATTTTCGCACCTCAATCAAGGCACGTAAGGCGTCCGATTTTGTACGGTAGTCGCCAACCATCACCGTAAAGGCCGGTTCAGAATAGCCCAGATAGGCTGTATCGGGAAAAACCTTCAGATACGAAGCAAGAACCGTTTCGGAAGCCCTCCGGGCTTGCTGACCGGTTTGTGAGAAGATGCAGATTCTGAAACCGGGCATACCCGATCCCGGCCTTCCGGCCTCATCTATCTGTTTGGCTACAAGATACTCCACCCGCTTATCCTGATGTAAACGCACCACTCCGTTCCCGGAAGGGGTCTCCAGGCGCGAAAAGAGAGGGGGCAGCAGAAAGGAGCTATCCTGCGAGAAACCCGACAAGTGAGAAAAAACTAAGAAAAACAGAAATACAGAGAGCTTATTCATGAAACGGCGTTTCTAGATCTTCCACATTGAGACTGCAAAAATAGCCCTTTTTTCTATCAGTGCGAAATAAGATCAAAACTAAAAACCCGCAAATTTTGTATTTTTGTTACTTCGAAAAGACAAAACAATGAAAATTGAAATTCTACAACTGCTCGACGGAGCATCCCGTGCCACCGGGCTTACTGTAGTAATAGATGTATTCCGCGCTTTCTCTATGGCCTGCTACCTTTTCGAAAACGGCGCCGAAGCCGTCTATCCGGTGCAAAAGGTAGAGGAGGCCTTTTCTTTGCAGCAGAAGCTGAAGCATCCGATTCTGATTGGCGAACGAAACGAACGTCCCATTCCCGGTTTTCACTTTGGAAACTCTCCTACCCACATCCTGAACCACTCCTTTGCGGGTAAATCGGTAATTCACACCACGTCGGCCGGCACACAGGGACTTTTGCGTGCAACAGGCGCCCAACAACGCCTGACAGGCAGTTTTGTCAATGCACCTGCCATCATCGAGTACATACAACATAAAAAACCGGAAAAAGTATCGCTGGTTTGCATGGGCTACTCTCTGTTGCATCCCACAGAAGAGGATACCCTTTGCGCCGCCTATATCTATGCCGGGCTAAAGGGGCTGCCGTTCAATCTGCATCAGGCAATACAGACCATCCGCAACAGTTCGGGGAAACGGCTCTTTGCGCCCGAAAACCAGCCCCACTCCCCTGCAACCGACTTCTACCTGTGTCTTGCGACAGGTTGGTTTCCTTATGTGCTTACCGTTGACGAGAGCCCCCTTGGCCCCGTTCTCTCGGTAGTCGATCCCAAAACCGGGGCACGAGTAACACGCTAACATGCGAAAGAGGGTATCCCGTTATCCGGGATACCCTCTTGCAATGGCAATGGAATAAAGCTGTCTACCTGGCCACGAAGTGGAAATGGGGGCCGAAACGTTCGGAAGCCGCCTTATCGAGCGCTTCACGATGATCGGGATGCGCTACACTGATAATCAGTTTAGCTCTCTCTTGTAAGGTTTTCCCATACAGGTTCACGGCACCGTATTCGGTGACAAACCAGTGTATGTGATTGCGGGTTGTTACCACGCCAGCACCGGAACTGAGAACGGGAGCTATCTTCGAGATTCCCTTATTGGTGATAGAAGGCATGGCAATAATGGCCTTCCCTTTATACGAGCGGGATGCTCCATATACAAAGTCAACCTGTCCGCCAACACCGGAGAAGAATTTGGTACCCAGAGAGTCGGCACAAACCTGACCGGTAATATCTACCTGAAGTGCAGAGTTTATTGCAGTAACCTGGGGATTTTGGGCAATAATGAAGGGGTCGTTGGTATAACGCACATCCATCATGGCCACCTGGGGATTATTATGGATAAAATCGTATACCCGTTGCGAACCCATCAGAAAGGTCGAAACCATTTTGCCTTTATCAATCCCTTTGTTGGCACCGTTAATCACACCCGATTCTACCAGGGGGAGTACCCCATCGGCAAACATCTCGGTATGGATACCCAGGTTTTTATGGTTACCCAACTGCGCCAAAACGGCATTCGGGATAGCACCGATACCCATTTGCAGACAGGCTCCGTCTTCAATCAGAGCGGCACAATGTTTTCCGATAGCCACCTCTACTGCATCAGGTTCGGCAAAATGAGCCGGTTCGAGCGGGGTATCATCTTCTACAAAAATATCAATCATAGAGAGGGGAATCATCGCATCGCCCAGAGCACGCGGCACATTCTTATTGATCACGGCAATTACATGCCCGGCCGTCTCAACGGCAGCCAAAGTGGCGTCGACCGAGGTACCCAGCGACACATAGCCGTGTTCGTCGGGAGGACACACCTGAATCATAGCCACATTACAGGGAAGGTATCCCTCGCGATAGAGCCTCTGCGTCTCACTCAGAAAAACCGGGATATAGTCGGCATACCCCTCCTGTGTTGCTTTTCGTGCATTTCCGCCCACAAAAAAGGAGTCTAACTGAAAGACCCCTTCGAACCGAGGGTCAGCATAGTCGCACGGGCCCTCTGTGTGGAGATGATGAATATGAACGCCTTTCAATTCGCCCGCCTCCCCGCGGGCACACATGGCACGGATTAAGACCTGCGGAACGCTGGCCACACTGCTCAGATGCACATGATCGCCCGATTTGATCACTTTGACTGCCTCTTCGGGTGTTACTGCCTTAAACGATTTTTGCATAAATAGTAAAATTATTATATAATAAAATCCTCATCAATCCCCTCAGTCAGCAAGCGTCGCGCTTTGCTGACCGTCTCTTCGAACAGTGCATCTAAAACAGGGTTAATCCCCCGGCAACCCTCAACCACCGAATCGGCCCATTCGAGGTATCGCAGCTTAGTTTGCGTATCCCAGTCGAGCTCCTCCTGAGTCACATCGCGCACATTGCATATTTTATCGGCTATTCGTATCTGCTTTGCCTTATACGAAAGGAATTCGGCGTTCTCCTTCTGCACCCGTTTCCGCTCCTCCCTACTCAACGACATATCGTCGGTAACCTCAGCCACCAACGAAGCCACTTCGGTTCCGAAAAGCGATTCCAGCTCCGACTGCGACACATACGAATCTTCCATCACATCATGGAGAACCGCAGCAATCAGCACATCATACTCGAGACAACCTGTTTCGTAGAGAAGCTGAAGTACCGATATGGGATGGTTTATATAGGGAACTGATCCGCTCCCCTTGCGAAACTGCCCCGAATGCTTTTCGGAGGCAAATTGCAACGCCTCAATCAACAATCCTAACTGATCCTCTTCCATTACAGTCCAGATACCCCCTTCAACTCCTGTTAACCCAGATAGCCTTTCAGTAATTTGCTTCTGGAGGCGTGACGCAGCCGGCGGATAGCCTTCTCCTTAATCTGCCGGACCCTTTCGCGGGTAAGACCGAATCGTTCGCCAATCTCTTCAAGTGTCATCTCCTGACCCCCGATTCCAAAAAACAACTTCACGATATCGCGTTCACGATCGGTAAGTGTAGAAAGAGCCCTGTCGATTTCGGTCGACAACGATTCATTGATCAGAATCCGGTCGGCAATTGGAGAGTCGTTATTTACCAATACATCAAGCAGGTTATTGTCTTCGCCCTCTACAAAAGGAGCATCAACCGAAACATGGCGTCCGGCCACCCGAAGCGTGTCGGTAATTTTTTCCTTACTCAACTCCAGCACATCGGCCAACTCCTCGGGAGTGGGTACCCGTTCCTGCTCCTGCTCCAGTTTTGAATAAGCTTTATTTATTTTATTGAGCGACCCAACCTGATTAAGAGGCAGTCTCACAATCCGCGATTGCTCGGCAAGTGCCTGCAGAATCGACTGGCGGATCCACCAAACTGCATAAGAAATGAACTTAAACCCACGAGTCTCATCAAACTTTTCGGCCGCTTTAATCAGCCCCAGGTTCCCCTCATTAATTAGGTCGGGGAGGCTGAGACCCTGATTTTGGTACTGTTTTGCAACAGAAACAACAAAACGAAGATTGGCTCGTGTTAATTTTTCTAATGCCAGACGATCGCCCTTACGGATACGCTGAGCCAGTTCAACTTCCTCTTCGACGGTTATTAGTTCCTCTTTACCAATCTCTTGAAGGTACTTATCTAAAGAAGCACTCTCACGGTTAGTGATAGATTTAGTAATCTTTAGTTGTCTCATTTTCGAATAAAAAAATTTCCGCGAATATATGCATAATATTGGGACCAACCCAAATGAAAATTCACCCCCGACAACAGAGAAAGCTGTGTCAGGGGTGAATCCGGCAACGCACAACCTGGCGCGTACCTCTACCCAGGGGGCGTCAGCCCCTTGATTACTTATAGTTGCAGTGCATAGGCTGCAGAGGTTCCGTTGGGATAAACGCCCTGAATCAGCACAGCACCCGAGGCGGAAGAGATGGCCTGCTCAATGTCCCGGTACGAACTTACCGGCTTCCTATCGACAGAGGTAATAATAAAGCCAGCCTGAATGCCCGCGCGTCTGAACTTTCCACCGGTAACCTGATCGACAGCAACCCCCTTTTGAATATTCAGACGACCTCTCTCGCTCTGCGTAAGCTCTCTGAAGGAGGCCCCGAGATCGGAAAGCGCGGGGGCACTCTGCTCACGACGCACCAGGGAGGTTCCTCCCGACTCATCCTGCAGCGTAACCTTCACCGATTGCTCTTTTCCCTTACGAAGAATGGTTACATCAATCTTGTCGTTAGGCCGATATTTGGCAATCTGCTCTTTGAGCTGAGCCGAAGAGCCTAAACGGACACCGTTTACGGCCAACAATACATCACCCGGCTCAATACCTGCCTTCTCCGAAGCACCGCCGGGAATCAGCTCGCTTACGTACAATCCTTCTATCTTGTTCATATTAAGCTCTTTCGATCGCTCCTCAGTCATATCCTGATACCATATACCCAGATAAGCACGTTGCACCTTTCCAAACTCAATCAGATCGGAAACCACCTTTCGCACAATCGTAACAGGTACCGCAAAAGAGTTCCCCGCATACGAACCGGTACGCGAAGCAATGGCAGTATTGATTCCCACCAGTTCGCCCTTAATATTCACCAAAGCGCCACCGCTGTTACCGGGGTTTACGGCAGCGTCAGTCTGAATAAACGACTCTATGCCCAGCGAAGAGGCGGGACGGCGCATACTCTCACGACTGCCGAAGGGATTCTGACCGCGGTTTCCGTAGGGATTGTAAGAATCTTCCGGAGAGGGTTCCGGGGCAATAATTCCCAGTTCGCGCGCCTTGGCACTCACAATACCTGCGGTTACAGTAGAGGTAAGATTCATGGGATTACCCACTGCAAGTACCCACTCGCCCACCATCAATGCCTCCGAATCGCCATAAGGGATAACGGGTAAGCCTTTTTCATCTATCTTAATCAGGGCAATATCGGTTGTAGGATCGGTTCCAATCAGACGGGCCGTGAAAGTGCGCCGGTCGTTCAGGGTTACCTTAATTACATTGGCATCCTCAATCACATGATTATTGGTAATAATGTACCCGTCGTCCGAGATAATGACTCCCGATCCGAAACCCTCTACCTGCTGAGGAGGAAGGTTACGGTATCCATAAAAAAATTCATAGAGCGGATTGCTCTGCGAAACTTCGCGCGTCGACTCCACCTTCACATGGACTACAGCATGTACTGTCTTCTCGGCAGCATAGGTAAAATCGATATTGGTTCCCTGAAGCATAGGGACATAACTGGCTAACCTGGACGGCGGCATCGCTACCGGTTCGGTCACAGTAATTACCCTGGCCTCACCGAAAATGCGACCGGCAATCCAGTAGGCCGAAACTCCGCCTACCATTCCGGCAAGCAGGAAAAACACAACTAATCTATTCGTCTTCATCTTTTTACCATGTTTAATTCTGTAATGATTCAACTCTCTGTGCAACTAGGTTTTGCAGCATAGTAAGCCACCAGGAATTACCTGTACAAAAATAACACCCGGCAAACGGTAAGGTTTACGCCCTTAACACGTCTTAACAGGATTTAACAAAAATTAAGCGGGAAAAAGAGATAGAAAGAAATAGTAATCTATTGTCTTAAAGAGAGTTTTACCACATTCTCCACATGATGGGTCTGCGGGAACATGTCAACCGGCCGAACTGCCAAAATGACATATTTTTCCTGCAAAACCGACAAATCGCGTGCCTGCGTAGCAGGATTACAACTTACATAGACAAGAGTTTTGGGCAGAACCTGCAGAATACAGGCTAACACATGGGGATGGACCCCTGCTCTGGGGGGGTCAAGCACCATAACGTCGGGATGCCCGTGCTCCCCGACAAAAGAGGGCGTAAGTAAATCCTTCATGTCGCCGGCAAAAAAGACGCAATGCGCCAGGCCGTTCATGCGTGCATTTTCACGGGCATCCTCAACGGCCTCGGGGACATACTCTATACCCACCACCTTTTCGGCCGAAGGAGCCAGAAAGTTGGCAATGGTACCGGTACCGGTGTAGAGATCGTACAGGCACTCTTTACCTGTAAGGGCAGCAAACTCACGAACCACCGAATAGAGCCGGTAAGCCTGCAGGGAGTTGGTTTGATAGAAAGACTTGGGCCCCACTTTAAAAGTGAGCCCCTCCATTTTCTCAAGGATGTGGTCACGACCTTTATAGAGCTGTACCGGGAGGTCTGCAAATCCGTCGTGAGGCTTCTCATTGACAACGTACATCAAAGAGGTAATCTGGGGAAAAGCATTGCCCAGAAAAGAGAGCAACTTCTCCCGCATCTCGCGGTTATGTGTATAGAGATTCAAAATCACCATCACTTCGCCGGTTGAGGCGGTCCGGATTACGACGGTTCGGAGGAAACCGGCCTGCTGCCTGATCGAGAAGAAAGGGATCTGCTGTTCAACGGCAAAAGCCTTTAACGCCAATCGAATCTGATTCGAAGGGTCGGCCTGAAGATGACACTCTTTTATATCGACAATCTTGTCGAAGAAGCCCGGGACATGAAAACCCAATGCCGGTTCGTCCGAAAGCGGCATTCCGGACTCCAGCTCCTCACGGGTAAACCAGCGTGAATCGGAGAAGGTAAATTCCATCTTATTCCGGTAATGATACTGATTCTCCGAGCCGAGAATGGGGAGAACCGGAGGCAGGTCTAAATGGCCCAGCCTCACCAGATTGTCCGTCACCTGTTTCTGCTTGTACCAGAGCTGTTTTTCGTAGGGCAAATCCTGCCATTTACACCCGCCGCACACCGTAAAATGTGCACAAACAGGCGTAACTCTATCGGGTGAATAGCTGTGAAAACGGATTACCGCAGCCTCAAGGAAGTTTTTCTTTTTTTTTCGGACCTCCAGGTCAACCACATCGCCGGGGACGGCATGCGGTACAAAGACAACCAACTGGTCGACACGAGCCACAGCCACGCCTTCGGATCCGATATCCTGAATGGTTACATGCTCTATAATCCGGTTTTGCTTGCTATTGGCCACGCGATTCACTGCTGAAAGAGGTAAAGGGTTAACTGCCCGGCCAACTGACAAAGGGAGATTTCGGCCAATTTGGCCTGATAGTTCACCAAAATTCTGCGTTGCCGGGCATCGAGCCACTGTTGCTGTGCTTCACGCATCTCAATACCGGCAAGATCGCCCAACAGATAACGTTCGCGGGCAATATCGAGATTCTCTTTGGCCACCCGGACATTCTCTGTCTCCAGATCTAACAGATAGATGTTGTTGGTATAGGCAGTAAAGAATCGCATCAAATCGGCCTTCAACGCCAGTAGTGTCTCCTGAATCATTACGTCGCGCTGCGCAAGAAGGGTTTGAGCATTACGTTCCCTCCGGCGTTGATTCAATCCGTCGTACAGATTCAGACCCATCGAAAGCCCGAAAGAGGGCCCCACCACCAGTTGCCGCTCGGTAGCTCCCTTGCCGTATGCGCTCATCTGCGTACTCACCGAAGCGTTGGCCCTTACATAAGGATAACTGGCAGAACGTATCACCGCATAATCGGCCTCCGACACCAGCTTCTGGTACTTAACCGCCAACAGCATCACATTATTGCGGTTCATCTGAGCCATGAGAGAGTCGGAACTGAGAAACTTATTTATCGGTATAAGCGTATCGGCGGGCATAAAAAGCAGATCCAGCCTGTCGTCGGCCATCATCTCGCGCAACCGGATGCGGGTTGAGGTAACCGTTTCGTAAAGCGATACCAGCTTTGAACTGTCGACATTCAGATCGACCTGCGCCTGCAACAAATCCAGTTTCGAACCGGATCCCAGCAAATAGCGGTCGCGTACTATCTGAACCCGTTCGTTCGAAAGTGACACGGAACTCTTCATATTCTCGAGCTGCTGCAGCTGGTAGAGCAAGGTATAGTACTCGGCTATCAGCCCTGATGTATACTCCTCGATACCTTTCCGCGTTTGCAACTGTGCCGCATCGTACTGTAACCGGAGTTTCTCGGAGGTAAACCGGGCAGCGTATCCCTCGAAGATCGACCAGGAGAGGCCCACATTGGGACTCAGGCTCTGGTTCAGTGAGGCATCAGACCCTGAACTGCCACCCTCGCGCAACCAACGCTCAGTGGTAAGCCAGGAAGCAGAATAGGGCATATTCAGGTTCACAGTAGGCAATTTTCCCGCATTTCCGGGCGTATTGTCGTTTTTAGCCGTCGATTCCTGCAACCTGAGTAGCTGCAACGAGTAGTTGTTTTGCAGCCCCGCTTCGAGACACTCCTTAAGGGAAAGTACCTCCTGACCCCACAACCGGGGTGTAACTAATAACAAAAAGAGTAATAAACGCACCTTCACTTGCATAAGCACCTACCTATTGAACACCACCTTCCGATTTCAGTGACTTAATATGTCTTGCCCTGATATATTCGGTTTTTGTTGAAATGAAGAGATATACTGCCGGAATCACATAGAGGGTAAGCAGGGTGCCCACAGTGACACCGCCCACAACGGCAAGCCCCATGGCCATACGTCCGGCCGAACCTTCGCCTGTGGCAAAACAGAGAGGCAGGATACCGAGTACAGTCGAAAAACTGGTCATCAAAATAGGGCGGAGCCGCAAAGCCGCGGCTTCACGAATGGCCTGCTCGCGCGACATACCATGATCCTTTCGCTGATTGGCAAACTCCACTATCAAAATCCCGTTCTTGGTAACCAGCCCTATTAACATAATCAAACCAATCTGGCTGAAAACATTCATGGTTTGGCCCCATAAATACATAAAAAGAAGCGCACCCGAAAGAGCAAGGGGTACGGTTATCATAATAATGAGAGGATCTTTGAAACTCTCGAACTGGGCTGCCAGTACCAGAAAAATCAGTACAAGCGCAAGTCCGAAAGCGAAAATCAGGCTGGAAGAGCTTTCGCTGAACTCCTTCGACTCACCTGCGAGCGCAGTCCGAAAGGTATCATCGAGGGTCTCTTTTGCAATCCGGTCCATCTCGAGCAACCCTTCGCCCAATGTACGGCCGGGAGCCAGGTTGGCCGAAATCGTTGCCGAAACAAAACGGTTGTACCGATAGAGGTTGGGCGGAGCAGTCGACTCCTCGAGCGAAATAAAGTTATCAATCTGCAACATCTCACCCACATTGTTCTTTACATAAAGGTTCTTCAGATCGACCGGAGAGCTTCTATCCTGCCGGTTCAGTTTACCCAGAATCTGATACTGTTTCCCGTTCATGTAGAAGTAGCCCATACGCTGACCGCTTAATGCCAGCTGAAAGGTCTGAGAAATGGCCTCGGTTGAAACTCCCATCTGAATGGCTTTATCCCGGTTTATATGCACCTGAACCTCGGGCTTGGTGAATTTCAGATTCACATCGGCCATCTGTAACACCTCATTTTCCTGAACCTTATCCATAAACCGCGGCAAGACCTCTTGTAACTTTGTGAGATTTTGCGCCTGGAGCACATATTGCACCGGCATTCCTCCCCTTCGGCTACCCAGCGAAGATTGCTGGTTTACAAAGGCCCGGGCAATGGTTTTGGCTCTCAAAAGTGGAGCCAGATCGGCAGCAATATCAGCCTGTGAGCGTTCCCGCTCATCGGGGGTCTGCAACACCACCCGCAAACTGCCCGACCCTCCGAAGATCATGCTTTGAACGGCCTGTGCTTCGGGAACCGCATCCTCAATGGTATATTGCAAATCTTCCAGATAGTCTCTGACATACTCGTAAGTGGCCCCCTCCTGTGCAGTCACATTCACCGAAAGTTGCGAACGATCTTCGAGCGGAGCCAACTCTGAAGGAATCCTCTTTAAAAGAAGGAATACAGAGAGAACCGCCACTGCGAACAGGATTACCGGTGCAAACCAATATTTCAGAAAGTGGTTCAATGAGCGGGAATATCCTTGGTTCAAATGTTCAAAAAACGGCTCAGTAACCCGATAAAACAGATTGGGTTTCTCCTTTCGTTTTAAAATCAAAGACGATATCATCGGGGTAAAGGAAAGAGCCACAAAGGCGCTGATACCCACAGCCGAAGCAATCACAATGGCAAACTCTTTAAACAATCTTCCTGTCATACCCTCCATAAAGACAATCGGAAGGAATACCGAAACCAAAGTAATTGTGGTGGCAATAACGGCAAAATAGATCTCCTTCGAACCTGTCATAGCAGCCTGTCGGGGATGCATCCCCGACTCAATCTTTACATAGATATTCTCAACCATCACAATGGCATCATCAACCACCAATCCCACTGCCAGAACAATGGCCAACAGAGTAAGCACGTTGATGGAGAAACCCATCAGATACATCACGAAAAAGGTACCAATCAACGAAATGGGAATAGCCAGAACCGGAATCATAGTAATCCGCCACTCCCGCAAAAAGAGGAAGATGATGAGAACCACCAGCAAAAAGGCTATGTAAATGGTCTCCTTTACCTCATTTACAGAGGCCCGTACATAGTCGGTATTGTCGAAACCGATAACCACGCGGACATCTTCGGGGATATCCTTCTTCATCAGGTCGAGACGGCGATAGACCTCATCGGCAATGGCAATATGATTGGAACCGGGTTGAGGTACAATGGCACAACCCACCATCGGAATCCCGTTCAGCTTCATTCCTCCATACTCATCTTCGGGGCCCAGCTCGGCCCACCCGATATCCTGAAAACGGACAACACTCCGGCTATCCTTTTTGATAATCAACTGATTAAACTGTTCCGGACGCGACATCAAACCCAGCGTTCTGATGGAGAGCTCCATGGTATGCCCTTCAATCTTCCCGGCAGGTAACTCAACATTCTCCCTGCCAATGGCAGTGCGAACATCCATAGGCGTTACCCCGCGGGCAGCCATTTTAACCGGATCGAGCCAAAGACGCATGGAGTAACGCTTCTGGCCCCAGATGGTGACAGCGCTCACACCCGAAATGGTCTGCAACTGCTCTTTAAAAGTAAGCTCGGCTATCTCAGAAAGGTCGAGCATATTTCGCTGATCGCTCGAGATGGCCAACATCAGAATGGTCGACATCACGGGGGAGAAACCGTTGTGCCTTCGACACCTTTTCACGCACATCGTTGGCAGCCGTCTCCATATCGACGTCGAGTTCGAACTCCACCATGATCCGGCTGCTTCCCTGACTACTCACGCTGGTGAGCGAACGGATACCCGGAATCCCGTTAATGGATTGCTCCAGCGGCTCGGTAAGTTGGTTTTCAATAACGTCGGAGTTGGCTCCGGGATAGGAGGTTCGAACCGAAATAATAGGTTGATCCACGTTGGGGAACTCTCGCACTCCCAGATAGGTAATTCCCAGAAAACCAAAAATAAGGATTACCAGATTCAGAACCGTGGCCAATACCGGCCGTTGTATACTGACCGACGAAAGACTCATAACTGGCTCTGGTTGATACGTGAAATCACAACCGGCAAGTTTTGCCGAAGTTGCAGAATACCGCTGGTAAGAAGTGTATCTCCAAACGATAACCCCTCTTTCACCTGAACATGCGACTCAGTGCGCAATCCTATCGAGACATCCCGGGCTTGTGCTTTACCCGACCGGTAAACAAAAACCACCTCCTTACCCAATTCCGGAATAATGGCTTCGGAAGGGATGGCTACCACATTGTTCAATTGGTCGAGCACAATCCGGATGGAGACAAACCGGCCCGGGAAAAGACGGGCGGCACCATTAGGGAAAAGTGCCCGAACCATCATGGTACGCATGGCTTCATCAACGCGTGAATCAACAGCATAGACCTCGGCTGTATATTCGTTCAGATCGCCATCTACCGAAAAGGAGAGTTTTGTTCCCTTGCCAATCAGAGCGGAATAACGCTCCGAAACGGCAAAATCGATTTTCAACGAACTGGTTTTGGTAAGTTTAGTGATTTGGGTAGAGGGAGTTACATAATGGCCTTCACTAACCAGCCGCAAACCGATAGTGCCATCGAAGGGTGCACGCAACTCCGTTTCATAAAGACGTGCCTTCACAAGCGCCATATCGGCCTCGATGGCGTCAAGCTCTGTAATAGCCTGATCGTAGGCTTCCTGGCTGACAGCCTCCTTTTCTAACAATGCTTTTTGGCGAAACTCCCGGGCCTGCGCCAGCTTCTGCTGCGCCTGCAGCTTTTGCCACTGAGCCTGCAGTGGTTTGTCGTTTATTTTGGCAAGCAGATCGCCCTTCTTCACCTGCTCACCCTCATCGAAGAGAATCTCAGTGAGTTTTCCCGAGCTCTCGAAAGTAAGATCGACCTCCTCTTCAGGAAGAAGCGTACCCACACTGCGAACCACATCGGTAAGATTTTGAGGAGTAATCACCACTGCCTCCACCTGAAGGGGTTCTCTCGATGCAGCCCCGCCACGGGGAGAGGGCGGACCGGCGGAATCTTGCCCGTCCGAAAAAAAGGTGCTGGAAATATGGGGCCAGAGAACAATAACAGCAACAACCAGAACTAACAGGGCATAAATAAGCCCTTTACGGGAAAATTTCATAAGAAGAGTATGAGAAGCAAGCACCAAAAGAGGGGTATATCCCTTCTATCTTGCTAAATAACGAAAGTTTTCGCAAGAAACAGACCAAAAACCGCCACCTTCTTAAAAAAAATGGCCGTTCAAAAAAAGAGGGCACCAATATTTTGGGGAATCCGCCAAAACATGTACATTTGCAGCCACAAAAAGGGATCCATAGCTTAATTGGATAGAGCATCTGACTACGGATCAGAAGGTTGGGGATTCGAATTCCTCTGGATCCACAGAAAAA
>CAYVJA010000020.1:3382-39987 GCA_964451605.1 uncultured Bacteroidales bacterium | reverse complement strand
ATTCCCGGTGTCTTCTTTCAGAATGGCGAGAACCCCATGGCCGAACTCGATGACAATGTGCTTCCTTCGCAGTTTGTAACCGTTTTGCCGCAAATTGTACACCAGAATGCCAACCTTTTCGAAAACAATGAAAACGGTTGGTTGCGTGTAGCTTACGAAGATGGCAACATGTACATCCAGGGTCAGGATCCTCAAGAACCCAAGATTTTTATCCAAGGGCTTAAGGATGTTGAAACAATGAACGGTGTGATTCATCAGATAGATGCTTTCCCGAGCTTGCCGGTTAAGCAGTTCCCTGATGATGAGGTCAATTAATCCTGAATTAACCCATAAAAGAAAGGATTCTATGAAAATTTTAAAATATATCTTTTTCGTATTGACGGCCCTCTGTATGCTCCTCTCCGGGAGTGTGTACGGACAAGGTGCCAGAGTCATCAAGGGGACCGTTACGGATAAGTCTGACGGGGAGCCGCTTATTGCTGCCAACGTTATGATTGTAAACGCCAACGGACGTATGATCACGGGTAGGGTAACCGACCTTGACGGTAACTTTGCCATCGAAGTAACCGAGGCCAATGCCATACTTCGCATTTCCTACATTGGGTACAAGCCGATCGATACTCCTATCGGTTCGCAGAGCGAATTTAAAGTTGCACTGGAGCCCGAATCGACTGCCCTCGAAGAGGTATCCGTTACCGGTCAACGGGTAGAGAAGGTTGATGACGGTTATTCGCAGATAGAAAAACGTAATCTTGCTACCGCTACTACCACTGTTAAGTTGGCCGAAGTGGCCAGATCGTCGGCTACATCTGTGGCTGAAATGATGCAGGGTCGTGCCGCCGGTGTACAGATTACGGCTACTTCCGGCGACCCGGGAGCTGCCTATACCATCCGTATTCGTGGTAACTCCTCTATTAATGCTTCGAACGACCCTCTGGTTGTAATTGATAACGTACAAACCGAGTTGTCGGTAAAGGGTGTTAACCTTACCGACCTGATGAGTGCCCACAGCCCTCTGGCTAACCTTAACCCAGAGGATATCGAGAGTATCGACATCTTGAAGGATGCCGCCTCTACCGCTATCTACGGTTCGAGAGGTGCCAATGGTGTTGTGGTGATTACCACCAAGCGCGGTCGTAAAAATGAGACCTCCATCTCTTATGGTGCAAACCTTTCAGTTCAGTTCTCGCCGAAAGAGGTTCCCATTTTATCGGGAGATGACCAGAAGATTCTGATTCTCGAAGGAGAGCAGAACCGTGGTGTTGTCGGGGTTAACGCAACCGGTAGCGGTAATGTTTCGCAGTATCTGGGCGCTCTTCGCGACGACCCGAACCGTGACGACTATTACTACTACAATAACAATACCGACTGGGTATCGAAAGTACAGCAAACCGGTTATACCCTGAAGAACGACTTCTCTCTTCGTGGGGGTGGAAATACCACTCGCTACAACTTCTCTGTGAGCCACACTAACCAGACAGGTACCACGAAGGGTGGCGGACTCAACAGATTAACCGGGTTGTTTAACCTCGACTACCAGATCTCGAACAAGTTGATGTTCAAGTCGTCCATCACTTATACCCGTACCACGCAGATTCAGGACGGTAACGTTTCCGGTTCGTCCGGAAGCCCTCTGAGTATGGCCAGAGCCTATCCTGCTTTCCTTCCGGTTTACCAGAAAGATGAGTTTGGAAACGATCTTCCCGACTATTACATCCCTGAGCCTGAGAAGCAGAACTTCCTCTTCCCCAGAAACATGTACAACCCTGTTGCCTGGACCAACCTAACCCGCCGCGAATCGAGCAGTGAAAACTTCCGTTCGGTAATCCAGGTGATTTACGACGTGATTCCCGACTTACGTTTTACCTCGCGTGTATCGGTATCTTTCAATAATGGTAATGACCATCAGTTTGTTCCTGCTTCGGCAACCAACCGTTTGTGGAACGATGCGATGATTAACCGTACACAGTATAACAACAACAACTCGCAGGATGTACAGCAGGAGAATGTGCTGTCTTATTCCAAGGTTTTTAACGAGATCCATCAGGTATCTCTTATGGCCGTTTCCAAATTAGGATGGTCCAGAAGTTATTCCATGGCTCAAACCGCCACCAATACTGCCAACTCGAATATTGAGAATACCGGTACTACCAACCGGTGGTCGGCTTTGAGTGCAGGCGAGGACAAGGATGCCAGTGTTACTTTTGTAGGGCAGTTTCACTATATGTTGTTAGACCGCTATATCCTTCAGTTGAACACCAACACCGAAGGTTCGTCGCGGTTTGGTGCATCTAACCGCTGGGCTACTTTCCCCACCTTTGCTTTGGCATGGCGTGTCTCGGGCGAGCCCTTTATGGAGAAGCTTCCCTTTGTTGATGAATTAAAGCTTCGCTACTCTCTGGGTAAGGCCGGTAATTCACCCGGTCAAAAGTATTTGCATTTTAATACCTATTCGGCAGGTTCGGTTTATCTCGATCAGACCGGTGTCAACTCTAACAACATTCAGTTGAATACCTTGAAATGGGAGACCTCTACCACCAATAACCTGGGTCTTGATGGAGCTTTCTTCAACAACCGACTCACTGTTACCGCCGATGTGTACGAACGTAAAACCGAAGATCTGCTTCTGAATCGTGATATGCCCGGTACTTCCGGTTTCAGTTCTTACCTGACCAACTTCGGTAACCTTCGGAACCGCGGTGTGGAATTCGATGCCAATGTCCGAATCATTGAGAAGGCCTTCAGATGGAGCATGAATTTCAATATTGCCTCCAATGCGAATAAGATTACCTATCTGCCCGAAGATCGCGGCTATGTGGGTAAATCCGTTAATGGTTACGAAACGCAGATTCGTCAGGGCGACCCGATCGGTTCGTTCTACGGGTATAAGTTTGTGGGAATCTATGCAACCGATGAGGATGCCGTGGCTCGCGATGCTCAAGGCAACAAGGTGTTCGACCTCGATGGAAAACCCAAACGGATGCAAATGGGCGGCCGTAGCCTGCAGGGTGGTGACGCTCAATATGAAGACCTCAACTACGATGCTCAGATCAATAACCAGGATATCACCATTATCGGTGACTCCAATCCCAATTTCTTCGGTGGTTTAGGATCGTCCTTTGCCTATAAGAGCTGGAAGTTAGACTTCTTCTGGCAATATCAGGTGGGTAACGATGTTCTGAACATTTCGCGCAAGAATCTGGAGGCTATGTCCGGTGGCGCAAACAACAACAACAACCAGGCCCAATCGGTTATGCGTCGTTGGCGGAAACAGGGTGATATCACCGATATTCCCCGCGTAACCTTCAATACCAACTCGAACAATGCCGGTTCTGACCGTTTCGTTGAAGACGGGTCGTATATCCGTATGAAGAGTATTACCCTTCGTTACGATGTTCCCTCTGCTTTCTGTAAGAAGGTGGGTATCCGTTCGGCCAATATGTTTGTAACCGGCTATAACCTGATGACCTTAACCGATTATACCGGTCAGGACCCTGAAATCGGTATCGGCGGCAGTGATCCCTGGGCTGTAGGTATGGATAATGGCCGTACTGCTGTTCCCAAGTCCTTTACCTTTGGTTTGTCAATTACTTTTAACTAAGACCACTATGAACAGAACACATTATAAAGGTTTCTCCTATTTGTTCCGGCTTGCCGCTTTTTTGCTGGTATTCTCTTCCTGCAACAGCATGTTGGATCTGGAGCCAATTAACGACCGTACACGTGAGGAGTACTGGAAAACCAAAGAGGATGTGGAAACTTCTCTGCTTGGTGCTTTCGACCAGTTGCAGAATACCATTGATCTTTTTTATTCCTACGGGGAGGTTCGTGGCGATTTGATTAAGCCGAATAGTGGTGATCATCAGACTTTCAATAACCAGATGATTACCGAGACTACCGGGCTGGTGAAATGGAATCCCATTTACAGCACCATCAACCGCTTCAATATGGTGTATATGTTTGCACCGCAGGCGCAGCTCTCTGATATTACCTACTCCACCACCGAGTTGAGGTATGATTTGGGTGAGGCGCTTACCATGAAGGCGCTCTGCTATTTCTATCTGGCCCGTTCGTTTAAAGATATGGTCTATACTTCGGTGCCTTCGGAAAGTGACGAACAGGAGTATAAATTGGCTCCCATTCCCTATACTCAGGTGCTTGATTCTGTGATTAAAGATCTGCAACAGGCTTTAACTATGGTTCGCTCCGACTGGAGCATGAAGAATTTTTCTTCTCCTGCCGAGAAGACCCGTTACGAAAAGGGTCGGGTAACGCTGCCTACTGTTAAAGCCATTCTGGCCGATGCGCTGATTACACGCGGGGCACCTGGCGACTTTACCACGGCTAAGAACTTATGCAACGATATTCTCAATGACACCCGCTATGTATATCTTCCCGGCGAACGGTTCATGGAGAACTTCTACCCCGGTAACAGTCCCGAGTCGGTTTTTGAGCTTCAATTCCTTCGTGGTCAGTTTATCGATGCCGGCCCTATGTTCAGCTGGTTTAACTCTCGGTACACCTGGATTCTTCATCCTACCTTCAACACCTTGTACTATTGGCAGGGCGAAGATTATCGTCTGCCCCGTAACGACGACCTTCGCGGGTTAGGGGTATCATTCCAGGATATCGATAAGTATGGAACCATCTGGAAATTCATGTTGGCCGACAGCAAACAGAATGTTTCGAACGATAAGAAGCGTATCAGTGGGTCGAACGACAATATCAACTATATCTTCTATCGTTTGTCGGATATCTATTTTATGAAGGCCGAAGCGCAGGCTAACTCGGATGATCTGGCCGGAGCCGTTGCAACCTTAAAGATTGTGCGCGATCGCGCCATTCCCGCTCCCGCCCGGACCAACCCTCTTCCTCCGATTGAGGCAGAAACTGTGGCTGCTTTCGAAAGCCTGCTGCTCGATGAAAAGGCACGTGAAGTGGGCGCCGAAGGCAAACGGTGGTTCGACCTGGTTCGTATTGCCCGTCGTCAGGATAATTCGGATGTTCTTATTGACAGGATCGCTAATGCTCAGGCTTTTGGTCCCGCTCAGCAGGTGTGGAAGAGTCGTCTTTTCGACCGCAACTCCTGGTTCCTGCCTATTCACAGAGATGAGTTGAATGCCAACATCAATCTGGTTCAGAATCCTTATTATCAATCTAAATAGGTTAACCTCTCAATTACGAGCATATGAAAAGATTATCTCCTATAATTTTTCTGAGTGTGCTGCTTTTCACGGCTTTTTCGTACGGATGTAAGGAAAGCCTGAACAGTGAGTACATTACGGATGAGCAGTATCAGTTGATTACGGAATATTTCGACGAACATCCGGAACTGAGCATGTTCCAGCAGATGGTTGGCTTGGGCGTTATCGAACGTCAGGGCCAGATTGACCTGGAGGGAACTCCCGGTACGGTTACCATTCGCTATGAGGTTCTGTTGGGAACGCGTGGAAACTATACTGTGTTTGCCCCTGAGAACGAAGCGATTGAAGAATATCTGGCTACGCTGGGTCTCGATTCGGTACCCCAGATGTCTGCGCTTCAGATTAAAGAGTTTCTCGATTTTCACGTGATTCTCTCGAAAGTTGCCCTTCGCAGTCAGCGTACCGGTCTGTTTAACAGTTATGCCGATACCACTATGACGGGGGTTCGCCACTTTGTTGACGTTCGTACCGGCTTCTCGAATATTATTTTGAACAAAGAGGCAAAGGTAACCGGAACAGTTGAGGTATCGAATGGTTTTGTTTATCATATCGACCATGTATTGACTCCCCACCCCAACACGGTATATGCCTACCTGAAGAATACAGGTCGTTTCGAAATCCTGTCGGATGCTATCGATCAATGCAATATTCTCAATTCGCGTGGCGATAAGTTGCTTGCCGATACCTTTGGTGTTGCCGACCAGCCCCATCCTTACATTACCGGTAGTACGATGGTACCCTTCTTTACCTTCCTCGCCATTCCCGATGATGTTTTCGAGGCAGCAGGTATTTCGAGTGTAGCGCAGTTACTTTCCTGGTTGCGTGCTGAGAATCCCGATTTGAGCGCTCTTTCGGACGATGAACTGATTCGTGACTACATTTTCTTCCTTAATTTGAAAGGACAGCAGGATAAGCGCGGTATTGCCGGTTCGCAAGACTATGGTAAGTTTACCTTCCAGATGGCCCGTTACGATACTGAACGCAACGAAGAGAATATGCTGGTTCCCGTTACCTATTCGCAAAATCTGGAGACCTTGCTTCGTGGCTATGCCATCAATATCAATGACCTGAACGCTAATGCACTCGATCCTCAGCTGGTTGTAAACGGCAATCTGATTGCCATTGATAACGCAAAGGCCGATGTGGGTTTGAAGAATGGAGTAATTCATGAGCTTACCGGTGTTCCCGCCATCGAAACCAGCCACCTGGTTCCTACGAAGTGGCAGAAAGAGATTGAAGACGGGTTCCGCGAATACAGCACTCCTCTGGGATGGAAACAGGACAAGGAGGATATTCGTGCCAACCTGCCCGGCTCTGTTTGGAACATTGTTCGCTACTCTCGTTTTACCACCTCCAATCCCACCAGCGATCAGGGTCACGGTTTGAAATACAACCCCAAAAATACCAACGACTGGCTTGAGGTGATTCTCCGTAATGTACCTGCAGGTACCTATCAGGTACTCTTTAACTATCGTCAAACCAACGATGCTTCCTCGAATATTCTGGTCTATTTCCGTAACGACAAGAATCCTTCCGACTGGCGTGTCGACCAACGGCTTAATCCTGTAAATATGCGTCAGACCGATGCTTCGTCCGGTCAGCCCAGCGGACGTCCCGACTATCAGCAGAACTTTCTGCTCGGTACTGTAGTTTGCGAAGAATATGGCGACTATACCTTACGGTTTGTTCATCAGGAGGTAAAATTCGGCGAGTACGACTCGGTGATTCTGGTTCCTGTTGAGGATGTTGAAGAAGAATAGTCCTACTAACTAGCTAAATGGATAAAAGTATGAAAAGAAGAATAAATGTTTTTCTGGCAGGGTTATTCAGCATGCTGCTCCTTTCGTTTGTCGCCTGTTCGAACGACGATTGGGATACGCATTATGATACCTCTGTAAATCCGGAACAGACGCTGAAACTTGATACACAGCAGGCATTGGCCGATTTAGGCTATACCGCTTTCAGCGAGGCGCTGGCAGAGTATAATCTGTTGGTTCCGGCCGATAAAGGGATAAAAATGACCTATCTGGCACTTCCCAACGATACCTTCGAAACGGTTACCGACGGGATGACCCCCACTCAGCTCCGTTCGCTCCTTAACAGTCTGATTATGGTAGGAGAGGTTCCCTATTCGGCGATGGTCGACGGGAAACTCTTTACCACCGCCTCCGGATTCCGGATGCGTTATATTATCAGCGATGGTATTCCCGCACTGGAAGGTATGGGCGGCTACGGTTATTTCGAGGATGTGTTTAAACCGGTTACTATCGGTATTTCCCGCCTTCCGGTGGCCATCAGCAATGGTTTGGTGTATGAGGTTTCGGGGGTTCTTCCCGCCTATCCTCCCACCTTGGCTACACTCGAAAGTCTCTATCCTGAGTTTCGCAGTATGCTAGCCCCGGTTCTGGATGCCGACTCCTCTGTTTTTGTATCGTACCCCTCTATCAGTGCCGACGGAAGTCTGACTGTTCAGAAAGATTACCCGAGTACCAACCTGAACCTTTCGGTAGGTGGTGCTGCAACCGTGGTTCCTTTACAGAACCTGGCTTTCCTCAGCCCTCCCTCGGTCAGCTCCTTTATCGAGACCCAGGTCTCCTACTATGCCGGTCTGTCTGAAGAGGAGATTGCCGCAGAAAGAGATGCGCTGATTGCCTCGCTTCCGAATGGTTATACTACCGGTCACGTAGCTCGGCTGGACTCTGCCCAGATTGCGATGATTACCGATCCCCAACCCGACGATGTGCTTGCGCTGACTACCCTTACCGGGAAGGAGGTAGCTATCGATGATTTGTCAACCGCTCAACAGTTTGATAACGGTAATGTGCTTTTCGAGATTCCCGGGCTTCTCCTTGAGGATGTAATCTACTCTGCTCCCAAGAACCCCTTCTTTGTCTTTATGCAGGAGAACATTGTTAATAAATCAGCCGGTATTACGAGTGTGGGTAACTGGGAACGGTATGCCTGGACCAATACAAACCGCCGCGGTGATTTAGACTATGACCTGAAGGTGGGCGACTGGGTTACTTTCACCTGGAATGCGCCTAAAGGTGCGTTATATGCCAACGTCGATTATGAGGTTTATTTTTACTACAGAGCCAAGACCGACCGGTACATAAATGTCTTTGCCAAGTTGTATATCAACGATCAACTGTTTGCCGAAAATTTCTGTATGGGTGCAGTGAAAGATGCCAACGGTGTTGTGGGTGATATTCCTAAGTTTGCTTCCAAGAACCCTGGTGTGGATGGTTATAATCAGCCGGAGGAGTTAAGAGGAGTGAAACTTCCTTTTGTATTTCGTGCTCCCAGCTATGCTACTCCCGGGCCTATTGTCTTTAAGATTGAGATGCAAACCCTTGGCAAAATTATTAATAATGAATTTATGGCACCTCGTTGCCTTGAGTTCAGAGTTAAGCCGAAAGAATAAACCTTGAAAAAAATCTGACTTATGAAAATAGTAAATAGATATTACCAGATTGTTTTGTCCGGGTTGTTGTGTCTGTTTTTAGCTCTTCCGGTTATGGCGCAGCAGGAGCTGGACATTGCAGGAAAGGTGGTATCGATTGTTGACAATACTCCGCTGGCCGGAATTAATGTGCGAATCGATGGTGTGGCCGGTACGGCCGAAACCACCGACGACGATGGTCAATTTTCGATCTCTGCCGCTTCTAATGCAACCCTGATTTTTAGTTATCCCGGATACGTGGAGTATACCATTTTGTTGAACGGCAGAAAATCGCTTGTTGTGAAGTTGGTTCCTGAAGGGTATGCCTCTACGCTCGATATGGTTCCCATGGCTTCGGGACTTCGTCAAAAACGTTTCCTGGCTCAGTCCTATTCTGTGCTGAACAGCTCTGATTTTACCGAACGTCCTTATGCCACTCCCGAACGGTTCCTTACCGGTAAAATTGCCGGTGTGGCTGTTACCGCTTATAATGGTGCTCCGGGCGCCGGTGCCGATCTGCTTCTCAGAGGTCGTGCCTCTATTCATGCAGGTACTCAACCCCTCTACATTGTCGACGGAATGCCTGTCAGCGAGATTGCGGGGTATTCCGCATCCGATGGTGAGTTGAATAGCAGCCTTTTCGGGATTAACCCCGAAGACATCGAAACCGTTTCGTTTTTGAAAGACGGTTCTGCTCTTGCCATGTATGGTACGCGTGCAGCAAATGGTGTTCTTCTGATTGAAACCTATAAAGGGCAGAAGGGTAATTCGAAGATTGAGTTTAATGCCTCCTACGGTCTGAGCGATCTCGATCGAGAAATGAAGATGCTGGGTGCCGACGAAAGCCGCAGATATCTCTCTTCTATGCTGTACGATATGGCCGGACCGGCGGGTATGCTGAATACTTATGGCGGGTTGGTTTCGTATGCCGATGCCATCAACAATGATCCTGCCTCGTTGTTGTACGAGAAGTACAATAATGATACCGACTGGATGGACGAAGTTACCCGTATGGGTGCTTACAGTAATGTTCACTTCCGTATGCGAGGCGGTGATGATGTAGCCCGTTACTCCTTCTCCGTTGGGTATTTCGACCAGACGGGTATCATTGAGAACAATAAGTTAAGTAAACTCAGTGCCCGTTTTAATCTCGATTATCTTGTTTCGGATAAGTTGCGGATTGGTACCAATCTTTCGTTTTCCAAGAACGACGGTGATATGATGTTCCAGCTCAACTCTCCCTACAATCCTTTCCTCACCGCGTTGAAGAAGTCGCCCATTACCACGCCTTATGTCCAGGCTTCCGGCAACCGCAATACGCCCATCCTGGAGGATCACGATATCTTCGGATTATTTAACGGTTCGCCCAAGTTGATGACTTTTGGCGGTATTAACAATCCTGCCGTTCTGGTTTCTGATAAAACGCGCGACGTCTATTCGTCCACCTATATCAATGCCAAAGTTTTCGGGGAGTATATCTTCACTAAAGAGATCTCTCTCTATGGCCATGTAGGTCTGAACAATGTTACCGAACAGACCATGACCTTTATCCCGAAAAACGGTGTTTCGCCTTTCCGCGATATGCAGCGTATTTCGCAGGAGTCGTACGACGAAAACCTGTTAATCAACGCCAAACTGGAGGGCCGGTATAGCAAGACTTTCAATTTCGACCACAAACTGGCCGCTGTGCTGGGCTCCGAACTGATTGTCGATAACACGGATACTCGTTTCGGCCGTGCCTACGATTCACCCGGCGATGACTTTACCAACCTGCAGGGTAGCCGTGATACACTGGCCACCGGATCGGACACCTGGAAGCTCTTCTCAATGTATGCCAATGCCAACTACGTTTACAAAGAGAAGTACATTGCCGAAGCAACCTTGAGAATGGATGCCTCTTCGCGTTTTGGTACCAAGGAACGGGCTCAGTTCTTCCCCGGCCTGGCTCTCGGATGGCGGATAGGTCAGGAGGATTTCCTCCGCGACAGTGAATGGATTGATGAATTGAAACTCCGTGCCAGCATTGGTGCTTCGGGTAACGACAACATTGGTAACTACACTAACCAGATGCTCTATACTCCGGCTAACTACAAATTCCTTTCGGGGGTTGCACTGCGTCAGCTGGCTAACGAATACCTGAAACCGGAACGGGTAACCGAAATCGATTTGGGTGTCGACTGGAGTATCTTCAACCAACGGGTTAATTTCAGCGTTGATTATTACAACCGTGTTACCAAGGATGCCCTTGTGTTGAGCAACATGCCCTCCACTTCGGGTATGCAGTATGCTCTTCTTAATGCAGGCGAGATAACCAATCAGGGTATCGAAGCCACGATGGATCTCCGTTTCAAAACGGGCGCTTTTAACTGGAATTTGGGCGGTAATATTGCCTACAACCACAATGAGGTAACCGATATGCCCGCAACTACCCCTTATGTTGAGTCTACTTACAACGGATTTGCCGCAAGAGCTCAACAGGGTAAGCCTGTAGGGTCGTTCTATGGTTTCGAAACCAACGGGATCTATCGTAACAACGAAGAGGCCTCTGCTCTCCTGAACGGCGGTTCGGAATACTTTAACTATGAGTATGCACAGTTCCAGGGTGGAGATGTGAAGTTTGTAGATCAAAACAATGATGGAATCATCAACGACAGTGACCGTGTATTCCTTGGCGATCCCAATCCCGATTGGCTCGGCGCTGTAAACGGTTCTATTTCGGTGAAGGGGATTACCCTGGCCGCGTTGGTGGATTTCCAACTGGGTCGTGATGTGGTTAACGGGTTGCGTTACGAACTCGAAGGACTCGACGACTTTGCCAATCCTACGGTTGCGGTTAACAGAAGATGGACGGTGGGCAATCCCAATACCGATATGCCTCGTCTGGCCTATGGCGACCCGGCCGGTAACAACCGTTTCTCTGATCGTTGGGTAGAAGATGGTTCGTTTGTCCGTCTGCGTACTGTAACTTTGAGCTACGACTTCCCGCAAGAACTGGTTAAGAAATTCTACTTCTCCTCTTTGCGTGTCTATGTCAGTGGCGAGAATCTCCTGACCAGCACCAAGTATCTGGGTTACGATCCCGAATTTAACCATTTGGGCAGCACTTCGCTCCTGATGGGCGTTGATGGCGGATCGGTTCCTCTGACCCGGACAATCAGTGTGGGTGTTAGATTTGGTTTATAATTCTAAAATGCTTATGAAAATGATGAATCTATTAAATAAGATGCGTACTGCAGTAGTCATTGGCATGGTTGTGTTGGCATCAGGATGTTCCGACTTCCTGGATGTTGATCCCGACAGTGCTCTGAAGCAGGATCAGCTTTATACAGACTATAAAGATATCTTTGCGCTCAAGTTCGGTATGTACGACATGCTGCAAAGTACTGTAGACCAAATGTTCGTAATAGGGGAAGCTCCCGCCGACCTGATTGTTGCCGGTCCGGGTGCCGGTGGCGCCTATAAGGATGTGGCCGAGTTTATCGACAACAACGTTTCCTCCTCTAACGGTTATCTCGACTGGACCAACTACTATCAGTTGATTAACCATTGTAACGATGCACTTGTGCGTCTGCCCAAGCTGCGCGATGCAAATCCGCTCTGGCTGAAGACGGTTTATTACACCGGTGTTACCGGACAGGTAATCTACGACATGGTGGTTGCAGAGGTGCTCTGGATGCGTGCCTACGCCTATCTTCAGCTGGTTCGCAGCTGGGGTGATGTGCCCTTCTTCACCACCCCTATGTACACGGTGGATGAGGCGAAAAACAGCATGGCTGTCAATACCGATCGTGATGTTATCCTCGATCAGCTTGAAAAAGATCTGTTGTGGGTTTCCGACCACTCCTGGCTGAACTGGAACTGGACCAACTACATTTACGGTGCCTGGAACCACCAGACCATGAACACCTGCTCCGCTTTGAACCTTCTGGCCGATGTCTATATGTTGCGCGGGAAGTATAACGAAGCATGGTCGAACAACTGTTTGCTGAAGATTGTTCACCCCGGTTTCTATTCGCCTGCCAACGAGCATTATTATGACTCCTGGAGTATTGCCGGTACTGCCTTCCAGGGCGGTAAGAGCTGGCAGTTTGTTCTGTGGCGTGTTGCCAATGAGTTTGCCAGCGGTTCCGGTGGTTCTATCTGGCGTGAACAGGGTTTGGTTCTGGCTTTCGATACGGAAGACCTTACCAGCCATGGCGGGCAGTACAAAGAGGCTCATTCGCTCATGAAATGGTCTAACAACCGTGCCGAAGACGGAGGTGTCTATGTGGTGAAACCCAGTCGTCCTGCCGTAGCCAACTGGCTCCGCGCTACCGACCAGTATCGTGGCTTGAATGCATCGTATGCCATTGATAACTACAATGGCCGTACCGATACCATTATCTGGAAGTTTGTGGGTTTGAACAGTGCCCAGGGTGTGGTTGAGGCTCGTCGCGGTGTCGACAGGAAGAATGGTATTGGTAACGTGCATATTTATCGTACTGCCGACCTTTGGCTGAGAGGTGCCGAGTGCGCCAACCGTCTGGGTCTTACAGTCGAAGCCCTCGAAATCGTGAATCAGATTCGTGGCCGTGTAGGGGTTATCCGTACTCCTCTCGGTGCTAACGCCACGGTGAATGAGGTGGAAGATGCGATTATGACCGAACGTGCTTTGGAATTGGCTTTTGAAGGCTACCGTTGGCACGACCTTGCGCGGGTGAGTCGTACCCGCAGAGACCCCTCCTACCTGATTAGTAAGGTAGTTGAAAAAGAGCTTGATCCCGTGAAGAGGGAGCAGATGCGCGCCCGTCTGGAGCTGCAGGCAACGGCTGCCGATCCGGCCGATTGGTTCTTGCTGCCGCGCCACGAAAAGGTTGCTATGTTTACTCCGAACCTGTAGTCATGAATTTTAAACCCAATTGAATATGAAAAGATTCTTTATAATTAATGTGCTGTGTGGTATCCTGGCGTGCAGTCTTTTCCTTGCCAACCCGGTGTACGGACAGTTTACATGGCCCGCTGTAAACGATGAGTTACCCGAAGGCTGGAAACACCAGGACATCGGTTCGTTCACCCCTCCCTCCCGATTTGCCTATGTTGCCGAGACCGACAGCTGGTATTTCGACGTATACGGGAATAACGTATGGGGTGGTACCGAGGAGTTCCACTTTGCCTACTTCGAAACGGAGGCCGACAAGCAGGTAGTTTGTCAGGTTTCGTATGCTCTTTTAGAGCATGCCTATGGTAAGGCTTTCATTATGATCCGTGCCGGTTTAAATCCGCTCGATCCCTGGGGCTACATGGAGAATCGGCGTGCCGATATCTGCTTTAACTATCGGGCCACCTATAATGGTGCCTGTATTACCCCCTATACTTATGCGCATCAGAATGGTCTTCAGGCTCCCCGCTGGTTGAAGTATATCCGTCAGGGTAGCTTTATTACCGGGTATGTTCGCGATACCGAGGATATTCCCTGGCATAGGATGGGTGCGCCCATGAAGCTTGCTTTAAAGGGTACCTGCTATATGGGTGTGGGCGTTTGCGGTCACAGCCAGCGTGCAAGGG
The DNA here is from genome assembly GCA_964451605.1 of uncultured Bacteroidales bacterium. Classification (GTDB taxonomy): domain Bacteria; phylum Bacteroidota; class Bacteroidia; order Bacteroidales; family UBA4181; genus JAQVSH01. Next base: position 25,797 of record CAYVJA010000020.1, on the reverse strand, counting down.
TTATCTTCCAGAATGTGGTAGTTGAGGATATCGATGTGCCTTATGCCATTGATTATCCCACCGACGATCAGGCCCTTGAGAAAGGGGCTTCGGTAAAGATTGATGTTACCAAGACCTTTGGTCACTATGGCGACGACTACTTTACCATTACCCCTACCGTTTCCGATCCCTCCGTATTACGCGCTGTATACTCGGAAGAGCCGGCTCCCGAAGGAGATGTTGAGCAGTACTATCGTTACATCACCATTACCGGTTTGAGCGATGGTGTGTCTGCCGTAAACCTGAATTTCAGCTACAATGGCTTTGTTTTTAACGATGAGTTTGTGGTTGACGTTACCGATCCTGACGTAGCTCCCCAAGAGTTTATGAGTAATCAGGCTCCCATCGCTCCCTGGAAATTCTCGGAAGTGGTTGAGAAGATTTACCAGCCCGATATGAGCAAGAACAACAACCACCGTGTCATTGCTTACCAGCCTACTACTCCTCTAAGAGGCGATGACGATCCCATCACCATTCCGGGTAGTTTCTATGCTGTTGAGTACGACTGGGGAGGTACAGGTCTTTCGTTCCGCGACAACGACGCAGGTGTTGGATCTGCCGGTGCTTATGCAAAATATCGTCCGCAGCGTTCTTCCTATGGTGATTATAATCCTAATATGGGTGAAAATTCATACGGTCCCTATATCAACGGTACCTCTAACAACGACTGGTTACGCTATACTATTAAGGCTGAACAGTCGGGTTACTATCGTGTTGGTCTCGATATTGGACGCGGTAATACGGCTACTTTCCAGTTCTTCCTCGATGGTTCGCCCATATCTCCGAGAACTACATTGCCTAAGAATGGTTGGTCATTGACTCCTACTACTGTTTTAGCCGATGCGGTATTTATAGAGGAGGGGACTCACACGCTTGATTATTACATGTGGGCTGCCAATCAGGATTTGGGTAAGATGTACTTTACACTCGATAGGGCTCAAGATCAACCGGATGCCGGCTATGTACATCCCGGTACAGATGCAATGCCTGTTGTTGAAACCTCTCCTTACACCGGTACGGCTTTCCCTGTTCCCGGACCCAGCTGGCTGGCATGGCAGTACGACTTAGGCGGTATGTATAATGCCTATTTCGACTTCAGCACCAACAATGAAGGCGGCGGTATGGGCCGTAACGAAGGTGTCGACCTGGGTGGCGGTGGCAACATCGGCTGGACCAATGCCGGCGAATGGACTGTTTACTCTATCGATGTTCAGGACGATGGTTTGTATATTCTGCAGGCAGAGATTGCTGCCGGGGGTAATGAGGCCAAGTTCAACTTCGAAATCGACAATGTTCGTGCTTCTAACACGCTCGGCACTCCGAAATCGAGCTGGAGCAACTGGGTATGGGTTCGTTCCGATCCCATTTTCCTCAGCCAGGGTCTGCACCGTCTGAAACTGGTTCAGCACAAGGGCGGTTTCGATATCCGTGGTATTGGCGTAATGCAAACCTCTAACGCTCTGCAGTACGAGGGTTCTGTCGAAGAGAAACTGATTATCCAGACTGATGTCAGCTCGGCTGCCGGGTTGCTCTCGAAAGCTCCTTTCCTCTATCAGCAAAGTGTTAACACTCGCGGTCGTCTTGAGATGGATGTGAAGGTCGATTCACTTGCCAATACGGGTAAGGGCTCCTTTGCCGGGTTTATGCTGCGTAACGGTAATTCGGGTTCGGATAACTTCCTGAGTTATGCCGTGGGTGCCTACGAAGGGTTGCGTCTTAATTACCAGTGGTCGAATAGCTCGCCTGTTGTATCGGTTGATGTTCCCGATGTTAATCTGCCGGTTTACCTGAAACTCCGTACCGAACCGATTGATGGGAATCCTACCCTTCAGGCCTATTATTCGTACGACAATGAGGTTTGGACCTCTGTTCTTCCTGACCCGTTGTTGATTAACTTCCTGAATCCTACCGTGAATGCCGGTTTTGCTACCAATGGCGGAGGCAATGTCTCTTCGAAACGTTTTGGAAGGGCGGTTGCTACAGGTCTGACTCTTCAGCAGCAATCAAGCTATCAGCCGTTGCCTGATCAGATGCCTGAGGCTGCTCCTCTGGCCTTTGGTCCCAATCCGTGGAACGCTGCCTCGGGTGCTGCTACCGCTACCTTTGGTCTGGTTACTCCCGGCCGGGTAATTCTGTCGGTACACAATTACTACGGTGTGTTGATCAATACAGTGGTCGATGAGTACAGACAGCCGGGTAACTACACTGTGGCATTGACGGCGGCTCAGATGGGGAACAATCCTTCGGGTACTTACCTGATTAAGTTGGTTACCCCCGATTCTTACGAGTATATCCGCTTTATTTACAATAAATAATCGTTCTGATGACTATGACTATGAAAAAACATATCTTTGGTTTGTTGTTGATTGCCACAGCGTTTGGAGCGTGCAATAAATCGGATATCGATCGCGATTTTGCGTACGATCACAACCAGATTGAAGACGACAATTTGAAAGTGTATAAAGATACTACCGGTGTAGAGTATTTTGCTGCCAGCAAGTATCTTGTGATTAACCGCAAGGAGAACCGGGTGTACTATTACCTGAAACAGGCCGGTTTACTTGAGATTGCTCCTGTGATTCTTCCTGAGGGAGATAATACGGTTCAGCAGGAGTTTTCTGCTGCCCTGAAGGCCTCCTTTATTCCGGTAATCAACGAGAATACCTGGGTGGGTAATCCTCATGCAGTACGTCTCGACAACGGGAATATTCTTTTGGCTGCCGAGCGGCGTGTTAACGAAAGACTTGCCAATTCCTACAGCGACAATATCTTTGTTGTACGCAACCAGGAAAAGCAGAATCTTTCGGTTGAGAATTTTGCCCGCTATGCTCCTTATGGCAATAACCTGATTAACACCTCTCTGCCTATGATGGCAAAAAATTCGGACGGGGTGATTGTGGTAAAAACCAAAGGGATGTTGGTTTCGGAAGATGACGGCGCCAGCTGGACGCACTATCCGCATGCTTTCGATGCCATCAACAACTCCGGTAAGTACTTTATCAACATTGGGGGGTCGCTCGCGGCCCTTCCCAATGGTGAATTTATCGTGGCTACCGACCATTCCCGTAACATGGGCGACCCTGAAATGGATCCTATTACCCCTTCGCGTATCCTCCGGTTAGATCCTGAATCGGGGACGTCAGAAGTGTACGCCGAAAACTGGGTACCCAAATACAGACGTTCGGAGAAGATCTGGATGGAGTTGACCTCCCTTTCGGGAATCACCTTCTACGATCCGGTTGCTTTGGGCTATACGGGTGCACCTGAAGGTGCCATCGTGGGATTTGGTTTGGAGAAGAATAAGGTCTTTACCATTTTGGTTTTGCCCGACGAAAACGGCAATATCGAGGATATGCCTTCTCTTGACGACTATGCAAACACCGTAGTCGACGATCCCGAAACCGAAGAGATCGAGAGTGACTTGTCGTATGTTTTCGATTACAAGAGCAATTTCTATATCTTCTCTACTAACATCGTGGGTACTGCTCTTCGTCATTCGGGTGTGGGTTTAATCTACAATCCTATGACCAACCGGTTTGAGTTAATCCACTCCTCTCCTTATAATATGGACCTGTGGAGTATTGATGCAGATGCGCTCTTTGATCCGGCTACGGCCTGGAGCCCTGAGACCTTCTACAAAATGCCCTGGATTAAAGAGACCGATCTTATTATCCGTGATATCAGCTTGCGTGGTTATGGTATGTATCCTCTTTCCTCTTATGTGGATAATACGGCTCAAAAGATTCACACCTTCTTCGACGCTGGTGATGAGTATCCTGGCCGTAGTGGTGTCTTCGAAATGATTCGTACGCTCAATACCCCTGTTTTGGTTGATTCGCTGGCCAAACGTCGGAAAATTGCCAACGGTCAGAGGTACTAATCTGCGATCTGCTCCCCGCGAGGGGTAGCAACGTCTCCAAAAGGGGCTGCCGTAACGGCAGCCCCTTTTTTTCTTACCCGCCATCTATCTTACCACTTTTCTTGTACCTTTGTTTTTTAGCTGCTATTGTCTCTACTACATTACCTATTCTTCATTGCCTTATGCCAAAGTTTAAGCTGTCGGTACCCCTCCTGCCTGTTTTCGGTATCCTTCTGATTGTAGGCTGGGTTGTATACTTTTACACGGCTTGCAGATACCAACTGCTGTTTATGGAGCAACAAGAGCTGTTTCTCTATACCCGCACCTATCTTATCGATTATCTTCAACAACCCGGAGGTGTTACAGGCTACATCGGTGCGTTTCTTTTGCAGTTTTTCTATCACCCTTTGGTTGGGGCCGCCATTTTGGGTTTGTCGGGAGGCGCGCTTTTTTTGTTGCTTAATCGGTCGGTAAAATCCGTTGTTCGGCCTGAACTGGCTTTTCTTCTTGCTTTTTTTCCCCCTCTTCTCCTTTTTACCCTTCAACACGACCATGCCTTGCTTCCCTCTATGGCGGTTTCGCTTCTCTTTTCGCTGGCAGGAGTCAGGTTGGGTTTTGCAGTAAAGCATCGAGTGTCACGTATAGCCGTCAGGGGGGTGATTTTACTGTTTTTACTTTTTGTCGGCGGCGTTTCTGTCTGGATCCCTCTTCTGGCTTTTGTGGTGGATGAAGTGCGGATTTCGCAACCAAAGCGGTTTGCCGGCCCTATGATCTGGCTGGCCGGACTGGTTCTCCTCTTTTGGGTGCTGCTAAGCCGGCTGTATCTTACCTGGTTGCCCTCGGATCTTCTTCTGGCTAACCTGACGTTGCGTGGAGGAATTCCCTTTTTTCTACCGTTACTTTTGTTGCTTTGGTTCACCTCTCTTGCGTTAGTACTGCTTCCGCTTATTCTGCCTGATCGGATCGCTCTTGCCGAAGAAAGGCATCATGCCGCCGGTTATCGTCAGGCTGGTCCGTTTCTGCTCATCGCAGTTTTGGCCTTCGGGGCGGTGAAATGGGTAGGGAATCGGAATACCGAACAGATTCTGCATATCGATCATGCCGTTATGATGCAGGATTGGCCTGAGGCGCTCGAATTGTGCAAAGCCTATCCCGAACCTCACAGTGTGGTCTGGCAGTATGCCAATCTCTCGTTGTTTATGCAGGGGCGCCTGCTCGACGATTTTTTATCCTTCTCTTCGTCCGATTTCGATCCGCTTTTTCTCCCGTTTACCCCCAATAACCTGATTCCTCTCTTTGGTCAGGAGGTCTATTATCAGATGGGGTTGATGAACGAGTCGGTTCGTTGGGCGTTCGAAGCCTCTGTGGCAAATCCTCAGGGAACCCAGTCGCGTCTCCTTCGCAGGCTGGCACAGGCAAATCTGGTTAACCGAAAATATGAGGTAGCCGGCAAATATCTCACTCTTCTGGAGCAGTCGCTCTATTACAGACGGTGGGCCCGACAGATGAAATTATCGCTTTCCGACACACTGTCGGATAATCTGGTTTGGGTGAAGAGCAAACGAGATCTGCTTCCGCAGGAGGACTTCTTTTCGAGAGGCCATCCGATTCTCTTTCTGGAGGATTATGTAGCTCTTCAGCCCGGCAATAAGATGGCCTTTGAGTATCTGATGGCCTATTTTCTGCTAACCAAAGATTTGAAGGCGGTGATGGATTATATGCCGCAACTCTTTAACCACAATTATGCTAAATTCCCCTCTCTGCTGGCTCAGGTTGTGGTGTTGTATCTTGCTACCCATCCTCAGGATGCTGATTTGATAAAGAGTTATCCGGTTCCGTCGGATGTATTTAAACAGTTCGAACTGTTTCACAGTGTGCTTCGGACCCATCAGGCCAATCCGGAGGTTGCCAAAGCGATGCTGAAAAAGGATTTCGGCAATACAGTCTGGTACTATCTCCAATTTGATAATTCGCTCGAGAAAAAAATGCAACCCAATGATAAAGAGCTTATATACTAGCGTCAGAATGTCACTCCTCAGCACTGCTCTCTACATGCTGTCGGGCCTGTTCCTGATTGCAGGGTGTGCTTCGGGTCCCGATTCGGGAGAGCCGCTTTCGGAACGGCCTCTGCTTTTTCCTGATTATGCCGATGTGACCATTCCTCCCAATATTGCTCCTCTTTCGTTCAGGGTGGAAGATAGCTGTGCGAGGGTCCGTGCCCTCTTCAGCGGCTCCGACAGTTACTCCTTTTCGGTGAACGGATTGTCAACTATCTCTATTCCGGATAAAGAGTGGAAACGCTTGCTTTCTGCGAATGTCGGAGGTAAAATCACGGTCCGGCTTCTTTTACAGAAGGGCTCAACCTGGTTCGAGGCTCCCTCTTTCTCATTCTCGGTTTCACCTGATTCCATCGATTCGCATCTGGCCTACCGTCTTATCCCTCCCGGCTATGAGATGTGGAAGCATTTGGGAATTTACCAGCGTTCGCTCTCGTCGTTCCGGGAGACGGCCGTTATGGAGAACCGGCAAACCGATGGGGGATGCATGAATTGCCATTCTTTTTCGTCGTACAACCCCAAAAGGATGTCGTTTCACTTGCGTGCCAAGTTTGGCGGCACTCTTTTTATAAGCGGCGATACGGTGCAGAAGGTCGATTTAAAAAGTCCCGAAGCCATATCGGCAGGTGTCTATACCTCCTGGCACCCCGGGGGGCGGTATGTGGCGTTTTCGCTGAATAAAACCTTCCAGAAGTTTCATATGTCTAAGGAGAAGGTTACCGAGGTCTACGATGAGGCTTCGGATCTGGTGGTTTATGATACGCAAACCCAGACGCTTTTCACCGATTCTCTTCTCTATTCAGCATTCCGGCTGGAGACACACCCCTCTTTTTCGCCCGACGGGAGATATCTCTACTTTTGTACTGCTTCTTCCGACGGGATGCCCGACAGCTTGCTGAAGGTGCGCTACTCTATCTGCAGAATGGCTTTCGATGCGGCTTCAGGGGAGTTCGGGCAGCAGGTCGATACAGTAGTCTCCTCCAATGTGATTCAACGGTCGGCAGTATTCCCCAGAATTTCGCCCGATGGCCGCTTTCTGGTCTTTACCGCTTTCGATTACGGCCAATTCCCCATCTGGCATCCTGAAGCCGATTTGTGGATGGTCGATCTTTCGGCCGATGGGACGCCTTTCCGTATGACGAATATCAATAGCGACAATACGGAAAGTTATCACTCCTGGTCGTCGAACGGCCGTTGGATGGTCTTCTCGAGTCGGCGTATCGACGGACTATATACCCGTCTGTTCCTTGCACATATCGATGATCGGGGCGAAGCTTCGAAACCGTTTCTTCTGCCCCAGTCCGATCCCGGTCACAATGATTCGCGTATGCAGTCGTACAATATTCCCGAGTTTGTCAGGGGTGAGGTCGAAATTTCTCCTCGTCGTCTGGGACGTGTGGCCCGTTCTGAGCCGGCTCCCGTCTATTTTGAACCTCCCCGTTAAGTTGGCCGCTTGTTGACGGAATTCAGACTGTACAAAACGGAAAAGGCCTGCAAATCTTTCGATTTGCAGGCCTTGCTTCTGAATAGATCTCCAAATTGTCGGGGTGAAAAGACTCGAACTTTCGACCCCTTGCACCCCATGCAAGTGCGCTAGCCAACTGCGCCACACCCCGGATCAATCAGAATGGAGAAGAACCCTTTCCTGTAGAAGCGGTGCAAAAGTACACAGACTCCCTGATTTGTGCAAGAGCTAGCATGTTTTTTTTCTTTTTGATTGGGGAAATCCCTTCGCTTTGCTCCCTTTTTACTACTTTTGCCCTTGTTTTTCAAGAATCTGCAGGGCATATGAAAAGAGGTTTTTTTACTTCGCTGTCCAGGGCGCTTTGCCCTCTTCTTCCCATCTTTTTGATGGCCCTTTTGGCATTGTCGTGTGTTTCGAAACGGCAGTTTCTCGACTCCGAACAGGCACGAATGGCGGGTCTCGAGCGGGAACGTGAGTTAAAAACCCAGTTGGAACAACTCGACAGTAAACGGGTTGAACTGGAGCAAAAGCTGGCCGCCACTCTTCGTGAGGTGTCTGCGCTTGTGGCCGATACTACCCGCATGGGCGAAAAGATCAGAACGCAACTGGCATGGCTGAATGCAAACCTATCGGAAAAGGAGCGGTTGAACCTCTCTCTACAGGATAAGTTGAGAGAGATTAATGAGCGGGAGAAGACCATCGAGGAGCTTCAATCGATGATCAGAGCACAGCGCGAAGCCACCGAAGGGCTTTTGTCGAGGGTAAAACAGGCGCTCCTCGGATTCAATAACGACGAGCTTACTGTCTCAACCCGTAACGGGAAGGTCTATGTGGCGATGTCGGATAAATTACTGTTCCGTTCGGGAAGTGCCCAGGTCGATACCCGTGGAAAGGATGCCCTCGCTCTCTTGGCCGATGTGTTGAATAAGCAGGCTGATATCGATGTGGTGATAGAGGGGCATACCGATAATGTGCCTATCAATACGCAGCAATTCAAAGATAACTGGGATTTGAGCGTAATTCGCGCTACCTCGGTGGCGCGAATTTTAACCTCCGAATTCGGGCTGTCGCCGCTACGCGTGTTGCCTTCGGGAAGGTCGGAATATATGCCAGTCGATGACAATTCGCGTGTTGAGGGAAGGGCAGCCAACCGGCGCACCGATATCATTCTCTCGCCCCGTTTAGATGCTTTGTACGAACTGCTGCAACAGCAATAAAAAATACTATATGTCTGAAGTTGTAAAGTTGAGTAAGGGTCTGGATATTCGTTTGCAAGGCGTGCCGAATCCGGACATCTCTCCCTTACCCGTTAAGGGGTTATTTGCACTAAAACCTTCCGATTTCCATGAACTGACTCCCCGCTTGCTGGTTCGTGAAGGCGATCAAGTCAAGGCCGGCACCCCTCTCTTTTGTGACAAAAACTGTCCCGGGATTCTCTTTTGTTCGCCCGTTAGCGGTAAAGTCGAGGCCATTGTGCGGGGAGAGAAGCGACTCTTGTCAGAGGTGGTGGTCAGGGCTGCTGCCGAACAGCAGTATGTCGACTTCGGTAAAGCCGATCCTTCAAAAATGTCGCGCGATCAACTCGTGGAGCGCATATTGGGAAGTGGAATCTGGCCTTCGCTGGTTGAGAGGCCCTATGGTTTATTGGCCAATCCTACGGCGATTCCTGTTTCTGTTTTTGTCTCGGGATTTCGTACCGATCCTCTTGCTCCCGACTATCAGGTGGTTTTAAAGGGTTCGGAAACCGAGTTCTCGACGGGTATGCAGGTGCTCTCGCGCCTCACCTCCGGGAAGCTATTCCTGGGACTTCCTGCCCATAAGGCCGTTGCTCCGCTTTTTGAGAAGGTTAAAGGGGCAGAGATTCGCTATTTTGAGGGACCGCATCCCGCAGGCAATGTAGGTGTGCAAATCCATCATGTAAGCCCCATAAATAAAGGGGATATTGTATGGACACTGTCGCCTCAGGATGTAATCATTCTTGGCCGTCTCTTTACCGAAGGGGTTTACAGGCCTGATATTGTATTGGCTCTTGCCGGGTCGGAGGTTATCCGGCCGCAATACTTCCAGGTTAGAAAGGGGCTGCAGATATCGGATCTGGTATCGGGTCGGCTGCAGAAGGGCGAGTTGCGGATTATTAGTGGCAATGTCCTCACGGGAAACCAAGTAGGAGAGGAGGGTTATCTCAGTTTCCGGCACGATATGGTAACTGTAATTCCTGAAGGGGTTCAATCGGAGTTTTTGGGTTGGATAATGCCCGGCCTGAAGAAGTTCAGTATCTCCAGAACCTTCTTTTCATGGCTCTGCCGCAATAAAACCTACAGGCTCGATTCGAATATGCACGGAGGGAAACGGGCCTTTGTCTTTACCGGTTTGTACGAAAAGGTGGTTCCCATGGATATCTATCCCATGCAGTTGTTGAAGGCCTGCCTTGCATCCGATTTCGATAAGATGGAGGCCTTGGGTATTTATGAGGTACTTGAGGAGGATTTGGCTTTGGCCGAAGTGATATGCCCCTCCAAAACCCCTGTTCAGGCAATACTGCGCGAAAGTTTGAATCATATGGCAAAGGAGATGAAGGGATAACCTTTCTGAATAATACTATATAGTAAATGAAGGCGTTAAAAAAATTATTAGATCAACTTAAACCCCATTTCGAGGCAGGCGGGAAGTTTGAGAAGTTGCATTCTACCTACGATGCATTTTCTACCTTTCTCTTTGTGCCCGGTGCGGTTGCTCCTGCAAAAGGGGCGCATATTCGTGATGCAAACGATATGAAGAGAGCCATGTTCATGGTGATAGTAGCCATGGGCCCGGCTCTTCTCTTTGGAATCTGGAACGCGGGATATCAGCACGATCTGGCTTTCGGGCTGCAGTCGGGCTGGTTACAGCAGTTCCTTTTTGGTTTGTGGCGTGTTCTCCCGCTGGTGATTGTTTCGTATGTGGTGGGTTTAGGTATAGAGTTTGGCGTTGCACAGGCAAGAGGACATGAGGTCAATGAGGGATTTCTGGTTTCGGGTATGCTTATCCCTCTGATTATGCCCATCGATATTCCTCTTTGGATGGTGGCACTCGCAACTGCGTTTTCGGTGGTTTTTGTAAAGGAGATTTTTGGCGGAACGGGGATGAATATCTGGAATCCTGCGCTGGTGGCCAGAGCGTTTGTCTTTTTTGCCTATCCCACTGCTATTTCGGGCGATAAAGTTTGGGTGTCAGGGCTGCAGGAGGGTATAAAAACGGTTGACGGTTTCTCCGGGGCCACACCCCTGGCTATTGCCAAATCAGCCATCTCCGACGGCTCGACGGTCGATCAGCTTATCTCCCGGCTTCCCTCGTTCCCCGATATGTTTCTGGGTTTTATTCCCGGAAGTATTGGCGAGACCTCTACCCTTGCCATTTTACTGGGCGCAGCCCTTCTGCTCATTACGGGAATTGCCAGCTGGCGAATCATGCTCTCTGTATTTGCCGGAGGTGCATTTATGGGTATTGTATGCAATCTGACGGGTTTGAATCCCTATATGGAGCTTCCCTTCTGGTACCATTTTGTAATGGGCGGTTTTGCTTTTGGTGCAGTTTTTATGACAACCGATCCTGTATCGGCTTCACAGACCAATACCGGGAAGTTTATTTACGGTTTCTTAGTCGGGGTAATGGCAGTTCTCATCCGGGTATTTAATCCGGCCTATCCCGAAGGGATGATGTTGGCCATCCTTTTTATGAATACAATGGCTCCGTTGGTAGATCATTACGTTGTAGAGGCCAATATTAAGCGTCGCTTGCGCAGAGTGGCAAAAGTGTGAGAATTGGACGTACGTATTAAACCTATTCAAGATGAAGAATTTTAGTAATACCTATATTTTTCTTTTCTCGGCTGCCATGGTACTCATTGTGTCGGCAGGACTGGCGGTGGCCTCACTGGGGCTGGCCCCATACCAGCAGAGAAATATTCAGATAGAGAGCTATCGCAATATTCTCAAGTCGCTTGGAGTGACCTCTACACCGGCCGATGCCGAACAACTGTTTCGTGAGTATGTAAAAGAGGAGCTGGTAATAGCCGATGGTAAGGTGGTAGAAGGGAAACGTGCCGCCGATGCTTCCGGCGATGAGCAGGTACTTTATTTGGCACAAAAAGAGAATCAGACCTTCTATGTTGTGCCTCTGCATGGCAAGGGACTTTGGGGTAAAATCTGGGGCTTTGTGGCTCTGGGACCCGACAGAAATACGATAAGCGGGGTTGTCTTTGCACACCAGGGAGAGACTCCCGGGTTGGGTGCCGAGATCTCGACATCCGAATATCAACAACAGTTTGCAGGGAAAAAATTTGTTGATCCGGAGAGAGGATTTGTCTCTGTTTCCCTGTTAAAAAAGGGCTCGTATCAACCCAACGACTTCACGGTCGATGCCATTTCGGGCGGTACGCTCACCAGCAAAGGTGTGCAGGCTATGTTATACAACTGTCTGAAGGCTTTTCAGCCCTATTTTTCTAACCTTAAATCGGAATAGACTATGAATATGTTTTCGTCCGAAACCTATAAGCAGCTTACCAAATCGCTGAATAAAGAGAATCCTATTTCGGTACAGGTTTTAGGGATCTGTTCGGCACTTGCCGTTACGGTAAAGCTGGAGCCTGCTGTTGTAATGGGTATCTCTGTAATGCTCGTTACCGCCTTTTCGAACCTGATTATTTCGTTGATGCGGAACTCCATCCCCAACAGTATCCGCATTATTGTGCAACTGGTTGTTATCTCCTTTCTGGTAATTCTGGTCGATCAGATTCTTAAGGCCTTTTCGTACGAGGTGAGTAAGCAGCTTTCGGTCTATGTGGGGTTGATTATCACCAACTGTATCCTGATGGGGCGGCTTGAAGCCTTTGCAATGGCTAATAAACCCTGGCCCTCCTTTATCGATGGGATAAGTAACGGATTGGGTTATGCCATGATTCTTGTTGTCATTGCCATTTTGAGGGAGCTCTTCGGATCGGGCACTATTTACGGCTTGCAGATTATTCCCCGATTTGTATACGAGGCAGGCTATTCCAATAACGGGCTCTTTATTCAGCCCGCCGCAGCCTTGATTTTGTTGGGTTGCATTATTTGGTTCCAACGTTCCAGGAACCGTGAAATGATTGAAAAATAATAAGATACCGGATAGATGGAAAATTTGCTTACTATTTTCGTTAAGGCCATTTTTGTCGAGAACATGATTTTTGCCTATTTCCTGGGCATGTGTTCTTATCTGGCAGTCTCAAAATCGGTAAAAACCGCAATGGGGCTTGGTATTGCAGTGATCTTTGTTGAGCTTGTCACAGTGCCGGTAAACTATTTGATGTTGAAATATATGCTTGCACCCGGAGCTCTCTCCTGGATTTCCCCCTCTTTGGCCGACATCGATTTGTCTTTTCTCTCCTTTGTGATGTTCATTGCCGTTATTGCTGCCCTGGTACAACTGGTTGAGATGGTGGTGGAAAAATTTGCCCCGGCTCTCTATAATTCGTTGGGTATATTTCTTCCGCTTATTGCGGTGAATTGCGCCATCATGGGAGCGTCGCTCTTTATGCAGGAACGGAATTATGCCAATGTAGCCGAAGCTACGGTGTTTGGGTTGGGCTCGGGAGTGGGCTGGTTGTTTGCCATTGTCTCTATTGCCGCCATCCGCGAAAAGATTGCCTACTCACATATTCCGGCACCCCTGCGCGGATTGGGTATCACCTTTATTATTACAGGGTTGATGGCCATCTCGTTTATGTGTTTCATGGGAATACAAATCTAAGTTCACCTTTAGTAATTGAATTTCTATTTCTTAATTGATGATCACAATGATATTATCTGTTGCGTCTACCACAATTTTCATCGGGATGGCTGTCTTTGCCGTTGTGGTGTTGATTCTGGTGGCAGTTCTGTTGTATGCTAAAAAAAGACTCGTTGCGCAGGGCAACGTAAAAATTACCATTAACAACGAAAACGAAATTGAGGCATCGTCGGGCAATTCCCTCCTGAATACGCTGAGCGAGCAAAAGATATTTCTTCCCTCTGCATGTGGCGGCGGCGGGAGTTGCGGAATGTGCCGCTGTCAGGTAACCGAGGGTGGAGGATCTATTCTACCCACCGAGGTGGGCTTTTTTACCCGTAAGCAGATTCGTGATAATTGGCGTCTGGGCTGTCAGGTAAAGGTGCGGGGCGATCTCAAAATTCAGATACCTGAAGAGGTACTCGGTATCCGAAAATGGACCTGCGAGGTGGTTTCGAACCGGAATGTGGCCTCTTTTATCAAGGAGTTTGTTGTGAAACTCCCCGAAGGAGAGCAACTCAACTTTAAGTCGGGCAGCTATATTCAAATTGATGTTCCCAAATATGCTATGCATTTCAAGGATATCGATGTGGATGAGCGGTTTCGGAGTGAGTGGGATAAATTTAAGCTATGGGGTCTGTCGTGCGAAAACACCGAAGAGACCTACCGGGCTTACTCTATGGCCAACCATCCTGCCGAAGGCAACATTATTATGTTGAATATTCGTATTGCCACGCCTCCTTTCGATCGGGCCAAGGGCGGATGGATGGATGTAAAACCCGGCATCTGCTCGTCGTATATCTTCTCGCTCAAGCCGGGTGATAAGGTTAATATCTCGGGCCCCTACGGTGAATTCCATATTCTCGATACAAAACGTGAGATGCTCTATATTGGCGGTGGTGCCGGTATGGCTCCGCTCCGGTCGCATCTCTTACATCTGTTCCATACCCTGAAAACCACCGATCGCAAAATCTCCTACTGGTATGGAGCACGCTCGGCGAATGAGATCTTCTATGAAGAGGATTTCCGTGCCATTGAGCGGGAGTTCCCTAACTTCAGTTTCCATATTGCTCTTTCTGAGCCGCGTAAGGAGGATAACTGGAGGGGATATGTCGGCTTTATTCACCAGGTAATTCTCGATAACTATCTTAAGAATCATGAGGCTCCGGAAGATATCGAGTACTACATGTGCGGTCCCGGCCCTATGGCAAATGCGGTAAAGGTTATGCTCGACAATCTGGGTGTGCCGAAAGAGATGTTGATGTTCGATGACTTTGGAGCCTGACAGTATTCTTTAATCGGAGCTTCAACTCCGGCTAAGAGGATAAACGGGTACCATATACACAAAAAAATAGCTTCCTAAAGTGTATCTCTTTAGGAAGCTATTTTTTTTGAACCGATAGAAAAGAAAGACGGATGGAAAAGGGCAACTGATTAGTTAGTGGTTAAATCAATCTGCCAGGTTCCGGGTCTTTCAATTAACACTTTGAGTTCGCATTTGGTTCCGTTGCTGGGAGCCGATCCGGTAAGATGTACGGTGAAGGGGAAGGCTTCCGATTTCAGATCAGAGTAGGAGGCTGTTGTGCCCTCTTCCTCGAATTCGAGGTTGGCTTTCCCTACCTGGGCAAAATATTGTAAGCCTCTCACTGTAATGTTGTTAAACGAGGTTCCGTTCTGCTTTACCACTACACGTACAATGTTGTCTTTGGTCAGTACTTCGTAACCATCTTTGGTACGACCCAGGTATTTGGCATTTTCGAAGTAGCCTTCAAGAACCCCTTTTTCGGGATCGGCAAAGGTGATCTTGGCCTTTCCTGTGAAAGCTCCTTTCTTGAATTCGCCTTCATACTTATCGCCTTTAGCAAAGGGATATTCATTAACAACCCGGTCTGCACCGAAAACATAGACTCCGGTTCCTTCGGGAAATCCTTTCTTAAAGGTGCCCTCATAGGTGTCTTCGCCTACAACCTTTCCCTTTCCTTCGGCGATTCCCTTCTTCTGTGCGCCTTCGTACTTGCCGCCTGCAACACCGGCAGGGCCGTTAACCTGAGCGTTAGCCGTGAAGGCCATCGTGGCAAATGCTAACAAAATGCTTGCAAATTTCAGTTTCATGTGATGATTGATTTAAGGATAAATGATTAAGTGCTTAGGGTGTTTGCTGAGTGAGATACAAAAAACGAGCCAAGGTTTAATGGGCTGCTGCAACTTACTTACAACAAAAGTATCTATCGGATGGGTATACACCAAATTCTTGTGTCATTTATTCCTTCATCCATGTTAAACTTCGCTTAATAAATAGCGATAGGGATTCGCCTTTTAAAAGATTGTTGGCCAACAGTGCAAGGTCGACCAGTTGTTTGGGAAGCGCCTGCTCTTTTCCGAACGTTTTCAGAGCCTCCTCTTTTCGGGCAGTCAGGGTTTGCTCTTTCTCTTCCAGTTCCGATTGCCATGCTTTGTCGCTTTCGCCAATCTCCTCCGCTTTTTTCCCTTTCACCTTTTCGCGAACAGCCTCCAATTCCTGTTTTACCGGGGTGAGTTCCGATTCCACTTCGTTGAGCAGAGAACCCAACTCTTGGTTTTTTTCTCCGGCCAGGCGCTTAATCAGGGGATGGGCTGTATTCACTACCAAAGTATAGTTTTCGGGCAGATTCCCGTAGAAGTTAAGACCTCCTCCCATAGCCGACATCTCGCGCATTCTGCGCATAAATTCCGATTGGGTAAGCAGCATAGGGGCATCCTCTTCCGAAAGTTCCTCAAAGCTTACAAAATAGTGGCCTTCGGAGGGCAACACCGGCTGGAGCAGGATGCGTAAATCCTCCTGTTCGCGGGGTGCCAGACCCGGTTCTTTGGGCGTCTCCTTTTGAATCAGTTTGTCAATCACATCGGCATCGACGCGGGCAAAACGGATATTTTCCAATTTGCTCTCCAGATGGTTTATGAAGTGCGAATCCAATTTGCCGTCGAAGAGCAGTACGTCGTAGCCTTTATTGCGGGCCGCCTCTACAAAGGTAAATTGCTGTACGGCATCGTGGGTGTAGAGATAGACAATCTTATTATCCTTGTCGGTTTGTCGGGGTTCGACCAGGGCTTTGTATTCGTCGAGCGTATAGTATTTCCCTTCGCTGTTCTTCACCAACGCAAATTTGAGGGCTCTTTCCGCGAATTTCTCTTCGGTAAGCATACCATACTCAATAAAGAGCTTCAGGTTATCCCACTTCTTGTCGTACTCTTCGCGATTGTTTTTAAAGATCTCTTCAAGCCTGTCGGCCACCTTTTTGGTGATATGGTTGGAGATCTTTTTCACATTGCTGTCGCTCTGGAGATAGCTCCTCGAAACATTCAGCGGAATATCTGGCGAATCGATGACGCCATGCAGCAGGGTGAGAAAATCGGGCACGATGCTCTCAACGGTGTCGGTAACAAAGACCTGATTACTATAGAGCTGAATTTTATTCCGCGAAATATCCAGGTTGTCTTTTATCTTGGGGAAGTAGAGAATCCCGGTAAGATTAAAGGGAAAGTCAACGTTCAGATGGATATGAAACAGGGGTTCCTCGGCTGTCGGAAAAATTTCTGAGTAGAATTCCGAATACTCCTCCTCTTTTACCTCCGAAGGTTTCTTGTTCCAAAGAGGACGGGTGTTGTTAATCACCTTGTCTTTGTCGGTTTCTACCTCTTTCCCCTCTTTCCACTCGGTAACTTTCCCGAATGTAATCTCGACCGGCAGAAACCGGCAATATTTTTTCAGTAATCCTTCGATGCGGCTCTTTTCGAGAAACTCTTTCGATTCCTCATCGATATACATGATGACATCGGTTCCTCTTTCTGCTTTTTCTGCCTCTTCAAGCGTATATTCCGGGCTTCCGTCGCAGCTCCACTTTACGGCTTTACTCCCTTCGCGGTAAGAACGGGTAATCACCTCTACCTTTTTCGAAACCATAAAGGATGAGTAGAAACCCAGCCCGAAGTGTCCGATTACCCCATTCAGCTGACTTTTGTATTTCTCAAGGAACTCTCCGGCACTGGAGAAGGCAATCTGATTAATATACTTTTCCACCTCTTCGGCACTCATTCCCACACCGCGGTCGCTAACGGTAAGTGTCCCTTTGTCAGCATCGAGATTCACCGCAATCGACAAGTTTTCGGTCGATCCGGAGAACTCTCCGGCAGCAGAGACGGCTTTTAATTTCTGGGTGGCATCGATGGCATTCGCAATGATCTCCCGCAGAAAGATTTCGTGGTCGGAGTAAAGGAATTTCTTGATAATCGGAAAGATATTCTCGGTAGTAACGCCTATAGAACCTTTTTGCATGATGATATGAGTTTAAGTGAAACATTGCATCCCCTTTTTCAAATGTTGTACCATTGTGGGTTTGCTGTCAATTCGGCAGGCCGATGCGACAACCCGTCGAAAATTTGTGCTGATTGTGTCAGTCCTGGAGAAACATCCGATAGGGGAATTTTGTAGCTTTGTCTTTGCTCATTTCTAATTTCCGTATGATGAAAAATTTGTTGCAAATTGGCTGTTTCTGGCTGTTCTCTTGTGTTGCCGTAAACGCGCAAAACCTTTCGGCACCTGCCGTGCAGGTACCACTCGATCCCCAGGTGCGATATGGCCGGTTGGAGAACGGCCTCACTTACTACGTGCGAAAAAACACGTTGCCTGCCCAAAGAGCCGATTTTTACATTGCTCAGAATGTAGGCGCCATCCTCGAAGAGGATAGTCAGAATGGACTGGCTCATTTTCTGGAGCATATGGCATTCAATGGAACCAAAAATTATCCCGGTAAGGGCATCATAAACTATTTGGAGGCGCTAGGTGTGAAATTCGGTGAGAATATCAATGCCTACACCTCGCTCGACGAAACCGTCTATAATCTCTCGAATGTTCCGGTTACCCGGCCGTCGATTATCGACAGTGCACTTTTGGTCCTGCACGATTGGTCGGGATTTATCTCGCTGAACGACGAAGAGATCGACAAGGAGAGAGGGGTAATCCGTGAGGAGTGGCGCACGGGACAGACTGCCAGCCGCCGGCTCTGGTCGGCCTCGATGAAGGGGATGTTTCCGGGTTCGCAGTATGCCAAGAGAGATGTCATCGGCGATACAGCCATCATTAATAATTTTACCTACCAAACGCTTCGTGCCTACTATAAGAAATGGTACCGTCCCGATCTTCAGGCCATTGTGGTGGTGGGCGATATCGATCCGCAGGCGGTTGAGCAGCGTATTAAAGCACTCTTTGCTGATATTCCTGCACCGGTGAATCCTGCAACCCGCATTGTCTATCCCATTGCCGACAATGATGAGCCTTTGGTTGCTGTACTCTCCGATCCGGAGGCCCGCTCAACCCGTATGGAGATCTATTTCAAGCATGATCCTATTCCCGACGCGTTAAAAGAGTCGGAGGGTGCCTATATGCTTTCGGTAAAGCATGCGCTCATCTCAATGATGTTGTCGCAACGTTTTGCCGAACTCCGCCAGTCGGAGAATCCTCCGTTTGCCTCGGCCGGGGGGTCGTTTACCAATCTGGTCCGGAGCAAAGACGGGTTTGCCTTAACCGCCGCTCCCGTCGATAATAAGGTGGAAATTGCCTTTGAGGCAATTCTGCGTGAAGCCCGCAGAATGCAACTGCACGGCTTTCTTCCCTCCGAGCTCGACAGAGCAAAAGCCATGTTGATGAGCAGTCTGGAACAGCAGTATAACGAAAGGGAGAAACAGCGTTCGGAATCGTTTGTGAATCAGTATGTACGTCATTTCCTGGATCGCGTTCCCACTCCCGGTATCGAATGGGAGTACAATCGGTTAAGGAGCGCTCTTCCTGCCATCTCACTTGAGGAGGTAAATGCGGTGTCGAAGGGTTATCTTACCCGCTCTAACATTGTGGTGTCAGTAACCGGTGCGCATAAGCCGGATGCACCGCTTCCAGCAAAGGAGTCGCTTTTGGCACTTCTGAAAGCGACCGAAACCATGACGCCCGAACCTTACCGCGATCAGATGTCGGATAAACCTCTGGTAGAAACGGTACCCTCTCCGGCAACTATCCGGAAGGAGATTTACCATAAAGCCCTCGATTTAACTGAGTGGCAACTTTCTAACGGGGTAAGGGTGCTTTTAAAGCCCACAACCTTCAAAGAAGATGAGATTATGTTCTCGGCATGGAGCGAAGGGGGCCTTTCGAAAGTTCAGAACCCGGCCGATCTTTACTCTGCTTCGCTGGCTGTTCCCCTTGTAAGCAGCAGCGGGCTGGGGTCCTTCTCTTCGACCGATTTGAATAAACTCCTTGCCGGAAAGAATGTCTCCATCTCTCCGTCGTTGAATAACTACTATGAGTCGTTAAGCGGCAACTCGTCGGTGAGAGATCTGGCCACCCTTCTGCAGTTGAATTATCTCTTTTTTACGGCACCCCGTTTTGACGAAAAGGGTATTCGGGCGACGATGAACTCATACCGCACTTCGCTTGCCAATGTTGCCTCCGATCCGGGACAGAATTTTACCGATACGGTTCAGACTATGTTGTCGAACCGGCACCCGCGTGTCAAGCGGTTAAATCTGGCCGCACTCGATTCGGTGGATTCAGGCAAAGCCTATGAAATTTTCAAAAGCCGTTTTTCGAACGGAGCCGATTTTACCTTTCTGCTGGTAGGTAACCTTACTCCTGATTCTATAAAGGAGGCTCTGCTCACCTGGCTGGGGGGGCTGCCTTCGGACCAAACCCGCGAGAAATTTACCGATTGGAAGATCCGCTATCCGAAAGGTGAGGTGGTTAATGCCTTTGCATTTCCTCAGACCGTGAAAAAATCATCGAATTATGTGGTGTATAACGGTGCATTGAAATACACCCTGAAAAATGCGATTTGCGTAAATGCCATCGGTGAGATTTTGGGTAACCGTTATCTCGAAACCATTCGTGAGGAGCAGGGTGGAAGTTATGGCGTGAGTACCTCCGGAAGCCTGGTCAGGATTCCTGAGCCTACGGCACTGCTTTCGATGCGGTTCGATACAGATCCGGCCATCAAGGATCGTATGTTGTCGATTATCCACGAAGAGGCTGAAAAATTTGCAAAGGAGGGGCCCCGTCCAGAGGATTTTCAGAAGGTGAGAGAGGCCATGCTAAAGCAACACAAGGAGAATGTTATGGAGAACAGTTTCTGGCAGTCGGCTGCCATTACCCTTTTCCGCGACGGGCTCAACATTACCGAACCGTATCGTCAGGCTGTTGAAAAGCTGAAACCTTCCGATCTGCAGAAGGTTATGAAGACGATTCTGTCGCAGAAAAATGTGCTTGAGGTCCAGATGATGCCTGCTCCACAATAGCACACATTTCGCCGAAGTGTTTTTCCATGTTGGTAAGGAGGGCAAATTGCGCCTGGGTGCGTTGCCAGTTGTGTTCGGGGTGGTGAATTTTGTAGTAGGTATCCCCGTCGAGATAATCGGCAAAGAAACGTACCGTTTGCATGTAGGTGAGCAGCTTGGCTCCAAAGGCCAGGTGGTTGGTCTCAATCGAAGTCAGGAAGCCTGATGCGGTGGCCAGGTAGCCTTCTGTGTAGGCCCTGAAGATATCCAGATTGATGGAGATCCGGCTCAGGTCGGCATCATCTTCGGCACCTGTATTGGCTCCTGTGCGCATGAAGTCGCCATAATCCGACAGTACATAGCCCGGCATCACGGTGTCAAGGTCGACAACGCAGAGAACCTCTCCGTTAGGGTCGAACAGCACATTGTTTACTTTGGTATCGCAGTGGTTGATGCGTTTAGGCAGCACCCCTTCGCGGTGCATCCGTTCGGCTTTGCACATGTCGTCGGCCCGTTTCTCGATTTCATCTACCATAAACTGCACCTTAGCCAACCTTCCTGCCTTGTTGTTTTTTACCGCCTCACGGAAGGTGGCCAGTCGGGCCTCCATGTTGTGAAAATTGGGGATAGTTTCGTGAAGAGGTTTACCGGGCAGATCGGCCAGCATAGACTGAAATTCACCAAATGCCTTTCCTGCCGCAAGAGCCAGTTGGGGTGTGATGCTGTCGTTATAGCTGACGCTGTCGGGGATAAAGACCATCAGACGCCAGTAGGAACCCTCCTTGTCGCGGTGGTACCATTTTCCGTCTTTAGAGGGGATCAGCCTCAATACACGGTTTTCGATCCGATCGGTTCCGAGTGCTGTCAGTTTTTCCCGTATGTGGTCGGTTACGCGGCAGATGTTCTCCTGCAACTGATCTACATTCTTGAATATAGCATGATTGATTTTTTGAAGGACATAGTCGGGGTCGGCTGGCGATTGGGTGCGAACCAGGAATGATTCATTGATATGTCCGGCGCCGAGGGGACCGCCCTTTTGATATTGGCCTGTGGCTTCAAATTGTTCGAAAAGTTTCTGAATGTCCATGGAATTTTATGATTACGATGGGTGTGATATTCTGTAAAATTGCTGCTTTTTTTTTGTGAATCCAACCCTGCAACCCCTCAGAATCCCGTTTTATGTTGCAGAATAGCTTTTTGCGTCTGGTTAGTCTGAGTTTTTCTCGTTATCTTCGTTCAGCAACTAACCCTCATTTCTTAATTAACCCGAAAACCTATGTCTGTTCCTGCCTCTTCTAAGAGTTATGTCGGCCCCCTGTTTTTTGTAGGGGTCCTCTTTTTTATGATTGGATTCGCTTTGGGTATTAATGGTCTGATTGTGCCCTTCTTGCGCGAAGCCCTCGACATTTCGAAGGGCGAATCATACCTGGTACTGGGCGCTACCTTCTCTACCTTCGTAATCTTTGGTTACCCTTCCGGATTGCTTATCAAGCGTATTGGCTATAAGCGGGCTATGGTGGTGTCGTTCCTCTTCTTTGCTTTGGGGCTTTTCCTCTTTGTGCCCGCTGCAAGGATGCAGAGTTTTGCGCTTTTCCTTCTGGCTTCGTTTATCAGTGGTATTGGCAATACCCTGTTACAGGCTGCCGTTAATCCCTATATTACTATATTGGGCCCCATGGAGAGTGCCGCTACCCGTATGAGTATGATGGGTATTGCCAATAAAGCTGCCTGGGCCATTGCCCCTATCTTTTTGAGTCTTTTCCTCGATCTCGAAAATGTGGCGCTTCAGGATATCTATTTCCCCTTCTATCTGATTACCGGCACCTTTGTGCTGTTGGGCCTGGTATCGATGTTGGTTCCCCTTCCGGAGGTAAAAGCGGTGGGTGAAGACGATACCGATTCGGGCGAAGGGCAG
>CAYVJA010000020.1:0-3231 GCA_964451605.1 uncultured Bacteroidales bacterium | reverse complement strand
CATCTGATGCTGGGTCTGATTACCCTCCTTGTGTATGTGGGTGTGGAGACGGTTGCCATGGCTACCATTGTAGACTACGCCTCTTCGCTGAAATTGCCCAATCCGGAAACGTTTACCTCCTATACGGTTATCTGTATGGTAGTGGGGTATTTGGTGGGTGTCTTTTTTATTCCCAAATACATTTCGCAGAGTCAGGCTCTCTTTGCCTGTTCTATCATCGGATTGATCAGTTCGCTGGCTATCGTGCTGGTTCCCGGCTCTCTATCCATTTGGTTTGTTGCGTTGCTGGGTCTGGCCAACTCGCTGATGTGGCCCGCTATCTGGCCTCTGGCTATGTCCGATCTGGGAAAATTTACCAAGGTGGGCTCTTCGCTGTTGGTGATGGCGATTGTGGGCGGTGCCATCTTCCCGGTATTGTATGGCTGGTTATCTGATCTTACATCGAGCATGCAATCGGGTTACTGGATCTGTTTCCCTGCCTACCTGATGATTTTCTATTATGCATTGGCCGGTCATAAAATCAGATAGTTACTGAAAAAAAAGAGGAGCGCCGGTGTGATTTGGTTACTTATCACACCGGCGCTCCTCTTTTTTTGCCTTATTCCTTATAACTCATAGCGGACAAACACTTCGATAGCCTGATATTCGGCCATACCCAGTTTGTCGTACAATACAGCGGTTGCATGATTCCTGTCTTCCGCCCTCTGCCAGAACTCGCGGCTGTCGGAGCCGGGAAACATGGGGCCGTTGTTTTGTGATTTGTGTTTATAAATGGCCTTCCGTTTGATCATTACCTCCTCGGGGCTTAAAGGAACTGCCATATCTACCTGGTCGATATCCCACTCCTGCCATGCTCCGCGATAGAGCCAAATCCGACACTCGGCAAACCAGGGCTCATTCTTAAGCCGATTCAGTGCCTCCAGAATTACATTCATACAGACCCGATGGGTGCCATGGGGGTCGGAAAGGTCGCCTGCAGCGTAAATCTGGTGAGGTTTCACCTCTTGCAGCAACTTCATGGCAATCTCGACATCCTCTTCGCTAATTGGGGCCTTTTGTACAGTACCTGTCTCGTAAAAGGGCAGATCGAGAAAATGGATCTGTTCTTCGGGAATACCAAAGTAGCGACAGGCAGCCTTGGCTTCGCCGCGACGAATGGCTCCCTTCATGAGCCTAACCTCCTCGATGTCCGGATCGCTGGGATTCTTCCCTTCCAGGAAATCTTTTACGCTATGGTATAACTTCTTGATATCGAGCCCTTCGGTCTGGCAAATATGACGAAACTCGTTCATGGCATCCAGATTGCTTACCACATCGTCGTCGCTCACTGCGATATTCCCTGAGGTTTGGTAGGCAACATGCACTTTGTGTTTTTGCTGAACCAGACGGGCAAAGGTTCCTCCCATCGAGATGACATCGTCGTCGGGGTGAGGGCTAAACAGAACCACCCGTTTGGGGTAGGGGAGTGCCCTTTCGGGACGCGTAGAATCGTCGGCGTTCGGTTTTCCGCCCGGCCATCCTGAGATGGTATGCTGCAGATCGTTGAAAACCTTAATGTTGATGGAGTGAGCCGAACCCATCTCAACAATCAGATCGGTCATTCCGTGATCGTTGTAGTCGCGGTCGGTCAGTTTTAAAATAGACTTGCCTGTTATCTGACACAACCAAACCACCCCCTTACGAATTAACCGGTCGGTCCAGTTACACTGACCTACCAGCCAAGGGGTTTTCACCCGGGTCAACTCTGAGGCGGCTGAGTGATCCAGATAGACAGCGGCATTCATGTGCTGCTGCATAAATGAGGTGGGTACCGCATCGGTAACCGGACCCTCTATGGTGTT
This sequence comes from uncultured Bacteroidales bacterium, assembly GCA_964451605.1. Classification (GTDB taxonomy): domain Bacteria; phylum Bacteroidota; class Bacteroidia; order Bacteroidales; family UBA4181; genus JAQVSH01. Next base: position 1,390 of record CAYVJA010000020.1, on the reverse strand, counting down.
TTTTGCAACCTTTGTTTTCCCCTCACCCCAGGCCATCATAATCACTCTCTTGGCTTGGAGAATGGTGCGGATGCCAATGGTAACCGCCTTTTGGGGTACATGCTCCATGCCAAAAAAGTCGGAAGCAAGTGAGATCCGGGTCTGTGTATCCAGATGGACAAGGCGGGTTTGCGAATTGACCATCGAACCGGGTTCGTTGAAGATCACATGTCCGCCTTTGCCAAGACCCAGCAACTGAATGTCGATACCACCCAATGCAGCAATCTGCTGTTCGTATTGATTGCAGTGATCAGCAATCTGATCGGGCGGAAGTGTGCAGTCGAAAGTGTGGATGTTTTCTGAGGGAATATCAACCAGCGAGGCCAGGCGGCTTCTCATATATCCTTCCTGACTTTGAATAGCCTGCGATGAAATAGGATAAAACTCCCCAGCCAGAAACAGATGTACATTTCGAAAACTCAGGGCCCCTTTATTATACATCCCCACCAATTCGGCATAGAGCTCCTCCGGCGAGAAACCGGTAACTATACCCAAAACGGAGGGTTTTCCTTCCAAATCGCGCTTTTGAATGAGCGAGGCTACCTCTGTGGCAATTTTCCGTGAGGCCTCCTCGGCTGTTCCAAAGATGAGGGTTGGAATTTTTTCGTAACGGGTTACCCCCTCAGTCCTGGCCGGTTCTTTCCATACTGACTCCTGTTTCAGCCGGTACGTGTAGGTCGGGACAAAGGGTTTTTCCTTTGTCTGTTTCATAATAATATCTCCCGAAATGTATGAATTCGCTGTGGCAAAATGTGATGCAATAGTTTATTTTCCTGAAGCTAACGAGCGGTTAATTTTCTCGAAATCAGTAGGGTCGCATTTTGCGCTTTTTGCCAGGGCCTCAAGCAGCAGATTGACATCAGCATCGAAAAAGTTTTTTGCAATGTAGCGGATCTGAACATTCGCATAATCCTTTTTAGAGATCAGGGGGAAGAACTCGTAGCGGCTTCCGCTTTTGGCATGACCCACAACCTGTTTCTTCTCGAGCGAACGCAAAAGAGAGGCGACAGAGGTATAGACAGGCTTGGGAGCGGGATAAGCTTCGATAATATCATAGATAATGGCCCTCTGAACAGACCATAACACCTGCATCAACTCTTCTTCCGGAAGAGTAAGGCGCAACATTTGGTTTCGCTTTGTTCTCATAATTAGTGAGTTAAAAGGTGATAAAAGTTGATTGCAAAAACTGTTGCAAGATACGAAAAAAATGCCCGAAGTGGTAAAAAATGTGCATCTTTCTTACACATAGGCAGTTTGGGTATGCATATAAAAAAATATCGACCCTAAAAGTCGATATTTTTCTGTGGATCCAGAGGAATTCGAATCCCCAACCTTCTGATCCGTAGTCAGA
>CAYVJA010000019.1:35201-40684 GCA_964451605.1 uncultured Bacteroidales bacterium | reverse complement strand
ATCCCGACGAAACCGATTACAGCCCCCCTGTGCCTGAGGCCGATGGGGTTCAATACATCCCGAAACGTTAATTGAATGGAAACCAAAATTGAAAGCAAGGTGGGAAACACCCGGCTTCCCGCCGACCGACTATACGCCTTTTTCTCCGATTTGTCGAAGCTCAACGAGTTTAAAGATCGCCTTCCAGCCGACAAGGTGAGCGAATGGAACGCTACCCCCGACCAACTTTCGTGTATGGTGGGGGGCATGGCCCGCATCACCCTGAAGATTGTGGAGCGGCAGCCTGAAGCTGTAAAGATGGAGGGCGAAGGGATGGGCACTCCTTTCTTCTTCTGGGCACAGGTCAAACCCCTGGACAACGGAGGCTCCTGTCTGAAACTAACCGTGAAATCGGAGCTCAATTTCGCGCTGAAAATGATGCTCGAAAAGCCCATTCGTGAAGGACTCGATAAATCGGTCGACACGATTTCTTCAATAGAGGTATAGTGCTCGAAGCATTCGGTTGGCTTTAGAGCCTGCCGTGTTTTTGAGGCGCCAATATTTTGCCGTTCGCAAAATTTCCGTACATTTGTCGGCTCTAAAAAAGGAAAGCTGCCAGAGTGGTCGAATGGGGCAGACTCGAAATCTGCTGTACCCTTCGGGGTACCGGGGGTTCGAATCCCTCGCTTTCCGCGAAACGGCAAAACGGAAACAGCGCGAAAGCGCTGTTTTTTTTATGTGCTCCGCACCCTGTTCCATATTGCGTTTCAGCAAGCCCGCCGCAGGCGCAGAGGATTTCTTTTTTATCTTCTTTCGCATTTCCTTTGCACCAGTAAGCTCTTCGCAATAGTGTGAGCAGCGTATTGCTTTTTCGTGAGAATGCAAGGAACTGAAGAAAAGATGTATTTTTTGGCCTAAGGAGATGGACGATAAGGTTTGTTTGGTAACGGGTGCAACGGGCTTATTGGGTTCGCATTTGTTGTTCTCGCTGGTTAACAAGGGTTTCCGTGTAAGGGCTGTCTTTCGTAATCGGGCCCGGCTTGAGGCGGTCCGCGCGCTGTTCAGGTATGCCGCTACTCCTTCTGAGGCAGACGCCCTTTTCGGACGGGTGGAATGGGTCGAGGCCGATCTTACCCGTTTCGCGTTGCTCCCCTCTCTCTGCTCCGGGATGCAAAGCGTGTTTCATGTAGCAGGGATGGTTTCGTTTATGCCCGGCTTTCGTGACCAGTTATTCTTGCATAATACCGCCGTTACGGAGGCAATGGCATCGGCTTCTCTGAAAGCAGGTGTAAGCCGGTTTGTCTACGTTAGTTCGGTAGCGGCTATCGATTCGCCTGCAGGAGAGGAGGTTACTGAGTCGATGCAATGGGATGCCGGCCGACATCATTCCGATTATGCAGCGAGCAAGTATGCAGCCGAGCAGGCGGTGTGGAGTGCGGCTTCCGGTGGACTCAGTGCGGTTGTGGTTAACCCTTCGGTGGTTTTGGGTCCGGGGTTTTGGGGCTCAGGGAGCAGTGCTTTTTTCCCGACAATTCACAATGGTCTGGTTGCCTATCCTCCGGGAGGTACCGGGGTGGTCGATGTGCGCGATGTGGCTGAGGCCATGGTGACACTGAGCTCTCTGAATTTTCAAGGCCAAAGATTTATTCTTTCGGGAGCCAATGTATTATATAAGGAGCTGTTCGAAACCATTGCGCTTTCGCTTGGGGTTTCTCCCCCTCGGCTGGCTCTCCGAAAATGGATGGAACCCCTGGGAATAGCGGCCGTTAAGGGCTATCTCGCATTCACTGGCCGACAGGCAAAGGTATCGCCCGATATGATCCGCTCCTCTTTTCGGGTTTCCCGATACAATGGATCGGAGATAACCAGGACCATAGGTTTTACGTACACTCCTTTCCGGGAGACGATAGACTATATTGCGAAGGCGTACTCCAATGCATTAATGCTCTAGTGCTCTAATGCTGCGCTTCGCGCAAATGGTGAATGGTTAATGGTTGAAGGGCGGGGTTATTTCTGAAAAGAGGTTATATTTGCACAGTTTATTTTCACGCTTATTATTTGTTATATGGCATATTTGTTTACTTCCGAGTCGGTTTCTGAGGGGCATCCCGATAAAGTGGCCGATCAAATTTCGGATGCATTGCTTGATGAGTTTCTCCGGGTCGATCCGGAATCGAAAGTGGCTTGTGAAACGTTGGTAACTACGGGTCTCGTTGTGTTGAGCGGCGAGGTGAAGACCACGGGTTACGTTGATGTGCAGTCGGTGGCTCGTCGGGTTATCGGTGAGATTGGATATACGCGCGGTGAGTATATGTTCGAGAGCAAGTCGTGTGGTGTGCTTTCGGCCATTCATGAGCAGTCGCCCGATATTAACCAGGGGGTAGAGCGCCAGGTCGATGAAGAGCAGGGTGCCGGCGATCAGGGTATGATGTTCGGATACGCTACGCGCGAAACCGACGAACTTATGCCTCTGCCACTTGTGTTGGCGCATGCGTTGTTGAAGGAGCTGTCGGATATCCGCCGTAAGGGCGAGGTAATGACCTATCTTCGGCCCGATGCAAAGTCGCAGGTTACCATAGAATATTCAGACGCTAACGAGCCCATTCGTGTGCATACGCTGGTGGTTTCCACGCAGCACGATGATTTCGATGAGGAACAGGCGATGTTGGCCAGAATTAAGTCGGATGTGGTGAAATATCTGATTCCTGCAGTAGTGGCTAAGTTGCCGGCACGTCTTCAGGGCTTGTTCGATGGAAAGTATATTTTGCATGTCAATCCTACCGGGAAGTTTGTAATAGGGGGGCCGCACGGTGATACCGGACTTACCGGTCGGAAAATTATTGTCGACACCTACGGTGGGAAGGGTGCCCATGGCGGCGGTGCATTCTCGGGTAAGGATCCTTCGAAGGTCGACCGCTCAGCTGCCTACGCGGCACGCCATATTGCCAAGAATCTGGTGGCCGCCGGGATTTGCGATGAGGTGCTGGTGCAGGTTTCGTATGCCATCGGTGTGGCCGCTCCTCTGAGTGTCTATGTCAATACCTACGGCTCGGCCCGGGTTTCTGCCAATGACGGGGAGATTGCCCGTAAAGTTGAGAAACTGTTTGATCTCCGTCCCTACGCCATCATTAAACGGTTCGGGCTCAAATATCCGGTTTTCCTGGAGACTGCTTCGTATGGCCACTTTGGCCGCGAACCTTTCGAACGCGAAGTCCTGCTGCAACAAAATGGCGTTGAGGTGTGCAAGAAAGTTACCTTTTTTGCATGGGAGAAGACCGACTATGTGGAGGCATTAAAGAAAGCGTTTGGATTGTAGCAGACAGATCATCCATGGCTTCCAAACAAAAACGTGACCTTTCGGGGTCACGTTTTTGTTTTTTGGGTTGTCTTATGTGAACTATTCAATAATGGTGTTCCAGTTGTATGGGTCTTCGGCATCGCCGGTTTGGATGGCCAGAAGCCGGTTGTAGATTTTGGTGCTCCAGGGTCCGGGTTGGCCATCGGGGCAATAGGTATAGGTAACACCCAGATGGGGGTCGAAAATACGGTTGATGGGGGTAATTACCGCAGCGGTTCCGCACTCGCCTGTCTCTTCGAAGGTTTTGAGCTCTTCGTAGGGAACGGCTCTGGCCTCAACCGTCATGCCCATATCTTTGGCAAGTATCCGGATACTGTCGTTGGTGATGGAGGGAAGGATGCTGTGTGAGGCCGGGGTGATGTAGGTGTTGTTGCGGATGCCGAAGAAGTTGGCCGGGCCGCATTCGTCGATATATTTTTTCTCTGCGGCATCGAGGTAGAGTACCGTAGAGTAGCCCAGATCGTGGGCCATTTTCGATGAGATGAGACTGGCAGCGTAGTTACCACCCACTTTGATGTGACCGGTGCCGCGGGGAGCCGCCCGGTCGTGGTCGCGGTCGATAATGACGTCGACGGGTTTGAAACCCTCTTTGAAATAGGGCCCGACGGGGGTGACAAAGACTACAAAGGTGTACTCTTCGGCCGGTCTGACGCCTACCTGTGGGCCGGAGCCAATGAGCAGGGGCCGGATGTAGAGAGAAGCACCCGTTCCGTAGGGAGGTACAAAACGTTCGTTGAGTTTGACGGCCGCCGAGATGGCGTCGACAAACATTTTTTCGGTGGGAGCCTTCATGCTCACATATTCGGCCGAACGGATCATCCGCTTGGCATTCATATCGGCCCTGAATATCCGGATCTTGCCGTCTTTGCCACGGAAAGCCTTTAACCCTTCGAAAGCCTCCTGCCCGTAATGAAGACAGGTGGCAGCCATGTGGATGTGCAGCGTTTCGGACGAGCAGATCTCCAGCCGCCCCCATTCACCGTTCCGGAAGTAACATCTGATGTTGTAGTCGGTTCGCCGGTACCCGAACGACAGATTAGCCCAATCGATTGTATCCATGTTCAACACGTTTTTGCAAAAGTAGCAAAAATGTCTCGTCGTTGCGCGCAAAGAGGGATGATTTTTAAAATCGGGCAGGAGAATGCGCTTTGTGTAAATGGTTAATGATTAATGGTGAATGGTTAATGCGCTGCGCGGGAGGGATCTGGTAAGTGGGGGATGTGGAGCGGGGTTGCGGAATCGGTGGGGGGTGATTGGGATTTAGGAGGGTATCTGTTACATTTGAGGGTTTATTCTTCTCACTCATCACTTATACCTGATATGAAGCTTCTTTTTGCGTCGTCTAATCCTCATAAAATTGAGGAGGTTGCTCGAATATTGGGACCCGGGTTTGATCTTTCCGGGCCTGGAGCGGTGGGGTTTACTCGTGAAGTTCCTGAAACTGAGAATACCTTCGAGGGAAATGCACTGCTCAAGGCCTCAGCGCTCTATGCTCATTGTTCCAAGTTGTTTGGAGAGGGGGCAGTGGGTTGTTTTGCCGACGATTCGGGGCTGGAGGTCGATGCACTGGGAGGTGCGCCCGGGGTTTGGTCGGCAAGGTATGCCGGTGAAACCGATCCGGGATTGCGCGATCAGGCCAATATTCAATTGTTGCTTCGGCGGATGGAGGGGTTTACGGAGCAGACGGCCCGCAGGGCGCGATTCAGGACGGTGGTGGCTTTTGTACACAGAGGCCGGCACTGGTTTTTTGAGGGGAAAGTAGAGGGTTATATTGCTTTCGAACCTAAGGGCAGCGGTGGCTTTGGGTACGATCCGGTATTTGTGCCGGAAGGCTATGCCAAACATTTCTCGGAGTTGACCATGGAAGAGAAAAACCGGATCAGTCACCGGGGTGAGGCGGTGCGCAGGTTTGCAGAGTTTTTACAGAGTTACAGGGAGGAATAAATATCCGGGTCGGTAAACAGATGTCCGGTTTATAGCGATTTGCGCAGACGGGCAACGGGAATATTGAGTTGTTCCCGGTATTTGGCAATGGTGCGGCGGGCAATGAGATAGCCTTTCTCTTTGAGGATGTCGGCCAGTTTTTCGTCAGTGAGGGGCCGTTTTTTCGATTCGCCTTCGATGCACTCTTGCAGGATTTTTTTGA
>CAYVJA010000019.1:32291-35191 GCA_964451605.1 uncultured Bacteroidales bacterium | reverse complement strand
TCATCTGGTACAGGTGGCCCGGAAGATACCGCTCGCAGGATTTTTTTGATTTCGCGGGTAGAGACCTCTTCGCCCGAGTCGGTCTGCAGACCTTCCGAGAAGAAGGATTTCAGGTGAAAGATGCCGAAGGGAGTCTGTACGTATTTGCTGTTCACCACTCGCGAAACTGTGGAGATATCCATTTGGGTAATATCAGCTATGTCCTTCAGAATCATGGGCACCAGTTTGGTCTCATCGCCCTGTTCGAAGTAGGCTTTCTGGTGGTTGACAATGGCTTGCGTGGTGACCATGAGCGTATTTTGACGCTGTTTGATGGCCTCAATAAACCAGCGAGCCGAATCGAGTTTCTGTTTTACAAAAGTGAGGGCATCTTTGTCGTTGCGGTTGAGCCCTTTTTTGTTGGCCGAGTAGGCCTCCATCATGTTGGAGTAGGTGCGGCTGACGCGCAGTTCGGGTATGTTACGGCTGTTGAGTTGAAGTACGAGGCGGCCGTCACGCTCCTCGAGCAGAAAGTCGGGGGTAACGTGTTCGCTCACTTTACTGTGCTGGTCGGAGAAGGAGCTGCCCGGTTTGGGGTTAAGGCGCAGAATTTCGTTTATGGCTCTTTTAAGCGCCTCTTCGCTGCTGCCTGTTCGTGTCAGAATTTTGTCGTAGTGCTTCTTGCCAAACTCCTGAAAATGGTGGGTCACTACTTCGATGGCCAGTTCGGTTTCGGGCGACGGGGCTTTTGCCCGGAGTTGTATCAGAAGACACTCCTGCAAATTGCGGGCTCCGACTCCTGAAGGTTCGAACTCCTGGATGATGGATAAAATGGCCTCGAGTTCGGCCTCTTCTACAGTGAGCCCTTGCCGGAAGGCGAGGTCGTCGACAATCGACTCCAAAGGACGACGCAGGTAGCCGGCATCATCGATGTTGCCGATGATGTATTCGGCAAGGGTGCGTTCGCGTTCGGTGAAGCGCCGAAAACCCAGTTGGGTCTCTAAAAAGTCGTGAAAAGTCTGGCCTACTGAGAACGGAATATCGGTTTTTGCATCAGAGAGTTGTGCGCCCGGCGAGGCCAATTTGTAAGAAGGGATATCATCGGGCGTAAGGTAGGCGTCTATCGAAAAGTCCTCTTCCTCGTGAGCAGCCACATCGGGTTCTTCGTCCGGATCTTTCTCGGCTCCCTCTTCGAGCGTGGGGTTCACTTCGAGCTCCTCTTTAATACGCTGCTCCAACTCCAGAGTAGGAATCTCCAACAGCTTGATCATTTGGATCTGCTGTGGGGAGAGCTTCTGAAGAAGTTTCTGCTGGAGTCTTTGTGTCAGCATGTCGGGAGGAGTAAATGCAGGTTTGTGAGTTTTTGACGGGGTCTAGAACTCTGCCGATCCCGGAGTACGTGGGAAGGGTATCACATCGCGGATGTTGGTCATACCGGTAATGAAGAGCATGAGGCGTTCGAACCCTAAACCAAAACCGCTGTGAGGTGCGGTTCCGAAACGGCGGGTATCGAGATACCAGCTCATCTCTTCAGTAGGCACACCCATCTCTTGCATACGGGTAAAGAGTTTATTGTAGTCTTCTTCACGTTCCGATCCGCCGATGATTTCGCCAATGCGGGGGAAGAGTACATCCATTGCCCTGACGGTTTTTCCATCGGAGTTCTGCTTCATGTAGAAGGCTTTAATCTCTTTGGGGTAGTCGGTGAGAATTACCGGTTTTTTGAAGTGGCCCTCTACCAGGTAACGCTCGTGCTCACTCTGGAGATCGACCCCCCACGAAACGGGGAATTCGAATTTTTTACCGGAGGCTTCAAGAATGCGGATTCCTTCGGTGTAAGGGAGGCGCACAAAGTTGTTATCCAGCACAAACCGGAGACGGTCGATGAGGGTCTCGTCCCACATTTTCTGCAGGAAGAGGAGATCGTCCAGGTTGTTGTCCAAGGCATAACCGATCAGATATTTAAGGAAATCTTCGGCAAGATCCATATTGTCGGTGATGTCGTTAAAGGCCACCTCCGGTTCGATCATCCAGAATTCCGACAGGTGACGCGGGGTGTTGGAGTTCTCTGCACGGAATGTGGGGCCAAAGGTGTAGATGGCACCTAATGCCATAGCTCCCAGTTCGCCTTCGAGTTGCCCTGAGACGGTGAGGTTGGCCTGACGACCGAAGAAGTCGGTAGAAAAGTCGACTTTGCCTTCGGGAGTGCGGGGAATAGCGTTCAGAGGCAGGGTGGTCACCTGAAACATTGCACCGGCACCTTCAGCGTCGGAAGCGGTGATAAGGGGGGTATGGAAGTAGTAGAAACCGTGGTCGTTGAAGTATTTATGGATGGCAAAGGCCATGGCGTGCCGCAGCCGGAGTACGGCTCCAAAGGTGTTGGTGCGGGGGCGCAGGTGGGCTATTTCGCGGAGAAATTCCAGGGAGTGCCCCTTTTTCTGAAGCGGGTATAGGTCGGGATCGGCAGTGCCGTAAATCTCAATGGCTTTAGCCTGTACCTCAACAGGTTGTCCCTGCCCGGGCGAGGCTACGAGAGTGCCTGTCACAGCCAGCGATGCACCGGTAGTAATCTGCTTCAGGAGTTCGGCCTCGAAGAGGGTTGTCTCTGCCACAATTTGCAGATTGTGGATACAGGAGCCATCGTTAAGGGCAATGAATTGTACATTTTTGTTTCCCCGCTTGGTGCGAACCCATCCTTTAACAAGGACTTCAGTGTTGTAGGCTGTCGATTGGAGGAGCTTGGCTATGGGGGTACGTTGGGTCTTCATGGAATCTGTTTATTAAAACACAAAAATAGGGGAATTTGCGGGATTGCGCAAATATGGCAGTGAAACAGTGAAACAGTGCTCTAGTGCTTCAAAGTGCTGGCGCACTTTGAGTGCTCTAGTGCTGCGCTTCGCACGAAAGCATTGATGCAGCCG
>CAYVJA010000019.1:31669-32281 GCA_964451605.1 uncultured Bacteroidales bacterium | reverse complement strand
AATCACTAGAGCACTAGAGCACTAGAGCACTAGAGCATTAGAGCATTAGAGCACTGGCTTTTCCTGTTGAGGGGGTACTTACATTCAGGTAGGCAGGGGTGCGGTAGGATACCATATATATATGGTGTGGAATATAGTGATGCGGGATGGGTCAGGATGTGTGGGTTTTTTTGGTTTTTTTATAACTTCTGTTGTTTGTTGAAAAAAATAATATACCTTTGCAAACCGTTTTTGTACGCGAGTGTAACTAATACTAAATAAAGTCTTTATGCCTACAATTCAACAATTAGTAAGGAAGGGGAGAACTAATCTTGTCGACAAAAGTAAATCTCCTGCCCTTGACTCCTGCCCTCAGCGTCGGGGTGTTTGTGTGCGTGTGTACACCACAACTCCGAAAAAGCCTAATTCTGCCATGCGTAAAGTGGCCAGGGTTCGTTTAACCAATGGTAAGGAGGTGAATGCTTATATCCCCGGCGAAGGCCATAATCTGCAGGAGCACTCCGTTACTCTGGTCCGCGGCGGCCGCGTCAAGGATTTACCCGGCGTGCGTTACCACATCATCAGAGGCGCTTTAGATACGGCCGGCGTTGTCAACCGCAATCAGGCCAGAAG
>CAYVJA010000019.1:11661-31659 GCA_964451605.1 uncultured Bacteroidales bacterium | reverse complement strand
CAGGAGCACTCTATCGTGCTGATCCGCGGTGGCCGTGTAAAAGATTTGCCCGGGGTACGTTACCACATTGTGAGGGGGGCTCTCGACACATCCGGTGTTGAAGGCCGTCTCAGAAGTCGTTCGCTGTATGGTGCCAAGCGGCCTAAGAAAGGCGCTCCTGCACCCGCTGCAAAAGGAAAGAAGAAATAACACACTTAATTAAGGCTAAGAAAGATGCGTAAGTCAAAACCCAAAAAAAGGATATTGTTGCCCGATCCGGTGTTCAGCGATTCTCAGGTAACCCGGTTTGTGAATAATCTTATGTTGCAGGGTAAAAAGAATACCGCGTACAAGGTGTTCTACAGTGCTCTCGACATTGTTGCTAAACGTGCTGCCGACAAAGAGATGCCGGCACTCGATATTTGGCGGAAGGCACTCGATAACGTGACCCCTCAGGTGGAGGTGAAGAGCCGCCGCGTGGGTGGTGCCAACTTCCAGGTTCCTATGGAGGTTCGCCCCGACCGTAAGATTTCGTTGAGCATGAAGAACCTGGTGCTTTACTCGCGTAAGCGCCCGGGTAAGTCGATGAGCGAAAAGCTCGCTGCCGAGATTCTCGCAGCCTTCAACAATGAGGGTGGTGCCTTCAAAAGAAAAGAAGACATGCACAAAATGGCCGAAGCAAATAAGGCCTTCTCGCATTTTAGATTCTGATTGCGCATAGGGTGCAAAAACGGGGAAAATCAGTGTAGTTAATCATTAGCATGACGAATCTTAAAAATACTAGAAATATTGGGATTATGGCTCACATCGACGCCGGTAAGACTACAACTACCGAGCGGATTCTGTATTATACCGGTGTGAACTATAAGATAGGAGAGACCCACGAAGGGACTGCCACCATGGACTGGATGGCACAGGAGCAGGAACGGGGTATTACCATTACTTCGGCCGCTACCACCTGTTCGTGGGATTATAACGGAGAACATTACCGGATTAATGTAATCGATACGCCGGGCCACGTCGACTTTACTGTTGAAGTAGAGCGGTCGTTGCGGGTTCTCGATGGAGCAGTAGCTCTGTTTTGCGCGGTTGGTGGAGTTGAACCCCAATCGGAAACTGTTTGGCGTCAAGCCGAGAAGTATCGTGTACCCCGACTGGGGTTTGTAAATAAAATGGATCGTAATGGCGCCGATTTTCAGGGCGTACTGCAGCAGATTCATGATAAACTTCACTCTAAAGCGATTGCGCTGCAATATCCTCTTGGACAAGAGGAGAAATTTACCGGCGTAGTCGATTTGGTTACTTTTAAAGCCATTCGCTGGACAGATTCCGGAAAGGATACCACCTTCCACGAGGAGGAGGTTCCCGCCGAGGCACTGGCCGAAGCTACAGAATGGCGTAATCTGCTGCTCGAGGCGGTTGCCGAGGTAGATGATGTGTTGATGGAGAAATTCTTCGATAATCCCGAATCGCTTACAGTCGACGAGATTAAGAATGCCGTTCGTAAGGCGGTGATTAATCAGGCCTTTGTCCCTGTGATGTGCGGTTCGGCATTTAAGAACAAAGGAGTACAGCAGTTGCTCGACGCAGTAGCGGCATATCTGCCCAGCCCCCTCGATAAGGGCAATATCGTGGGAACCAACCCCGATACCGATGCAGAGGTGGTGCGCGAACCCAGCCGTACTCAACCTACTGCCGGTCTTGCCTTTAAAATTGCCACCGACCCGTTTGTGGGACGTCTGGCCTATGTACGTGTCTATTCGGGCGTTATTGACAGTGGTTCGTATCTGCTTAATACCCGCACCGGAAAGAAGGAGCGTATTGCCCGTCTTTTCCAGATGCATGCCAATCAGCAAAATGCCATTGAGAAGTGTTACGCCGGTGATATTTGCGCGGTGGTTGGGTTTAAAGATCTCCGAACAGGCGATACACTCTGTGCCGTAGATGCCCCCATCGTACTGGAGTCGATGACTTTCCCCACACCGGTTATCGGTGTGGCCGTAGAGCCCAAAACCCAGGGCGACCTGGACCGTTTAGGTATTGCGCTCGGAAAATTGGCGGAAGAGGATCCTACCTTCCAGGTGAAAACCGATTCCGATTCGGGTCAGACCGTAATCAGCGGGATGGGAGAGTTGCATCTGGAGATTATTCTCGATCGTCTGAAACGTGAATTTAAAGTAGATTGTAGCCAGGGTGCTCCCCAGGTTGCCTATAAGGAGGCTATTACCGGTTCGGTACAGCACCGTGAGGTCTTTAAGAAGCAGAGCGGTGGTAGAGGTAAGTTTGCCGATATTATTGTGGCTATCAGTCCTGTCGATGAAGGTCACACAGGGCTGCAGTTTGTCGATGAGGTGAAGGGAGGTAATATTCCTCGTGAGTATATACCTTCGGTGGAGAAGGGTTTCAAGGAGGCTATGTCCAATGGCGTGCTCGCAGGTTATGCTGTCGACAGCCTGAAGGTTCGTCTGCTCGATGGTTCGTTCCACGCGGTTGACTCCGACTCTCTCTCGTTCGAAATTTGCGCCAAGCAGGCTTTCCGTAAGGCCTGCCGGAATGCAAAACCGGTTCTCTTAGAGCCCATTATGTCTGTCGAGGTGGTGACACCCGAGGAGAATATGGGTGATGTAATCGGCGACTTTAACAAGCGCCGTGGTCAGATTGAAGGGATGGAGTCGCGTGGCGGCGCCCGTGTGGTGAAGGCTAAAGTGCCCCTCTCCGAGATGTTTGGTTATGTTACTGTATTACGTACTATTACCTCCGGCCGTGCCACCTCTACCATGGAGTTCTCGCACTACGCGCAGGTTCCTGAATCGATCTCGAAAGAGGTGGTATCCAAATCGAAAGGTGTCAATATTGAAGATTAAATAAATAGCTATTGCAATGAGCCAAAAGATTAGAATTAAACTTAAATCTTACGACCACAACCTGGTCGACAAATCGGCCGAGAAGATTGTAAAAACGGTGAAGACTACCGGTGCTGTAGTGAGCGGGCCTATTCCCCTCCCTACCCACAAAAGGATCTTTACGGTAAACCGCTCCACTTTTGTTAACAAGAAGTCGAGAGAACAGTTCCAGTTGAGCTCTTTTAAGCGACTGATGGACATCTACAGTTCTACGCCCAAAACTATCGACGCCTTGATGAAATTGGAACTTCCCAGCGGTGTGGAGGTAGAGATCAAAGTATGATGATGGGATCATTTAGGTGTTAAGCCTAACAAATCCGAATTGAAAACGTCTAAATTGAAATTGTTATGCCAGGATTAATTGGAAAGAAGGTGGGTATGACCTCTATCTTCGGTGCCGATGGGAAGAATATTCCCTGTACGGTTATCGAGGCAGGCCCATGTGTTGTTACCCAGGTAAAGACAATCGAGAGTGATGGCTATCAGGCCATCCAGATTGCCTTCGGTGACAAAAAAGAGAAGAATGCAACCAAGGCTGAGTTAGGCCACTTTAAGAAGGCCGGCTCTGCTCCGAAGCGGAAGGTGGTAGAATTTCTGACAGATGATACTGCTAAATATGCATTGGGCGATGCACTTACAGTAGACCTCTTGACGGAAGATGCGTTTATTGATGTTGTGGGAACATCGAAAGGAAAAGGTTTCCAGGGCGTTATGCGTCGTCATGGTTTTGGCGGTGTAGGTGGTGCTACCCATGGTCAGCACAACCGTCTGCGGGCTCCCGGTTCGTTGGGCGCATCGTCGTTTCCCTCCCGTGTTTTTAAAGGTATGCGTATGGCCGGCCAGACCGGTGGCGAACGTGTGAAGGTTGCCAATCTGCGAGTGCTGAAGGTGCTCCCCGAGAACAACCTGTTGCTGGTTAAGGGTGCTGTTCCCGGCGCCAATGGTTCATTTTTAATTCTTGAATTCTAATGGAATTAGCTGTTTATACTATAGAAGGGAAAGACACCGGCAGAAAGGTGACCCTGAATGACGAGATTTTCGGCATGGAGCCGAACGATCATGTGATTTATCTGGATATTAAGCAGTATCTGGCTAATAAGAGGCAGGGTACCGCCCATGCCAAAGAGCGTTCGGAAGTATCGTACAGTACCCGGAAAATCAAGAAGCAGAAAGGTACCGGTGGTGCCCGTGCGGGTGATATTAAGTCGCCTGTATTCGTGGGTGGCGGTACCATTTTTGGCCCCAGACCCAGAGACTACTCGTTTAAGTTGAACAAAAAGGTGAAGCAGTTGGCTCGTGTTTCGGCTTTGGTCTATAAACTGAAGGAGGAAAATCTGAAGGTGGTGGAAGATATCGCGCTCGATGCACCTAAAACCAAGGAGCTGGTCCGCATTAACAATAATTTGCAGATCGGTAATAAAAAGGTTCTTTATGTGTCTGCAGAGCAAAATATTAACCTATATTTGTCCTCTCGAAATTTGCAACGTGTAAATGTTGCAACTCTTTCGGAATTAAACACTTACAGTATTATGAACGCAGCGGTTTTGGTTTTTACTGAGAGCTCGGCTGTTGCGTTACAGGAGAGTGCTAATCAGTAAACTTAGCTTAAACCATGGAAATATTACTCAGACCCATCGTTACCGAGAAGATGACTTCGCAGGGGGAGAAACTTAACCGCTACGGATTTATCGTTGATCGTAAGGCCAACAAGATTGAGATCAAGAAGGCCGTCGAGGAGATGTATGGGGTTACCGTAGATTCGGTAAATACCTTGCTTACCGCAGGTAAAGTAAAGACCCGCTTTACGAAGCAGGGTTTGATTAAGGGTAGAAAAGCCGTTGAGAAAAAGGCAGTTATTACCCTGAAAGAAGGAGACAAAATTGATTTTTACAGCAATATTTAGTGTACTATGGCGGTAAGAAAAATTAAGCCCACAACAGCTGGGCAGCGACATAAGATTGTCAGTTCGTTCGATGATATCACCACCTCTATCCCAGAAAAATCGCTGTTGTCGCCGCTGAAGAGCAGCGGTGGCCGTAACGGCAGCGGTAAGATGACAATGCGTTATATCGGTGGCGGTCACAAGAAGATGTATCGTAACATTGATTTCCTCCGCAGCAAAGATTCACAGGCTGCCGAGGTTAAAACCATTGAGTACGATCCTAACCGCAGTGCACGTATTGCATTGGTGGTATATGGCGACGGCGAGAAGAGTTATATCATTGCACCCAACGGTTTAAAGGTGGGTCAGTCTATTCAGAGCGGAGCCGGTATTGCTCCCGAAATCGGGAATACGCTTTTCTTGTCGGAGATTCCGCTGGGAACGATTATTCATAATATTGAACTTCGTCCGGGACAGGGTGCCGTGATGGCTCGCAGCGCCGGGACGTATGCACAGTTGCTTTCGCGCGAGGGAAAATATGCTATCATTAAACTCCCCTCAGGAGAAACCCGCATGGTGCTTGTTTCGTGCCGTGCCACGATTGGTTCCGTATCTAACACCGACCACTCTAACGAACAGTCGGGTAAGGCAGGACGTAATCGTTGGCTGGGTCGCAGACCTCGTACCCGCGGTGTAGCTATGAACCCTGTCGATCACCCAATGGGTGGTGGTGAAGGACGCGCTTCGGGCGGTCATCCCCGTTCCAGAACCGGTAAGCCGGCTAAGGGATACAAGACCCGTGCTCCGAAGGCCGTTTCGAGTAAGTATATTGTTGAAAGAAGAAAGAAATAATCTGATAAAGTTCAATAGTTATGAGTCGTTCATTGAAGAAAGGTCCATTCATTGATTTCAAGCTCGAAAAGCGGGTTCTCGATATGAATGCTACCAACAAGAAGGCTGTCATTAAAACCTGGTCCAGAAGATCGATGATTTCGCCCGACTTTGTAGGGCATACCATCGCTGTGCATAACGGGAATAAGTTTATCCCCGTATATGTTACCGAGAATATGGTAGGTCACAAGCTTGGAGAGTTTTCTCCCACGAGGACCTTCAGAGGCCATGCCGGCAATAAGAAGAAATAAGTATATCCCGAAAAAGTAGATTATCAATATGGGTGCTAGAAAAAGAATTGCAGCAGAAAAGGCAAAAGAGCTGAAGAAGAACAAGGCTCTTGCCGTTCTCAAGGATGTGCCTACCTCCCCGCGGAAGATGCGTTATGTGGTAGACATGATTCGGGGACAGGAAGTGGGCCGCGCTTTGGATATTCTGAAGTTCAGCAATAAAGCGGCTGCTCAGCGTGTGGAAAAACTGTTAAAGAGTGCTATTGCCAACTGGCAGCAGAAGAACAGCGACCAACGCGTAGAGGATAATAAACTGGTTGTTAGCGAGGTTAAGGTCGACGGCGGCCGCTCTCTGAAGCGCATGCGTACCGCGCCTCAGGGTCGCGCTTACCGGATCCAGAAGCGCTCTAACCACGTTACGTTGGTGGTCGACAACGCGGCTAATGTTCAAACTCAAACAAAATAAGATATATGGGACAGAAAGTTAATCCTATAGCTAACCGTCTTGGAATTATTCGCGGATGGGATTCCAACTGGTATGGTGGGAAGGATTTTTCCTCGAAGTTAGTGGAGGATAGTAAAATTCGTGAGTATTTGAACGCCCGTTTGGCCAAAGCAAGCATCTCGAAAATCATCATAGAAAGAACCCTGAAGTTGGTTACCATTACTGTGAATACGGCTCGTCCCGGTATCATTATTGGTAAAGGCGGTAAGGATGTCGATACGTTGAAGGAAGAGTTGAAGAAGCTGACCACCAAAGAGGTTCAGATTAATATTTTTGAGGTAAAACGTCCCGAACTGGATGCGGTAATTGTGGCTAACAGTATTGCCCGTCAGGTGGAAGGAAAGATCTCTTATCGCCGTGCCATCAAGATGGCTATCCAGAGCACCATGCGAATGGGAGCCGAGGGGATTAAGGTGATTATCTCCGGCCGTTTGGGCGGTGCCGAGATGGCTCGTACCGAGATGTATAAAGAGGGAAGAATTCCCCTTCATACTTTCCGTGCCGATATCGATTATGCACTTGGCGAAGCGCTAACCAAGGTAGGGCTTTTGGGTATCAAGGTCTGGATCTGTAATGGTCTGGTCTATGGCAAACGCGACCTTACCCCCAATTCCGGTGTTGTTCCCGCTAAACCGGCCCGTACATTTCCTCAGGGTGGCGGCGGATTCCGGAAAAAGAGAAAATAGGAGTCCGGCTTATTACGAATAGATTCTTTTTACCGAAAAATTTACCAGGATGTTACAACCTAAAAAAACCAAATACAGAAGGCAGCAAAAAGGAAAAATGAAGGGGATTGCCCAGCGTGGTAACGACCTTGCATTTGGCTCCTTTGGCATTAAAGGGCTCGATTCGTGCTGGATTACCGGCCGTCAGCTCGAGGCTGCCCGTCAGGCTATTACGCGTTATATGAAGCGCGAAGGCCAACTCTGGATCAGAGTCTTCCCCGATAAGCCCATAACCAAAAAACCTGCAGAGGTTCGTATGGGTAAGGGTAAAGGTGCTCCCGAAGGCTTTGTGGCTCCCGTTACTCCGGGACGCATGTTGATTGAGATTGAAGGGGTTCCTTTGGCTACCGCCCAGGAGGCACTTCGTTTAGGCGCCCAAAAACTGCCTATTCTGACCAAATTTGTCGTGAGACGCGATTACACCGAATAATAGCTTAGAAGATGAAGACGGCTGAAATTAAAGAATTGTCTGTAAAAGAGATACAAGAGCGCATCGAGACCGAGAAGAGCAATTTGACCCGGACGAAATTGAACCATACGGTATCTCCGTTAGACAATCCCATGAAAATCAGAGATGCCAGGAAGAATATTGCCCGGTTGCTCACTGAGTTGCGCAAGAGATCCTTGTCGGAAACAAAATAATGATGTAAGGAAGCATGGAAAAGAGGAATTTAAGAAAAGAACGGATTGGGGTAGTTGTCAGTTCCAAAATGGATAAGACTATTACTGTTGCGGTTAAAACCAAAATTAAGCACCCCATTTATGGAAAGTTTATGAGTAAAACTTCCAAGTTCTACGCTCATGACGAACAGAATAGCTGTAACGTAGGTGATACGGTCAGCATCATGGAGACTCGTCCTCTGAGTAAAAATAAGAATTGGCGTTTGGTAGAAATCATCGAAAGAGCTAAGTAGTTATGATACAACAAGAATCTAGATTAACTGTCGCAGATAACAGTGGGGCCAAGGAGGTCTTGTGTATCCGCGTTTTAGGGGGTACCGGACGTCGGTATGCCTCTGTAGGCGACAAAATTGTAGTCGCTGTGAAAAGCGTTATCCCTTCGGGCGACGTAAAAAAGGGTGCTGTAAGTAAGGCGGTAATTGTGCGCACTACCAAGGAGATCCGTCGTGCCGACGGTTCGTACATCCGGTTCGACGACAACGCTGTAGTGTTGCTCAACAACCAGGGTGAGATTCGCGGAACTCGTATTTTTGGCCCTGTGGCCCGTGAGTTGCGTGAGAACTATATGAAGATTGTATCGCTTGCTCCCGAGGTATTGTAATTCTTTAAACCCTATTCTGATGAATAAAAAATTGCATATTAAGAAAGGAGATACCGTTTTTGTAAATGCCGGCGACTATAAAGGTCAGCAAGGTCGTGTACTCGAGGTGTTGGTGGACGACAACAAGGCCATTGTAGAGGGTGTTAATATGGTTTCGAAACACACTAAACCCAATGCCAAAGCCCCGCAGGGTGGTATTATCAAAAAGGAGGCTCCCATTCAGGTTTCTAACCTGAATCTGATTGATCCCAAAAGTGGAAAACCCACCCGTATAGGCCGTCGGAAAGATGCCGAAGGTAAAGTAGTGCGTTATTCAAAAAAATCTGGAGAGGAGATTAAGTAATGGCAAAAAAGACAGAGGTGAAGGGATATACTCCTACACTACAGAAAAAATATAAAGAAGAGATTATACCTGCTCTGATGAAGAGTTTCGGGTATACTACCGTTATGCAGGCTCCCCGGCTTGAGAAGATTGTGATTAATCAGGGTGTGGGACAGGCCGTTTCCGATAAAAAGATGATCGAGACTGCCATTACCGAGCTTACCAATATCAGCGGTCAGAAGGCTGTGGCTACTATCTCTAAGAAAGACATCTCAAACTTTAAATTGCGTAGGGCGATGCCTATCGGCACCCGGGTTACTTTGCGCCGTGTGAAGATGTATGAGTTTCTCGACAGACTCATCTCGGTTTCGCTTCCCCGTATCCGCGATTTCAAAGGTGTGAACAGCAAACTCGATGGTCGTGGTAATTATACCCTGGGCGTTGCTGAGCAGATTATCTTCCCCGAAATCGATATCGATAAGATTACGAAGATGATGGGTATGGAGATTACTTTTGTGACTACTGCCAATTCCGACGAGGAAGCCTATGCCTTGCTGAAGGAATTTGGGATTCCGTTTAAAGCTGCCAAAAAATAATTTTATTATATAAAGATCTATGGCTAAAGAATCAATGAAGGCCCGCGAGGTTAAACGCGCCAGAATGGTAGAGAAATTTGCCGAAAAGAGAGCTAAGCTTAAAGCTGAGGGCGATTTTCAGGGTTTGGCCCTGTTGCCCCGGAACTCCAGCCGGGTAAGACTGCACAACCGTTGTCTGCTTACCGGTCGTCCTAAGGGATATATCCGTCAGTTTGGCATCAGCCGTATCTCTTTCCGTGAGTTGGCCTCTAACGGGCTTCTGCCGGGCGTTAAGAAAGCCAGCTGGTAATATCGTTTCGCATGGATATCGGTTTTTAGAGAAAATCTAAAGAACAGGTAAAAAATAGTACATAATAAAAAGTAAAAATGACTGATCCAATTGCAGATTTGCTGACTCGTATCAGAAATGGAGTCTTGGCCCGCCATAAAGTTGTGGAGGTGCCTGCATCGAAAATGAAGCAGAGTATTGTGAAAATACTCTTCGAAAAAGGGTATATCCTGAACTATAAGTTTGAGGATAACGGCCCTCAGGGAACCATTAAGATTGCCCTGAAGTATCATCCCGAATCGAAACAGAGTGCCATTAAGGCCATTCAGCGGGTAAGCCGCCCCGGGTTGCGCAAGTATGCCAACCACGAGGAGTTGCCTCGCGTTCTGAACGGTTTGGGTATCTCTATTATTTCTACTTCTCAAGGCATAATGACCGACAAAGAGGCTCGTACCAAAGGTATTGGCGGAGAAGTGATTTGTTATGTTTATTAATTGAGGAGGAGAAACTATGTCCAGGATTGGAAAACTACCTATTGCGCTGCCCTCCAAAGTGGAGGTTACTGTCGCACCCGATAATACCGTTTCTGTGAAAGGCCCCCTGGGTACTTTACATCAGAAGGTGGATCCCGATATTACGCTCAAAATTGAAAACGGTGTTTTGACCGTTTCACGTCCTACCGATCAGCGTCGTCATCGTGCGCTGCACGGTTTATACCGTTCGCTTCTTGCCAATATGGTAAAGGGTGTTTCGGAAGGTTTTACCATCAAGCAGGAGTTTGTTGGCGTCGGTTTTCGTGCCGAAGTTAAGGGCAACCTCCTCGAGATGAGTTTGGGCTATTCGCATGATATTATTATGATGCTTCCTAAGGAAGTGCAAGCCTCTGCTGTAACGGAGCGCCGTGCCAACCCGATTCTCACGCTGACCTCGGCCGATAAACAACTGCTGGGTCAGATAGCTGCTAAGATCCGTTCGTTGCGTGAGCCCGAACCGTATAAGGGCAAGGGTATTAAGTTTGTTGGAGAAACATTGAGAAGAAAGGCCGGTAAATCAGCAAGTGCTAAATAATCATTGATAGAACTATGGCATTAACTAAATTAGAGAGAAGAATTCGGATTAAAAGAAGAATTCGTAAGGTTGTTAGCGGCACTGCCGAAAAGCCCAGAATGTCGGTGTATAGAAGTAACTGCCAGATTTATGTGCAGCTTGTCGACGATCTTTCCGGCAAAACGCTGGTATCGGCCTCGTCGCTTAGCAAGGAGATTGCCGGCAATGCGTCTGCAACAAAGATTGAGCAGGCTGCTCAGGTGGGAAAGTTGATTGCTGTTCGCTCCCTTGAGAAGGGGATCAGCAGCGTTGTATTCGACCGCAACGGTTATTTGTATCACGGGAGAGTTAAATCATTAGCAGACGCTGCCAGAGAAGGCGGGCTTAAATTCTAAGAATTATGTCGGGAAATATACGTAAAGTAAAAACTACAGATCTTGAGCTGAAAGACCGGCTCGTGAGCATACAGCGTGTGACCAAGGTGACCAAGGGCGGACGTACCTTCAGTTTCTCTGCCATTGTTGTGGTGGGTAATGAAGAAGGTATTGTAGGCTATGGTCTGGGTAAGTCGAACGAGGTTACTTCGGCTATTGCCAAAGGGATTGAAGATGCTAAGAAGAACCTCATTAAGGTTCCTGTTTATAAGGGTACTATTCCTCACGAGCAGGTGGCCAAGTTTGGCGGTGCCGAGGTGTTGATTCGTCCCGCCTCGCATGGTACCGGAGTGAAAGCCGGTGGTGCTATGCGCGCTGTCCTTGAGAGTGTGGGTATTCAGGATGTGTTGGCCAAATCGAAGGGCTCTTCGAACCCCCACAATCTTGTGAAGGCCACTTTTGCCGCTTTGTCGGAGTTGCGCGATGCCTATTCGGTGGCTCAGCAGAGAGGTGTTTCTATGAATACTGTGTTTAACGGATAAGATGTACGCTATGGCTAAGATAACTATCGAACAGATTAAGAGTAAGAACGGCAGTACACAGCGTCAGAGAGATACGTTACGCGCGCTGGGTATCACGAAGATGCGTCAGGTGGTAGAGCATGAAGCCACTCCGCAGATTCTGGGGATGGTCAATGCAGTGCGCCATCTGGTGTCGGTTAAGGAATAAGATTATTAATATACTATATACTTGAAGATATGAATTTAAGTAATTTGAATCCGGCTCCCGGTTCCGTTAAGGCTCAGAAGAAACGTCTGGGCAGAGGCCAGGGTAGTGGCAAGGGAGGAACTTCTACAAAGGGTCATAAGGGTCAGCAAGCTATCGCGGGATACTCCCGGAAGATCGGATTCGAGGGCGGTCAGATGCCTATTCAGAGACGGCTCCCCAAATTCGGTTTCAAGAATCCTTTCCGGGTTTCGTATAAAGCTGTCAATCTGGAGTTGATCGAGGCACTTGCTGCCGAGACCGGTGTTACGGTTATCGATCCTGCCGTGATGATAGCTGCCGGTATCGCCCCTAAGAATGCCCGTATCAAGGTTTTGGGTAAAGGTGCCGTTACCAAGAAGCTCGATGTGACGGCTCACGCCTTTTCAAAATCGGCCAAAGAGGCCATTGAAACCCTTGAAGGAACCTGCAAAATTGTATCGGAATGAAAACCCTGATTCAAACGATAAAGAACATCTATAAAATTGAGGAGCTTCGTGAAAGAATTCTTTTCACGCTTCTCATTTTATTGGTGTATCGTCTGGGGTCGTTCGTGGTTCTTCCCGGTATAGACCCTACGATGTTAACGAATCTGAAAACCCAGACCGCTTCTGGTATTATGGGGCTTTTGGATATGTTTGCCGGCGGTGCATTCTCGAATGCCTCTGTTTTTGGGTTGGGTATTATGCCTTATATTACGGCGTCGATCGTGATCCAGTTGCTGGCAATGGTGGTTCCCTATTTTCAGCGTCTCCAGAAAGAGGGTGAGAGTGGACGGCGTCAGATTAATCAGATAACCCGTTATCTCACACTGGGTATTCTCCTTCTTCAAGGCCCCGGTTATGTGGCTAACCTCTATGCTCAGCTCCCTGCCGAGGCTTTTGTGCTTTCGAATTTCTATTTTAAGGTTTCGTCGGTGTTGATTCTGACAGCCGGAACCATGTTTGTCATGTGGCTGGGCGAGAGGATTACCGAGAAGGGTATCGGAAACGGGATTTCGCTTATTATTATGATTGGAATCATTGCCCGTCTTCCCCAGTCGATAATACAGGAGTTTGCTACCCGTCTGGAAGGTTTGGGCGGTGGTCTGATTGCTTTCCTGCTCGAGATCATTCTCTGGGTAGTGGTAATTGCAGTGGCTATCCTGCTGGTACAGGGTACACGTAAAATCCCCGTACAGTATGCAAAGCGTATTGTGGGCAATAAGCAGTATGGCGGTGTTCGTCAGTATATTCCCCTAAAGGTGAATGCTGCCGGCGTTATGCCTATTATTTTTGCGCAAGCCATTATGTTCCTTCCTATCACATTGGTAAATTTTGCTTCGTCCGAATCGCTGTCCGGTTTTGCCGCAGCCTTCTCGTCGACCACCAGTTTCTGGTATAACGCAGTGTTTGCCACGCTGATCATTGTCTTTACCTATTTCTATACCGCCATTACGATTAATCCTTCGCAGATGGCCGAGGACATGAAGAAGAACGGTGGGTTTGTTCCCGGTGTGAAACCTGGTAAGAAGACGGTTGAGTATCTTGACGGTATTATGTCGAAGATCACTCTTCCCGGCTCTTTCTTCCTGGCTTTTATTGCCATTCTTCCTGCTTTTGCCAAGATTTTTGGTGTGGGAATGGAATTTTCGCAGTTCTATGGCGGAACTACACTGCTGATTTTGGTGGGTGTAATTCTGGATACACTGCAACAAATTGAGAGTCATCTTTTGATGCGCCATTATGATGGTCTGATGAAGTCGGGTCGGATTAAAGGTCGTACCGGAGGTTGATTTTTGTAAGTTGTTCTTTGATGAGTAAAACAGACGAAGAGATTGCTTGTCTGCGTTTGTCGGGTCTGTTGGTTTCGCAGACATTGGCAGAAGTAGCAAAGCATATTGTACCGGGGGTTACTACATTGGCCCTTGACCGTGTGGCTGAGACTTTTATTCGCGACCACGGCGGTGTACCCGGTTTTCTGGGGTACGGTGGTTTCCCGAATACATTATGTACGTCGGTAAACCGGGAGGTTGTTCATGGTATTCCCTCTAAAAGAGTTTTGATGGAGGGTGATATTGTTTCGGTCGACTGCGGTGTGCTTCTAAACGGTTTCTACGGAGATAGTGCCTACACTTTTCCCGTGGGTACGGTTTCGCCCGAGGTGATGAAACTCTTTAGGGTAACGCGGCAATCGCTTTTTGCAGGAATTGAGAAAGCGGTGGTTGGTAATCGTATGGGCGATCTCTCTTCAGCTGTTCAGGATACAGTTACGGCGCATGGCTATGGTGTGGTTCGCGAGTTAGTGGGTCACGGAATTGGCCGGAGATTGCACGAAAGTCCCGACGTACCTAATTATGGAAAGAAGGGTTCCGGGCCGAAACTGATCGAAAATATGGTATTGTGTATAGAGCCCATGATAACGTTGGGGAAAGCCGGTGTTTTTCAGTTAGACGACGGCTGGACCATTTGCACGGCCGATGGTAAACCTTCGGCACATTTTGAGCTCACGGTGGCGGTAAAAAAGGGGAAACCGGAGGTTCTTTCTACGTTTTCTTTTATTGAGGAAGAGAGTATCGGGAAAAATCCTATTTTTGCAAACTAATTATTAAAGCATTACAAATGGCAAGACAATCTTCCATAGAACAAGATGGAACCATTATCGAGGCTTTGTCAAACGCCATGTTCCGCGTGGAACTGGAAAACGGCCATATTATTACGGCCCATATCTCCGGTAAGATGCGGATGAATTACATTAAGATTCTTCCGGGCGACCGCGTTCAGGTTGAGATGTCGCCCTACGATCTGACAAAGGGTCGGATTAAGTTCAGATACAAATAACTTTAGATAAACTTTTTTCTCATGAAAGTAAGGACATCCATCAAGAAGAGAAGCGAAGATTGCAAGATTGTACGGCGTAAAGGTCGTCTGTATGTGATCAACAAAAAGAATCCTAAATTCAAACAACGTCAGGGTTAATTATATTTTTACGAAAAATTCTTAAAATAGTATGGCAAGAATTGTTGGTGTTGATTTACCAAAGAACAAAAGGGGTGAGATAGGATTAACCTATATTTACGGGATTGGCCGTAGCTCGGCCCGCAGAATTTTAAGTG
This sequence comes from uncultured Bacteroidales bacterium, assembly GCA_964451605.1. Lineage (GTDB taxonomy): Bacteria > Bacteroidota > Bacteroidia > Bacteroidales > UBA4181 > JAQVSH01. Next base: position 16,796 of record CAYVJA010000019.1, on the reverse strand, counting down.
AGGCTCAGATCTCCTTCGATAAGAAGGTGCAAGAGTGGGATGATGAGGATTTGTCGAAAATCCGTTCGATTCTCAATGCGGAGTTTAAGGTAGAAGGCGAATTGCGTTCTATGGTTCAGCTCAACATCAAACGTCTTATGGATATTGGATGCTACCGGGGTGTTCGTCACCGTCTGGGCTTGCCTGTGAGAGGTCAGAGCACCAAGAACAATGCCCGTACGCGCAAGGGAAAGAAGAAGACAGTTGCAAATAAGAAGAAAGCGACCAAATAATTGTTAGATACATTGAATTATGGCAAAAAAGACTGGTACAGCGAAGAAGAAAGTTGTCAAAGTGGAGCCTGTGGGTCAGGCTCATGTTCACTCCTCGTTCAACAATATTATCGTTACTCTGGCCAATAGTACAGGTCAGGTTATCTCCTGGTCGTCGGCCGGGAAGATGGGTTTTAAGGGTTCAAAAAAGAACACCCCGTATGCCGCGCAGACTGCTACTGCCGATTGCGCTAAGGTTGCTTATGATCTTGGTTTACGTAAGGTGAAGGTCTATGTTAAGGGTCCGGGTTCCGGTCGTGAGTCGGCCATCCGCACTATGCACGGTGCCGGTATCGAGGTGACGGAGATTGTCGATGTTACCCCGCTGCCTCACAATGGTTGCAGACCTCCTAAACGGAGAAGAGTATAATTCCGGTTTGTTGATGTCGTGAGACCATTCGCACAAAGGAAGAGATAAAGAATAGATCAATTTAATTATAGAAAGAAATGGCAAGATATACGGGTCCTACAACTAAGATTGCGAGGAAGTTCGGTGAGCCGATTTACGGTGCCGATAAATATTTCGAAAAAAAGAATTTTCCTCCGGGCCAGCACGGTTTGAATAAGAAAAGGAAAAAAACCTCCGAATATGGAACCCAGCTTCTCGAAAAGCAGAAAGCTAAATATACTTACGGAGTTTTAGAACGTCAGTTCGCGAATCTCTTTCTGAAAGCTCAGCGCTCGCAGGGTATTACCGGTGTGGTGTTGCTTCAGTTGCTGGAGTCGCGCCTCGACAATGTGGTTTTCCGTTTGGGGATTGCTCCCTCTCGTGCCGCTGCACGTCAGTTGGTTAACCATGGTCATATTACACTCAACGGTTCGGTTGTGAACATTCCCTCCTGCCAGGTTCGTCCGGGCGACAAAGTGGGTGTTCGGGAAAAATCGAAAGCCCTTGAAGTAGTTGTAAATTCAGTAGCCTCTGCCCGTCAGTCCAGATATGCCTGGTTGACCTGGGATGCTTCGCTTATGGCGGGTACTTTCCTGACCCTCCCCGAGAGAGAAGATATTCCTGAGAATATCAAGGAGCAGTTGATTGTTGAATTGTACTCTAAATAATTAGTTATGGCAATTTTAGCTTTTCAAAGACCGGATAAGGTCATCATGCTTGAGGCAACCGAGAACTACGGAAAGTTTGAATTCCGTCCGTTGGAGCCCGGGTATGGCATCACGGTAGGGAATGCCCTGCGAAGAATTCTGCTTTCGTCGCTGGAAGGTTTTGCCATTACTACGGTGAAGATTGAGGGGGTTGATCATGAGTTTTCTACAATCCCCGGCGTTCTTGAAGATGTAACCGATATCGTGCTGAATCTGAAGCAGGTTCGCCTGAAGAAACTGGCCGAGAATCCCGATCCTGAGAAGTTCACGCTCTTTATTAGCGGTCAGTCTGTGTTGACTGCCGGCGATCTCGATAAGTTCCTTACGGGTTATAAGGTGCTGAATCCGTCGCTCGTACTCTGCAATATGGATCCTTCCGTGAAGTTTAAGGCAGAGATGACTATCGGCAGCGGTCGCGGGTATGTGCCGGCCGATCAGAACCAGCCTGCAGGAGAGGAGTTGGGAGTGATTGCTCTCGATGCCATCTATACCCCTATTAAGAATGTGAAATTTACGGTGGAGAATTACCGGGTTGAGCAGAAAACTGACTACGAGAAGTTGATTATCGAAATTACTACCGACTCTTCTATTCATCCCAAAGATGCTTTGAAGGAGGCAGCCAAAATTTTGATCTATCACTTTATGCTCTTCTCCGACGAGAAGATCACCCTCGATTCGGAAGAGAAGTTCTCGGGTGAGGAGTTCGACGAAGAGGTACTGCATATGCGTCAGTTGCTGAAGGCCAAACTGGTCGATCTCGATCTCTCGGTGAGAGCACTCAACTGTTTGAAGGCTGCCGAGGTGGAGACACTGGGCGAGCTGGTGAAGTTCAACAAGAACGATTTGTTGAAGTTCCGTAATTTTGGAAAGAAGTCGCTGGCCGAACTCGATGAACTGTTAGATTCTATGAATCTCAGTTTCGGCATGGACATTAGTAAGTATAAATTAGACAAGGAATAAACTGCGCAATGAGACATTCAAAGAAAATCAATCACCTCGGCCGAACGAGTTCGCATAGAAAAGCCATGTTGGCCAATATGGCGGCTTCATTGATTATTCACAAGAGAATTTCTACCACCACTGCCAAAGCCAAAGCGCTTCGGATGTATGTAGAGCCTCTTGTTACCCGTTCGAAGAACGATACCACCCATTCCCGCAGAACAGTATTCAGCTATCTCCAGGATAAGGAGGCGGTTACGGAACTGTTCCGCGAAATCGCACCTAAAGTGGCTTCGCGCCCCGGAGGGTATGTTCGCATCTTGAAAACCGGTTTCCGTGAAGGCGACAATGCAGAAATGTGTATGATGGAGTTTGTCGATTTTAATACCACCTATGTAACGGCCAAAGAGGTTAAGCCGAAGGCTAAAGCCACTACCCGCCGTGCCGGTAAAAAAGCTGCTCCTAAAGCCGACGTTACTCCAAAAGCTGAAGCTGCTCCTGAAGCATCGGCCGAGTAATCCGGTCTGCCTTATAGAGGGGGCCCTTCCGAAAGGAGGCGGCCCCTTTTTCTTTGGTATTTTCGCTACTTCGTTATTCTGCCTTTCCCGGGGAGGTGAACTTATTGGGCTGTTGTTTGTTCCTTTTTTACAGGCTGCTATATTTGTAGTGCCATTGAACGTTATTGTGAAAAATGTAGATATATGGGACAAATTGTTAAAGTTCAGGCAAGAGAGTTACTGGATTCCAGAGGGAATCCAACCATTGAAGTGGATGTCATTACATCGGGTGGAAGTGTAGGCAGGGCGATTGTACCTTCCGGGGCGTCGACAGGAGTGCATGAGGCGTTGGAATTGCGTGATGGCGATCCCTCCCGTTTTAACGGTAAAGGGGTGCTGAAGGCTGTACACCACGTGAATACAGTGTTAAACGAGGAGTTGCAGGGAATGTTTGTTACCGAGCAACGTGCCATCGATAAGAAGATGATTGAGGTAGACGGTACCGATAATAAGGGTTCGCTCGGTGCCAATGCTATTTTAGGCGTTTCGCTGGCTGTTGCAAAGGCAGGGGCTCAGTTTACCGGACAGGAGTTATATCGCTATGTTGGAGGGGTTCAGGCCACAACGCTGCCCATTCCCCTTATGAATATCTTGAACGGCGGTTCGCATGCCGACAATAAGATCGATTTTCAGGAGTTTATGATTATGCCTGTTGGTGCTCCCTCGTTTTCGGAGGGGCTTCGTATGGGCGCCGAAGTGTTTCATCAGCTGAAGAGCGTGTTAAAGAAACGCGGTTACTCTACCAATGTGGGTGATGAGGGTGGTTTTGCACCCGATCTGCAGTCGAACGAGGAGGCTGTTCAGGTGATTCTGGAGGCCATCGAAAAGGCGGGTTTGAGGCCGGGGGCTGATGTCTGCATCGCACTCGATCCTGCTTCGTCGGAGTTCTATCTTCCCGAGGAGAAACGCTATCATTTCCACAAATCAACCGGCGAAAAGCTGACGGCATCACAGATGGTTGCATTCTGGAAAGATTGGGTCACCCGCTATCCCATTATTTCGATTGAGGACGGTATGGCCGAAGACGATTGGGATGGTTGGAAATTACTTACCGACGAGATTGGGAGTAAGGTTCAGTTAGTGGGCGACGACCTCTTTGTTACCAATGTAAAACGCCTCCGCGAGGGGATTCAGAAGGGGGTTGGCAACTCCATTCTGGTTAAACCCAATCAGATTGGAACTCTCTCAGAAACACTCGATGCAGTAGAGTTGGCCATCCGAAACGGCTATACGGCAATTATGAGTCACCGTTCGGGCGAGTCGGAAGATACCACCATTGCCGATTTGGCGGTTGCTTTGAATACGGGCTTGATAAAGACCGGTTCGGCCTCCCGTTCCGACCGGATAGCCAAGTATAACCAGTTGTTACGTATTGAGGAGGGGTTGGGCGATGCAGCTCGTTATCCCGGCTCTTCGTTCAGGTACGCGCCTAAGTTGTAAGGCTTAGGCTTTGTACCTCTTATATTGTTGAGGTTCGCGCCGAATCGCGTTGATTCGGGTTCGGTGCAAAATGGATAATCATGGCGTATGGCTCATTAAAGGCCTTTGTTGCTGCATTAGAACGTGAAGGGGAGCTCATTCGGGTTAACAACCGGGTGAGCCCCCTTTTGTGCATGGCAGAGGTAACAGACAGATTGTCGAAATTACCGGGAGGGGGCAAGGCGGTGTTGTTCGAGAATACCGGAACCGATTTCCCGGTGCTGATGAATGCTTTTGGCTCCGACAGTCGGTTACAGCTGGCTTTGGGTGGAGAGTCGCTTTCGGACTTGTCAGAAAGGATAGCAGCCTGGTTTAAGGTTGCCACCGAACCCCGCCCTTCGTGGGGGGCAAAGCTGAAGGTACTTCCCCTTCTGGCCGACGCCTCGCGTTGGCTGCCTGTATCTCAACGACGACGCGGTGCCTGTCAGGAGGTGGTGATGCGAAAGCCCGATTTGGGCCGTTTGCCCATTTTACAGTGCTGGCCTCACGATGGCGGTCCCTTTATCACGCTTCCCCTGGTGCATAGTTACCACCCTGTAACCCGTGTCCGGAATGTTGGGATGTATCGCATGCAACTGTTCGACAGCACCACTACCGGCATGCATTGGCACCGTCACAAGACGGGTGCTCACCACTTTGAAGCATGGCGTGAGGCTAAAAAACCTATGCCTGTTGCGGTGGCTCTGGGAGGTGATCCGGTTTACACCTATGCAGCCACGGCTCCCCTTCCCGAAGGAATCGACGAGTATCTGCT
>CAYVJA010000019.1:0-11651 GCA_964451605.1 uncultured Bacteroidales bacterium | reverse complement strand
CTTCTGGCCGGTTTCCTGCGGGGGAAGCCTGTTTCGATGGTTTCGTGTATTACACAGGCCATTCAGGTACCGGCCGATGCCGATATTGTGATAGAGGGGTATGTCGATCCGATGGAACCACTCCGGAGGGAGGGTCCCTTTGGCGATCATACCGGTTTCTATTCGCTCGAAGATCTCTATCCGCTGTTTCATGTAACCTGCATTACCCATAGAAGGGGAGCGGTTTACCCAGCTACCCTGGTGGGCGTTCCTCCCCAGGAGGATCTCTATTTTGCCAAGGCCACCGAGAAGATCTTTCTGGAACCCATAAAGTTTACGCTGTTGCCCGAGATTGCCGATCTGCATATGCCGATGGCCGGCACTGCCCATAATCTTGCATTGGTCTCTATCGAGAAGCGATACCCCGGCCAGGCCATCAAGGCGGCTCACGCATTGTGGGGTGCCGGGCAGATGATGTTCAATAAATTTCTGGTGGTTACCGATGCCGGCGATTGCCTTACCGACGGGGCCGCCCTGCTTCGCAAAGCCCTTGCTACCCTCGATTTCCGACGCGACCTGATCTTTTCGAAAGGTCCCCTTGACGTGCTCGACCACTCCTCCGATACCTTCTCGTTCGGCCCCAAACTGGCCATCGATCTCACCACCAAACTCTCCGAGGAGGCGGCCGGTGCACCTGTGATTCATCCCATACCCTCTCCCATAGGTGCCCTCCCGGCCGACGGTTCGTGGCCAGGCTTTTCCGCTATCTATACCGGCTTCCTTCAAGAGGGGATCCCCCTCTTGGTTGTAAAAACAGAGATTTCCTCGGCAGCAGCTGCCGCCGATGCTGTACGTACCCTTCTGTTGCAGGAGTCTCTGCAGTCGGTACGACTGGTAATCAGGGTAGAAGAGGGGCTCAATCCTGAAGATACCCATCTGTTAGTGTGGCAGGTAGTGAGCAACGTAGATCCGGAGCGCGATCTCTTCCTGCTGGAAGCAGAAGAGGGCAGGGTTATCCTGTTTGCTGATGCAACCGCCAAAAATCGTACTCTGGGGCAAACCCGCCGCGACTGGCCCAATGTGGTGGCCTCGAATCACGAAACCATAGTCTGGGTCGATGACTTCTGGCGATCCGGAGGCGTACCTCTCCCTTTTATCGGGTCGCCTTCGCTGAAAATCGGCAAACTGGTAAAATCGGCAGGTGCCCGAATATAAACCCCTAATTTGTTTTGTTATGAAGATGTTGAGTGCTTTACTGCTTGCCGCGAGCCTGTCGTTTCCTTTGTTTGCCCAGAAAGAGACTGCCTATTGGCAAAAGATGGCCGATGGTATGTCGCAGGCCCTTATTAAAAATTTTTGGGGAGCCGGGTTTGAAGGCTACCCCGACCGTTATTACTTTAATTACGGGAGCAACCTTTCGAACATGACAACCAATCACTATTGGCCACAGGCACATGCCATGGACGTGATGGTTGATGCCTATATGCGTACAGGCGAAAAGCAGTACAAAGCCATTTTCCCTCTCTGGTGGGAAGGGGCACCGAAATTCAATTTTGCCGGCAAAATGAATCCTAAAGATCCGTGGTGGAATGTCTTTGTGGATGATATGGAATGGATAGTGCTGGCGCAAATCCGTATGTTCGAAGCCACAGACCAAACTGAGTACATTGTAAAAGCCCGTCAAATGTACGACGATTGGATTTGGCCCACCTGGGGTCCGGAAGATGAAGCCCCGTGGTTTGGCGGCATTACATGGAAAACGGATGTGTCTAAGTCGAAGAATGCCTGTTCTAACGGCCCTGCCGCATTAATTGCCGCTCGTCTGTACAACTTTTACGACAAGGCAAAGTTCAAAAGCGGGAAAGTGAGAAATGCTTACCTGAATGAAGCCATCAAAATATATACCTGGGAGAAGAATTATTTGTTCGACCGCGAAACCGGCGCCGTCTATGATAATATCAATCAGGAGGGCCGTGTTCAGAAAAATTGGATTTTCACCTACAATGTGGGCACCTTTTTAGGCGCTGCCCATGAACTGTACAAGATTACGGGCGACAAGCAATATTTAGACGATGCGGTGCTGGCTTCCGGTTATGTGATTGACCGATTGTCGAAAGAGGGTGTGCTTTCGGATGCCTCATCCGGCGACGGTGGCCTTTTCCATGGAATCTTCTTTCGCTATTTTGTGAAACTGGTGAACGAAGAGACGCTCGATTTTGCCACTCGCAAAAAGTTTCACGACTATCTGACAAATCTGGCTACCGTGATGGCCGCGCAAGGTGTCAATCCCAACACAATGCTCTACGCCGGTCGTTGGAGAAAAGCTCCCGCCGATGACGAACCGGTAGGATTAACGCCTCATCTTACCGGCTGTATGTTGATGGAGGCCATGTGCGTGCTCAAACCCCTGAATCCTTAACCTCTATTTCCCCGTCAATTCTATCAGAGGTTCCGTTAAGCTGGCATCCGGTTCGGGAAGTCCCAGTAGGCGCGATAGTGTCGGGGCCAGTGCAGTGATTTCTACTTTTCGGGTCACCGTGGCAGCCGGAATATTTCCACCATAAAGAATAAGGGGTACGTGGGTATCGTACGGATAGGGCGAGGAGGAGCTGTTGAGCGATTCGCCTTTTTCGGCCCAACCGGGCATGAGGTTGATCAGCACATCGCCCGACCGCTTTTGGTTAAAGCCCCGCTGCATAGCCCCGAATATGCCGTCGGTGAATTGTTGGTTTTCGAGTGTGGATGCGGTCATCACGTGGGCCACGCCGGAGAATTGAATCATGAAGCGGGCTACGGTTTTTTGCATCTCTTCTAATGAGAGCTTGCGTTCCTCGATGAGAGGCCGGTTCAGGTAGAGCTGCTGCTGGTAGTATCCTTTAACCCAGTCGGCTTCGCCGTAGGTGAGGTTAAGATAGCTTTTAAGCAAAGAGACAGCACTGAGGTAGTTGAAATTTCCAACAGGGATTTTTGCCTGAGCCTGGTATTCCGGAATTTCCGGGGAGCCGTGGTTGGAGGTGAGGTAGATCAGAACGTTCTCTTTGCCCACGGTGGCATCAAGATAGCTGAGCAGATGGGCCAGGTCGCGGTCGAGCCGGATGTAGGTGTCCATCACCTCGATAGAAGAGGGGCCAAAGGCCGATCCGATTTTTTCGGTGGCTGAAAAAGAGATAGAAAGAAAATCGGTAACCTCATCATATCCCAATTTCATGGCATCTATGGCTGCAATGGCAAAATCTTTCGTGAAGGTATTTCCAGACGGTGAACACTTCAGAAGCGCAAAGTCGAAGTCGGTGCGGGAGCCCGTGAGGCTGCCCAGAAGGGTGGCCGATGCTTTCGAGAGCTCCTCGAAGTTGTAGGGGAAACTCTTTCGGCCTGCAATGCCCGGGGCATACAGGTTGGTTTGTACGCAATTTTCGTAGTCGGCCATCGAAAGCAGGGCGGTCCAGGTTTGCCGGAGGTATTCGGCGGGGAATTTCCGGTTGTTAAAGGTTTCAACCCATTCGGGCAGGTTCGAGGTGTAATAGGAGCTGGTTATCCAGCTGCCGGAAGCGTCGTCGAACCAGAAAGCCAGATCGGCCGAATGGCCGGTGGAGAGGATGGCCGAAGCGGGGTCGAGGGCTATGCCTGCCACTTTTGCCCTAAGTTGTGACTGCAGTTTAAGTTGGTCGGCAAAGGTGTTGGTGAGCAGGTGATGGGGCGACTGTTGTCCGTTGGTATAGGAGGCTCCGCCAACCGATTTTTTTGAATCGTCGTCGGTACTGTTTGTCTCCTTATCGAGCAGATGGTTGTACCAGCGATTGCCAATAATCCCGTGTATCGAGGGGGTAGTACCGGTGGCAATGGAGGCATGACCCGAGGCCGATTGGGTGAAAAAAGTGTTATGATAAGCGTTTTCGAAACTTGTGCCTTCGTTGATTATCCTTTTAAATCCTTCGTTTCCAAACTGTTTCCAGTAGCGTGCGATGTAGTCGTACCGCATCTGTTCTACTACAATACCCACCACCAGTTTCGGTTTGCCCTGCGATACAGCAGATTGTGCCCGAAGGGGAAGGGGTGTGGCCGTGAGCAGAAGGAGAAACAGGCCCAGGATCACCGGCACTACCCGGACTACCTTGGGGGAAGAGGGTGAGGAGGGGATCCGGGCAGGAAAACGGGACATTATCGTTGAGGTTTGCAGGTTAGACATTAAAACGGAAATGCATAATGTCGCCGTCTTGTACAAGGTACTCTTTGCCTTCGATCGAGATCTTTCCTGCATCGCGACAGGCCGATTCCGACCCCAGGGTCACGTAGTCGGTGTAACGAATCACTTCGGCACGGATAAAGCCCCGTTCAAAGTCGGAATGGATAATTCCGGCAGCCTGGGGCGCTTTGATACCGTCGGTAAAGGTCCATGCACGGCTTTCGTCCGCTCCGGTGGTGAAGTAAGTCTTAAGACGGAGAAGGTTGTAGGCTTCACGGATGAGTCGTGAAACACCCGATTCGGTGAGTCCTGCCTCTTCGAGGAACATCTGGCGCTCTTCGAAGGTGTCGAGTTCGGCAATTTCGGCCTCCGTTTTGGCGGCAACCATCAGGATTCCGGCATTTTCGCCGGCTACGGCCCGGCGCACCTCTTCGACAAACCGGTTTCCGGTAACAGCACTCTTTTCGTCGACATTGCAGACATAGAGAACCGGCTTGTCGGTGAGCAAAAAGAGCTCACGGGCCAGTTTCTGGTCATCTTTGTTTTCGAGGGTAACGGTGCGGGCAGAGAGCCCTTTCTCGAGAGCTCCTTTGTACTGCAGTAAGATTTCGAGGAGTCGTTTAGCCTGTTTGTCGCCGCCCGACTGAGCCTGTTTTTGCACTTTAACAATGCGGCTCTCCACGGTTTCAAGATCTTTTAACTGGAGCTCGGTGTCGATAATCTCCTTGTCGCGCACAGGGTCGACACCCCCATCGACATGGGTTACATTGGGATCTTCGAAGCAGCGGAGTACATGGAGAATCGCATCGGTCTCGCGGATATTGGCCAGGAATTTGTTACCCAACCCCTCTCCTTTGCTGGCACCTTTCACCAGTCCGGCAATGTCGACAATTTCTATGGTGGTGGGAATTACCCGTTGAGGCTTATCGATTTCGGCCAGTTTAATGAGTCGTTCGTCGGGCACAGTGATGGTACCCACGTTAGGTTCGATGGTGCAAAAGGGAAAGTTGGCTGCTTGTGCTTTCGCACTCGACAGCGAGTTGAAAAGGGTCGACTTCCCAACATTGGGAAGTCCTACAATGCCGCAGCGCAGGCCCATGGATCTGTTTTAGTTTGAGGATTCGTTACCTATGGCTTCCGTATCGAAGCTTTTTTGCAGTTTCTCTTCGGAGTAGGTCTTGATGTGACGACTAATCTTCTCTTCGTAGAGGTCGGGGATAGTAATCATAATGCCGGTCTCTTCTACATGGCCAAAAGTGGGATTGATGGCAGTACCAAACGACTTCATCGTGGGTGAGAGATTCATGTAGGAGTTAATCAGGGGCGGAATGTTTTGTCCGGCCGAACGGATCTGCTGGCTTAGGATTTTGTAATTTTCCTGGTATGTTTCGCCAGAAAAGAGCGTCTCCATGGCTTTTTTGTCCATAGCGGTCTGCAGGGGCACAATGGGAGTTACCAGTCCGTCGCGATCGCCAAAGTGTTTGTCCATGAAATAAAGAATCTTATCACGGCAGTCGGGGGGATAAACCGGGTACATGGTTACCTTTCCGAAAAAGTATTTGTGGCCGGGATAGCGGGTAAGCACATGGCCCAATCCGTCCCACAGATTATCGAGGGCAAAGATGCTCTTGGTTGAGCGTTTGGTCGATTGAAACTGGGGCTGCACAAACGAACGGCCCAGTTCTATCATGTGCGGAAGATAGTCGGCAACAAACCGATCAGAGAAATGGAAAAGTTCGGATGTGGCTAGCCACCTTTTGTAGTTTTCGTTCTCTGCAAACTCCTGATTGCAAATGTGATAGCGGTATCCGCCAACAATCTCCTCGGTTTCAGGATCCCACACCAGCAGTTGTTTATAGGGGTTCTCCTCGTCAAGGTCGAATTCATCGAGATCAATCTCTTTCCCGGTTCCTCCACCTGCTTCGCGAAAAGAGAGCTCCCGGACACGACCAATCTCACGCATTACATGGGGTGCGTTTTGGCAAGTTATCTCGAAAATCTGATTTCCGGCGTTGTTGGTCTCTCTGATAAAGCGTTCGGGGGTAAGTTCCGCTTTGATTAGCTCTTTTTCTATGCGACGTTTCATCTTTTCAATTTGCGATCATCGGGTTTTTTGAAACCGGCCTGCCATAGCAGGAGTTGGAGAGTGTTTGGCAAATATAAGTGATTTTCTTGGCAAATCAGGGCGGTTATCATACCATCCCGTCAACGATTTTTCGAACGTAGAGTGCCCACTCTTCTGCTTTTTGTGTGCGGTTGAAGGTAGTAAAGGGGATGGGGTCGCCAAACCGGATGGTGAATTGTGCCCCTTTTTGCCGGAACATCTCATCTACCAGATAGAGCATCTCCAGATTACTTTTAATGCCGAGCCGACTCCGCCATTGAGCCAGGCTGTAAAAGAAGGGAGAGTTGTGTCCGGAAAAGCGGATGGGAACGATATCGCGTTCGAACCGAACAGCGCTTTTTATGAAGTGCGAATGCCACTTCAGATCTTGCACCTTGCCTCTGATTTTCCGTGAACAGAGGCCTGCAGGAAATGTGAAAACCTGTGCATCAGATTGATAGGCATCGTGAAGTTCCTTCAGGTATTCGGAATTTTGTGAGCCGTGCTTGTTTACGGGCAGAAAAATCTGTCTGAGCGGGGGAAGATTGCAGAGGATATCGTTGGCCAGAAAGTAGATAATGGGGTATTTCCGGCTGGCACAATGCATCAGCGTAAGGCCATCAAGCCCTCCCAACGGATGGTTCGATACAAACAGGTATCGTTTGTGAGTCGACAGGTTATCGAACCCGGTTTGGGTGTATTGAATCCCTAAAAAATCTATAGCGGCCTCCACAAATGGGACCCCTTCTACATTGGGGTAGAGTTCAAGGAACTGATTAATTTCATCCACATGCACAATCCTGTTCAGGTAATTCACCAGAAAGGAGGGCATCCGCCTGGCCAGTCTGGGATTTTTGGCGGCAATGATGCTCGGGAGATGCACTACGGGAGGCTTATCGGGGCTCATAATGATATGTGTTGTGCAAAGGTAGCGATTTTACTGCCAATTGAAAGTTGTGAACAATGTGGTTAAAAGTGGGAAAAAGTGTAAAAAAGTGGTAATTTGTTTGCTACTTTTGCAAGTGCACAGATTGTGGGATAGTTATGATCAGTTTTATAGGCGATTTTCTTTGTAAACTGGACGTTAAGGGCCGGGTTCTATTCCCTGCCGCCTTTCGGCGGCAGATGGGAGACGATGCCTCTACGCAGTTTGTGCTCCGCAAAGATATCTACGAAAAGTGCATTGTAATGGTTCCCATCGAAGAGTGGGAACGGCAGAATGCCCTTTTACTGAAACATCTGAATCCTTATAACGAGGAGCACAGCCGGTTTATCCGAATGTTTTATAAGGATGTGCAATATGTGCAACTCGATTCGGCGGGAAGGATGCTTCTCCCGTCACGACTTCTTTCCTTGGTTGCAATCGACAAGGAGGTTCTGCTTGCCGGACAACTGGGAAGGATAGAAATCTGGCGTAAAGATCTGTACGATGCCGCTACCGAAATGGCCGAATTTGGCCGATTGGCAGAAAAACTGGGAACCCTGAAATTGAATGACAATTAATGGCCTATCATATACCGGTTTTATTGCAGCAGAGTGTCGACGCCCTCTCGGTCGAACCGTCGGGGGTATACGTTGATGTGACGTTTGGCGGCGGAGGCCATTCGCGTGAAATCTTGCGCAGGCTCGGCCCCGAAGGCAGGTTGGTTGCCTTCGACAGAGATGCAGATGCGTTGGCAAATCGTCCCGATGATGACAGGCTGATTCTGGTGCACGGAAACTTCCGGTTTCTATACAACTATTTGAAATATCATCACATATCTCAGGTCGACGGTATTCTTGCCGATCTGGGTGTGTCGTCGCACCATTTCGATACCGCATTGCGGGGTTTTACTTTTCAGAAGGAGGCGCCGCTCGATATGAGGATGAACGCTTCGGCACCTTTGCGTGCCGCGGAGGTGTTAAATCAGTATCCTGAGGCGCGGTTGCGGGAGATTTTCCGCTCGTACGGCGAACTCGAGAATGCGGCGCGAATGGCTCAGGCGGTGGTGAAAGCGCGCGAAACGGCTCCGCTTACCACCAATCAGGAGTTGCTTGCCGCTGTGGCAGGTTCTCTTCCCAAATATGGCGAGAATAAAGTGTTGGCCAAGCTCTTCCAGGCACTTCGGATTGAGGTTAACGGCGAACTGAATGCGCTCCGCGATCTGCTGTTGCAGTCGGTGAAGGTGCTTCGGCCCGGAGGGAGAATGTCGGTAATCACCTATCATTCGCTCGAGGATAGGATGGTGAAACGTTTTTTCAGAGAGGGCCAGTTCGAAGGGATGGCCCAGAAAGATCTGTTTGGTCACGCGCATACCCCTTTTCGTACTGTGGGTACACGATTTGTTACCCCCGACGAGGAGGAGTTATCGCAGAACAGTCGTTCCAGAAGTGCCAAGTTGCGTGTGGCTGAGCGTGTGTAATTATGATACCTATGGAAGAGAAGAAACCGGATAAAAGACCCGTGAACCAGAATCTTCCCGAAGAGGAGTTGCGTATTCTCCGGGAGGCTGCTCAGGAAATCGACGAGGAGGCGGCAGATAAAGCGGCTGAGGAGGCCGCCGCAAATCAGCCTCCCCGGTGGGTTCCGTTTACACTTCGCGATCTGCTCGATGGTCGAGGGATGGTTAGTGAGTTGATTACCAAGAGGTTGCCTTTTGTTCTGTTTTTGGCCTTTGTGGCGGTCATTTATATTGGTAATCGGTATCACGCCGAACGTGTTTCGCGCGATATCGATAAAATGACCCAAAGAGTTAAGGAGTTGCGTACTGAGGCGTTAATGACCGAACGCGATTATATGGATATGAGTCGTCAGACAGAGATATTGAAGGCGGTTCGTCAGCGGCAGTTGAATATTGTGGAGTCGGAGTCGGCTCCGGTGGTGATAAAATAGAGGTTCAGGCAGATTGAGATGGCGGGCAGAAACTACATCATGGCGAGGGTTATCACAATCTACGTGCTCTTTATAGCATGGGGGTTGCTGATCTTGGGTCGTGTTGTGTATGTGGCTGTTTTTGAAGGAGAAAAGTGGCGTGCCAAGGCCGAGACGCTTACACTTCGGATGTTCGATGTGGAGTCGCTTCGGGGCGATATCCTGGCGCACGACGGCAGGTTACTTGCCACTTCGGTTCCCTACTATAACATTCGGTTCGACCCTTTGGCCGATGGGCTCACGGGCCGATATAAGGCAGCTTTCGATGAGGGAATCGACTCGCTGGCACTGGGGCTTTCTCAGCTCTTTGGCGATCGTTCGAAGGCACAGTATAAGGCCGAAATTCTGGCTGCCCGCAAGAAACGAAACCGGAACGTGTTGCTGAAGCGACAGGTAGATTATAATCAGTTGAAAGTACTCCGGACCTTCCCCATATTCCGGTTGGGTCGCAATAGAGGAGGGTTAATCACGGAACAGGAGTACAAGCGGATTTATCCTTTCGGCGATTTGGCTCACCGGACCATAGGGTATGTGAGTAAGGTCGACAGTGCAGTGGGTATCGAGGGGAGTTTCAATGCCTACTTGCGGGGTAAAGACGGCCGGGAATTGCGAAGGAAGATATCTGCGGGCGACTGGATGCCCATCCGCGACCGTCTGGAGGTAGAACCCAAAGACGGGCTCAATGTGCGCACTACGCTCGATGTGAATATCCAGGATATTGCCCAGACGGCGCTGCGAAATCAGTTGCTGGAGAAGGGGGCACATCATGGTTCGGTGATTGTAATGGAGACCCGTACCGGTGCTGTGCGTGCGATTACCAGTTTAGAACGTGACGCTTCGGGAAGCTGCAGAGAGGTTTATAATTATGCGATAGGAGAGAGTGTCGAACCCGGTTCTACTTTCAAGCTCACTTCGTATATGTCGTTGTTGGAAGACAACTTTGTGGAGCCGGACGATTCGTTCGATAACGGGAATGCAACCTATGTCTATCGCCGAAAGGCGTACGATGACGACGGTCGTGCAGCCACCCGAGGCTGGCTCACTGTGGAGGAGGCTTTTGCCCACTCCTCGAATCCCGCCATAGCCAGACTCATGATTACGCACTATACGGGCAAGGAGAAGCAGTTTTACAATCGGTTGGTCGATTTGGGGCTCTCAAAACGGCTGGGGCTGCAGATTGCAGGCGAGGCGATGCCGTTTTTGCAGAA
This sequence comes from uncultured Bacteroidales bacterium, assembly GCA_964451605.1. GTDB lineage: Bacteria > Bacteroidota > Bacteroidia > Bacteroidales > UBA4181 > JAQVSH01. The sequence continues at coordinate 1,266 of CAYVJA010000019.1, read as the reverse complement.
TCCCGATACCAAAAACAAGGCACTGGGGTGGTCGGCCTGGTCGTTATCGCAGATGGCTATCGGATATGAGGTGAGGCTGGCTCCCATCCACTCCTTAACGCTCTACAATGCCATTGCCAACGACGGGAAGATGGTGAAACCCCGTTTTGTGGAGGAGGTGTTGAGTCAGAGCGGGACGGTTATGTCGTATCCTGCGGAAGTGATAAAGAGTTCGGTGTGTAGCAGCACTACCCTGAAACAGTTGCGCAAAATGATGAAGAGTGTGGTGGAGTACGGAACGGCTAAAAATATTCGTACCGATGCATACCAGATTGCGGGTAAAACCGGAACAGCGCAGATTGCGATGAATGCAGGAGGGTATGGGGTGAGTAAAAGGCATTATGCTTCGTTTGTTGGCTTTTTCCCTTTCGAAGAGCCTCGCTACAGTTGTATTGTTACCATCTCGGCTCCCTCCATTGGCGGGACGGGCGGGGGCGTGGCAGCAGCTCCTGTGTTTAAAGCCATTTCCGATCGGATTCTGGCAATGGAAGAGTCTCTGTTTCCCAGGTTCTCTTCCCGCTTCCCTGACCAAAAGGTTTTGGAGGTGCCGGTCTCGAAATCGGGTTCGGCCAAAGCGTTAAAGGTGGCACTTAGAGAGATGGATGTCGATTTTGATGATGAGGCCGATTCGGATTGGGTCTCTACGCAATCGTCCGAAGATGAGGTGGTTTTGAAAGACCGAAAACTGATTGACGGACTTGTGCCCAATGTGTCGGATATGGGATTGAAAGATGCCCTCTTCCTGCTCGAATCGGCAGGCCTGCGAGTCTCTGTGAAGGGTAAGGGAAGAGTGGTTTCGCAGTCGCTTATGCCCGGCAGCAAATTGGCACAGGGCAGTCGTATTGAAATTATGTTGCGATAATGGATTTGGATATGGATATGACCAAAAGGGTTTTAGCAGACTTGTTGCGCGATATCTCACCCCTCTCGGTGGTGGGTTCCTCGCAGGTGGAGGTTGCCGATCTCTGTGCCGATTCGCGAAAGGCAGGCAGGCAGTCGCTCTTTGTTGCCGTACGCGGTACCAAGACCGACGGACATCTATTCATACCGCAGGTGATAAGTGCCGGAGCCTCGGCAGTGGTGTGTGAGGCGCTGCCCGACAGTTGTACCGATGGCGTTACCTATGTGGTAGTTCGGGATGCTTCGGAGGCGCTCGGTTGGCTGGCATCGGCGTTTTATGGCCGCCCCTCGCAGCGGCTTACGCTGGTGGGAGTAACCGGAACCAAC
>CAYVJA010000018.1:40413-41732 GCA_964451605.1 uncultured Bacteroidales bacterium | reverse complement strand
ATACTGTAGTTGATACTATGCGCCAATCCCTCCCAAAAGGGGGCCATTTTTACATGGTAAAACAGCACCTTGATCAGGCAGACGAACGAGATAATTACCCCTCCCCAGGCCGCTGAAACATACATTTTGATGTAGTCGCTCCATTGGGTTGTGATATACTTCTCGCCGGTCGACCGGACATGCTCAGTAATCTGGAAGGCCACCAATTGGAGATTTTCGTTCAGATACCGTCGGATGCTGGTTCTGCTGTTTTCTGTTTCGACCAGCTGTTTAAAGAGTTGAACGGTTTTAACCCCATTCAGCGGATCCTTCCCCTCAAGCAGATGCACAATCATATTCATTCGCTGAAGAATCTGATTGAGCCGAACCATGGCATGTGTCTGACGGAGCGAGACCCCTTGTGTTGCATTTTTTCTGTGAATCAACGTCAGGCTTTTCTGGCAAGCTGTGAGGGAATCTCTGAAGGCAGGAAAGAACAAATCCGGAAACAAATGCTCTTGCGTTTCATCCTGTTTGTGGATGGCAAAACGGGGGTCGTATGCCATCAGGATATTGTTCTGCTGCACGAAGGGGTTAAGCTCCAATCGCTTCTTAGACAGACGATCGGAGATATCGGGATCAATTCCGATTGAGACAGCTCGGAATGACAAAATATGGAGGGCCTCCCGAAGCTCTGAGGCAAGTGGTCCCTTAGAGGTTTCAATCTGAATGTGGGCATGAGCAAAAAATCGGGCCCACTCCTTATCACTGACTCCCTTAACCCACTTGTAATCTTTGTTATCGAAGAAAAGCGACTGGATAACGAAAGAGAGACTGTTCTTCTCGGTAAGCGGAGGTAAAATTTTGTGTTTTATCCGGCGCATCAGCCCAACCCATCCGGGCAGTCCGCCGTCGATTCCACTTTCGACGAATGTTTCACGAACCGTCATCTCTTTAAAGAGATCCATTACCATCGATTTAAACCGTGAAGCCAGTTCAGAATCGTTGTCGAGGAACCAGGTGATACGTTGAAGCCGTTCGGCCGAGAAATCGGCTTGAAACCTACGTGGAGGGCGAATAACACAGACAAGCCGAACGAATAGTTCTAGCGCGGCATCTCCCTCACCCTCAAAGGTTTTTATCTCATGAAGGATGGTCAGTAATTGCTGTTCATTCAAGTCGAGATGGCTGGACTTTGGCATAGGCTCAATATTGGCGAAAGATAAAAAAAATCCGGTTATCTTTGTCGTTTCGCCGCAGTTTTGGCGACATAGAAAACCTTTATTATGAGAATATTAGGGATTGGTTCCGCACTGGTCGATGTCTTATATCGTGTGCCG
>CAYVJA010000018.1:11857-40403 GCA_964451605.1 uncultured Bacteroidales bacterium | reverse complement strand
CGAGGTAGTCTTGCACCTGTACGAGGAATATGGCAGCGGTATGTTTGAAAGGCTGGACGGACAGTTTTCTATCGCGGTTTGGATTGACCAAAGGCAGTATGACGCTGGTTGATGCTGCCGCTTTGCAAGCCATTCTCGATGCAATAAAGAGCCGGTCGTATGTAGAAATGTCGGGAGGCTCGGCTGCAAATACCGTCTGTGGATTGGCTCAACTGGGATCGTCAGCAGGATTCGCCGGGAAAACCGGCCTCGACCGGCTAGGAACTTTTTTCGCCGATGAGTTGCGGCAATCGGGGGCTGTTCCCCATCTTACTGCTCTGCCGTCGGAACCCACCGGAGTGGCGATTACCTTTATATCGCCCGATTCGGAACGTACATTTGCCACCTGTTTGGGAGCTTCGTCGCTGTTAACCCCTGAAGAGCTCACCCCCGAACTTTTCAGAGGGTACGATTTGGTTCATCTGGAGGGATATCTGGTGTTTAACCCCCTACTTGTAGATAGAATCGTTGAACTGGCAAAACAGGAGGGGCTGATGGTTTCGCTCGACATGGCCAGTTATAACGTGGTGGAAGCCAACCTTCCCCTGTTTCGTCGTCTGGTCTATGAGACAGCCGATTTCGTCTTCGCCAATGAACAGGAGGCTGCGGCTTTTACCGGGAAAAGTCCCGGTGATGCTTTGCGAGAGATGGCCGGATCGGGACGTGTTGCAGTAGTGAAGGTGGGAAAAGAGGGATCGCTGGTTGCGCGAAATCGCGAAGTGGTGAGTGTTCCCCCGCGTCCGGCAAAGGTGATTGATACAACAGGCGCCGGCGATTTGTACGCTGCCGGATTTCTTCACGGCATCGACAAAGGCGCCTCTCTTTCGGTTTGTGCCGCTTTGGGATCGATTGTGGCCTCTTATGTGATAGAGGCTACCGGCGCAAAAATTGCCGGACCGGTGTGGGAGAATGTCAGAACCGATGTGGCCCGTCTGCTCAGACGCTAAAACAATCCGTGGAGCTCGGCATCGATTTTATTCACAATCCGCCTGAGATCCTCAGGTCGTTCCGAAAACTGACACTGATCTACGTCAACAATCAGAAGGCGGCCCTGGTATTTTTCAATCCAGGCTTCGTATCGCTCATTAAGGCGATGTAGGTAATCGAGTCGGATAGATACTTCGAATTTCCTGCCCCTTTTTTGGATTTGCGAAACCAGCGTAGGAACTGATGCCCGGAGATAGATGGTGAGGTCGGGCATCTTGATGACGGAGGCAATCTGTTCGAAGAGACGTAGATAGGTGTCGAAATCGCGTTTCGACATCAATCCCATATCAAAAAGATTTGGGGCGAAGATGGCCACATCTTCGTAAATGGTTCTATCCTGAATGACCACCTTTTTGGTATTCGCTATGCTGAGCAGGTGCTGAAATCTGCGGGTGAGCAGATAGATTTGCAGATTAAACGACCATTTCTGCATATCATCGTAGAAGTCATGTAGATAGGGGTTTTCTTCCACCCTTTCGTAATGGGGTTCCCACTGGTATTGTCTGGCAAGAAGCGAGGTCAGCGTGGTTTTTCCTGAACCGATATTTCCGGCAACCGCAATGTGCATGATGAGTATATTATCAATCGGCTATTGTTTCGGCTAAGATAGCATCCAGATAGGTACGATGGTTGCTTAATCGGGGCACTTTATTCTGACCGCCCAACTTTCCCCGCTGGTTCATCCATGCGTAAAAGGTGCCTTTTTTTACCGATCGGACAATAGGCATCCGTAAGGTAATGTTTTTTTCCCGTTTAGCCTCATAATCGGAATTGAGCGAACAAAGGGTCTTGTCGAGAATTTGTGTAAATAGTTCGAGCGAGGAGGGCTCGGTGTCGAACTCGATAAGCCATTCGTGAGCTCCGTTACTCTTTTCGTCCATAAAGACCGGACCTGCCGTATATTCCGAAATCACTGCCCCTGTAGCTTTGCAGGCCTCGCGCAGCGCCCTTTCGGCGTTGTCTATCATCAACTCTTCGCCAAAAGCGTTGATAAAATGTTTGGTTCGTCCTGTGATGTGAAGCTTGTAGGGAGAGACCGACGAAAAGGAGACCGTATCGCCAATCTGGTATCGCCATAGTCCTGAGTTTGTAGAGATAACCAGGGCATAACTTACATTCGGCTCTACACCCCATATCGGTATTACTGTGGGATTTTGCTGATCTACCTGATCTAAGGGGATAAATTCGTAAAACACCCCAATGTCGAGCATCAGGAGCATATCCGGTTCGGAGAGGTTGTCCTGCAGAGCAAAGAACCCTTCCGAAGCGTTATAGGTCTCCATATAGTGCATTCCCGGAAGGGGGAAGAGTCTTTGATACTGCGCTCTGTATGGTTCGAAACTGACTCCTCCGTGAATAAAGAGCTCCATTTCCGGCCAAATCTCCTGAATAGATTGTTTCCCGGTTTGCGTTAATAGATGTTTCAGCAGATTGAGATTCCATGAGGGAACACCTGCAAAGGCTGTGACCCGCTCTTTTAAAACCGCCCGGGTAATGGCTTCCAATTTCTTTTCCCATTCGGGAATCAGGGCAATCTCCTTTGAAGGGGTTCTGAACCAGGTTGCCCAATCTTTAAGATTCTGAATCATAATGGCCGAAAGATCGCCGTAATGGCTACCGGCGTGATCGGCATCGATTCTGTGACTTCCACCCAGCGTCATGGTTTTCCCGGAGAAGAGGCGGGAGTTTCGATTTTGGTCCAAATAGAGAGCCAATACATCTTCTCCTCCCCGGTAATGGTTCTCTGTCAATCCTTTGGCGGTTACCGGGATAAATTTGCTTTTGTCGTTTGTAGTGCCCGATGATTTGGCAAACCAGAGGGTGCTTCCGGGCCAAAGAATGTTCTTTTCGCCATTCCGGGCTCTGTCAATCCAGGGTTGCGCCATTTCGTAACTCTGCAGTGGTACAGTTTGAGCAAAACGGCTGTACCGGTTTAATGAGTCGTAATTGTAGGTGCGACCCCACTCGGTCTCTGCCGCTTGTCGGATTAAATCACGTAATACCCTTTGCTGAGCCTCTTCCGGACGACGACGGAACCGGTCTATCTGGTGCAGCCTGTATTGGTTCTTAACCAGCAGGAGCGATGAGAGCGGATCTCTCATAACCGTACTATTTACAGAATAAGCATGGCATCGCCGTAGGTGCCAAAGCGATACTTTTCGCGGATGGCAACCTGATAGGCCTCGGTGAGAGCCTCGAAACCTGCAAACGCCGAGACCATCATCAGAAGTGTGGAGAGGGGCAAGTGAAAGTTGGAAACCATGCTTGTGGGGATAGCGAGTTCGTAGGGAGGGAAGATGAATTTATTGGTCCAACCATTGAAGGGTTTCAGTCGGTTTGTGGTAGAGACCGAACTTTCGAGGGTTCTTAATACGGTTGTACCCACTGCACATACTTGCGATTTGCGGTCTTTAGCCGCATTGACAACCCGCACAGCCTCCTCATCGATAACAATCTGTTCGGAGTCCATCTTGTGTTTGGTGAGGTCCTCCACATCAACCGACCGGAAACTGCCCAGCCCCACATGGAGAGTAATCTCTGCTCTTTCTACTCCCTTAATCTCCAGCCGTTTGAGCAACTCCCGGCTAAAGTGAAGACCGGCTGTGGGTGCAGCAACAGCCCCTTCATGTTTGGCAAAGATGGTTTGATATCGCTCACGGTCTTCGGGGGTGGTTGTACGCGAGATAAATCGGGGAAGTGGTGTCTCTCCCAAAGAGTAGAGTGTAGATTTAAAATCTTCGTAGGTGCCGTCGAACAGAAACCGCAGGGTTCTTCCCCTTGAGGTGGTATTGTCTATCACCTCCGCAACCATAACATCGTCTTCGCCGAAATAGAGTTTGTTCCCTATCCTGATTTTTCGGGCAGGATCAACCAGCACATCCCATAAACGCTGTTCCCGGTTGAGCTCGCGCAACAGGAATACTTCAATTTCCGCACCTGTTTTCTCTTTATTACCGTACAAGCGTGCAGGGAAAACCTTGGTGTTGTTAAATACCATTACATCGCCTTCGGTGAAATATTCTATGATATCCTTAAAGACCTTGTGCTCAATCTTACCGGAATCCCGGTGTAATACCATTAATCGCGATTCATCCCTGTGGACAGCCGGATATTGTGCAATAAGTTCCTGGGGAAGTTCGAATTGGTACTGAGAGAGTTTCATGGATGTTTTTTTTAAATGATTGCTTAGATGTACAGGTTTGTAACAACACCCGACCGCTTTGAATTGTTCGTCGCGGACGGGGAAAATCACTGGGTGAAACCTTCGCTCTGCAAAAGAGTGTCGAAGGCCTCGGGAGTAAGCGCCTCTTCCACACAATAATCACCGCTTCGGGTTCGCCGGAGTGCAGTAAGACAGGCTCCACTTTGCATGGCAAGCCCCAAATCTCTGGCAAGCGCACGAATGTAGGTCCCCTTGCTGCAGGCTACCCGCAAAACTATGGTTGGAAGGTCGAAAGATACGATGGAGAGATGGTAGATTTCAATAGGCTTGGCTTCTAATTGCATATCGGATCCTTCGCGGGCGAACTCGTAGGCTCTGCGACCACTTAGGTTTTTTGCCGAAAAGAGGGGAGGTATCTGGTTTGATTTGCCGGTGAATTGCAGCAAAATCTGTTCCAAACCTTCGCGTGTGATGTGCGTGTAGGGATAGACGGCATCCGTCTCCTTTTCCAGATCGAACGAGGGAGTGGTGCGTCCGAATTCGATGGTGGCAATATACTCTTTGATTTGAGCCTGTAGGGTGTCGATCTGTTTTGTGGCTCGTCCGGTGCAAATTACCAGCACGCCCGTGGCCAGAGGATCGAGTGTTCCGGCATGGCCTACTTTGAGCTTCTTAAGGCGCAGTTTTTTTGTCAGGCTATTTCTGACTTTTCTTACCAGATCGAACGAGGTCCATCGGTAAGGTTTATCAAAGACAAGTATTTCTCCTTCTAGAAAATCCATTACGGTGTTTCAAAGGGTATATGTGATCGGGGCATATCAGCTAAAATAGTAGACAGCGAGGGTGAGTAATCCGATTAGGAAGCAGTACGCGGCAAAGTAGTGCAATTTGCCCCGGTTTACAATGGAAATCATCCATTTGCATGCAGCCCAACCGGCCACAAAAGCACTCAGAAAGGCCACAACCAGTGTAGTGGCCGGCAATGTAGTTTCTGCGTCCGAGAAACTGCCGTCTGCCAACGAGAGAAAAGACTCCCCGAGAATGGGTACCAATACCATAAGGAATGAAAAACGGGCAACCCCCTCTTTTTTGTTCCCCAATAAGAGGCCGGTGGCAATAGTCGAACCCGAACGGGATAATCCCGGCATAACCGCACATGCCTGTGCAATTCCAATCAGCAAGGCGTCGCGGAAGGAGATATACTCCTTTTCGCGGGGTTTGGCTCTCCATGCAAAAAAGAGCAAACACGAGGTTAGCAGTAACATAAAACCGGTAATATGGATGCCTCCTCCAAACAGCCTCTCAACCTGCTCTTTGAAAAAGAGACCCACAATGGCGACAGGAATCATGCTGAGGGCGATTTTGAGCAAATAGGTGGTTTCGCTGTTCATTTTGAACTGAAAAAAACCGGTCAGCAACCGCAAAATCTCTTTCCGGAAAACCACCAGGGTGCTGAGTACAGTTGCCGTGTGTACCACAACGGCAAAAAGCAGATTCTCCTTTCCCGCGGTGCCCAGCAGAGCGCTTCCCAATTCCAAATGACCACTGCTGCTAACGGGCAGAAATTCCGTGAGCCCCTGAACCAGGCCCAGTATAAGTGCTTCTATCCAGTGCATAAGGTGTTATGCCTGATTTTTGGGTTTGCGCATGATGGCCCATCCTACCACTGTGAAGCCGGCAATCACCACCAGGGGAGCCAGAGTGATACGTCTGAAACTGAACATGGCTTCGCTGAACTGGTTGGGATCGCTCGATTTGCCGCCGGTCATAAGCAGACAACCTACAATCACTATGAGTACACCCATCCCGATGTACTTTAGGTTACCGGAGGCAATGGCGAATTCCGGTTTGTCCTGATTCTTATTTATCTCTTGCGTCATACAGATATAGGGTATAAAAGGGTAAAGCAAATGGGATACAATCAGTAATACAGCAGATCGGCCGAGGTGTTCAGATACTTGTTTACAGAGTAGTAGGTGGAGATCCAGGTGAGGGAAATACCCATAAAGAGGATAAAACCAAAAAGGATGCCCATAGAGGTATAGTCGCGCAGGGTAACAAACCCTCCCATTTGCGAACTGATTGTGTAAATGAGAAGCATTAGCCATACATTAGCCAGCAGGGCACCCAAAACACCCAAACCGATACTGTTTTGCAAAAACGGTTTTCGGATAAAGGCATGAGTCGCACCTACCCACTGCATGGTTTTAATGGTAAATCGCCGGGCATAGACTGAGAGGCGAATGGTATTGCTGATCACAGAGAAGGCAATCAGTAGGAGAAGTGCACAAAATAGAATAAAGACCAGACTCACTTTGCGAATATTTTCGTTAATCACTTCGATAAAAGCCTTCTGATAAACAGCCTCTTCGACCCCTTTCCATTCGGTGAATTGCGAAACCAGCTTACCGAGGCTGTCGGGATGGGCATAGCCGGCTTTCATCCGTATGTCGATGGCTGCCGAAAGCGGATTGTAGCCCAGAAATCCCAAATCGACAAACTCCCTGCCCAGCTCTTCCTGCAATTCGAGTGCAGCCTCTTCTTTCGAGATAAATTCGGTGGCGCGGACATAGGGAAGTTTCTCAATCCTGGCCTGTAACTGCTCTACCTCTTTTCCGGTCAGCTCCTCTTGCAGCATGAGGGTAATACCCACATTTTCCTGCACATATTGCGAGATGCGACGGGCATTGAGGAGTAGATAGCCAACCATTCCCAACATAAAGAGTACCAACGACATACTTAGTACCGAAGTGGCACGGGAGAGCCGGATCTTGCGCTGTATTAGTGCAATTTCTTTAGATTTCATCTGAAATGATCACCTGCAAAGGTCACAAAAGTAAGCATAAATTGCAGGAATTGGCTCTGTTCAGGATTGAAACTTATCATAATAATGGTTAATTCGCCTTTTGAGCGGCTCTTCTCGTTGATTATTTACGCTACTTCTCTATCTTTGCGGGTTCTGGAAAGTTGGTAAATACCTGACGCCAGGTATCAGCATATAACCCTGTTGTGTAATGAAGTTTTCGGAGTATAAAGGATTGAATTTGTCGGCGGTCAACAAAGAGATTTTGACGCGCTGGGAAAAAGAGGGCACTTTTGCCAAAACTCTGGCTGCCGGAAAAGAGCGCCGTCCGTTTGTTTTTTACGAAGGTCCCCCTTCGGCCAATGGCATGCCCGGAATTCACCATGTAATGGCCCGAACCATTAAGGATATTTTCTGTCGGTTTAAGACCATGCAGGGCTTTCTGGTTGAGCGGAAAGCGGGATGGGACACCCACGGGCTTCCGGTTGAACTCGGTGTTGAGAAGGCGCTGGGTATCACCAAGGAAGATATCGGGCATAAAATTTCGATGGAGGAGTATAACGCGATTTGCCGTCGCGAGGTGATGAAGTACACCGATCTCTGGGAAGATCTTACCCGCAAGATGGGTTATTGGGTCGATATGTCGAATCCCTATATCACCTACGATAACCGCTACATTGAAACACTCTGGTGGTTGCTCGGTCAACTCTATAGCAAAGGGTTGCTATACAAAGGATATACCATTCAGCCCTATTCCCCGGCAGCAGGCACAGGACTCAGTTCGCACGAACTGAACCAGCCGGGTTGTTACCGCGATGTAAAAGATACCACCTGCGTGGCACAGTTTCGCGTGGTGAAAGATGCCTTGTCGGATAAATTATTCGATGAGTCGGGTTGCGATGTTGCCTGTCTGGCCTGGACAACCACCCCCTGGACGCTTCCCTCGAATACTGCGCTTTGTGTGGGGCCGGAAATCCTGTATGCCAGAGTTCGTTCGTTTAACCCCTATACGGGAGCACCCGTTATCTATGTCCTAGCCAACGATCTGATTCCTGCCCATTTTAATCCTAAAGCGGCAGAACTTGAATTGGAGAGTTACCGCCAGGGCGACAAACTGGTTCCCTGGAAACTGCTCGATTGCCTGAAAGGGTGTGAGTTGTGTGGTTTGAGGTACGAGCAGCTGATTCCCTGGGTCAACCCGGGTGAGGGAGCATTCCGTATCATTTCGGGCGATTTTGTCACCACCGAAGATGGAACCGGTATCGTACACATTGCACCTACCTTTGGTGCCGACGATGCCCGTGTGGCCCGCCAGTGGGGTGTTCCTCCGTTATTGATGACCGACATCGATGGAAATCCTCAACCTATGGTCGACCGGACCGGGAAGTTCTTTCTCCTCTCTGATCTTGATCCTGCCTTTGTCGCTTCGTCGGTGCAAGTGTCTCTTTATGAGTTGTATGCCGGGAGATTTGTGAAGAATGCCTACGATCCGGCTCTCACCGAAAAGGACGAGACGCTCGATTTGGATCTCAGTGTAATGCTGAAACAACAGGGACTGGTCTTTAAGATTGAGAAACAGATACACAACTATCCCCACTGCTGGCGTACCGATAAACCGGTGTTGTACTATCCGCTCGACTCGTGGTTTGTCAAGTCGACAGCTGCCCGGGAAGAGATGATGGAACTGAACCGCACCATTCAGTGGAAACCCCAATCAACCGGAACAGGTCGTTTCGGAAAATGGCTGGAGAATCTGCAGGACTGGAATCTCTCGAGAAGCCGCTTCTGGGGAACTCCGCTTCCTGTATGGCGTACTGCCGATGGCTCGGAGGAGCGATGCATCAGTTCGGTTGCCGAACTTTTCGAAGGCATCGAGGCCTCGGTGGCTGCAGGCTTTATGAAGGAGAATCCCTTTGTCGGTTTTGAGCCCGGCAACTACTCTTCCGATAATTACGCAAAGATTGATCTGCACAGGCCGATGGTCGACTCCATTGTATTGGTTTCGAAAAACGGGAAACCGATGTATCGGGAGAGCGATCTGATTGATGTGTGGTTCGATTCGGGCGCCATGCCCTATGCCCAGATTCACTACCCCTTCGAAAACAAAGAGGCATTCGATTCGGGCGCTCTCTTTCCTGCCGATTTTATCGCGGAGGGGGTTGATCAAACCCGTGGCTGGTTCTTTACCCTTCATGCCCTGGCAACCATGGTGTTTGGGAAGGTGGCCTTCAGAACGGTTGTCTCTAATGGTCTGGTGCTCGATAAAAACGGCAATAAGATGTCGAAGCGGTTGGGAAATGCTGTCGATCCTTTTTCTACTATCGAAAAGTACGGTTCCGATCCGCTTCGCTGGTACATGATTACCAATGCTTCTCCGTGGGACAACCTGAAATTCGATATAGGCGGAGTAGAAGAGGTTACCCGGAAATTCTTTGGCACGCTTTATAATACCTACTCCTTTTTTGCTCTCTATGCTAACGTTGACAGCTTTTCCGGCAGTGAACCGGAGGTTCCGGCAGAAGAGAGGCCTGAGATAGACCGCTGGATTATCTCTCTCCTGAATTCGCTTATTGCCGAAACGGCCGCTTGCTACGAATCGTACGAACCCACAAGGGCCGGACGTCTGATTGCCGATTTCGTAAATGAGCACCTGAGCAACTGGTATGTACGTCTCAACCGGAAAAGGTTTTGGGGAGGCGGGCTTTCTGACGATAAGCTGGCCGCTTACCAGACCCTCTGTCAATGCTTGCTGACGGTTTCCAAATTAATGGCTCCCATTGCTCCGTTTTATGCCGACAAACTCTATTCCGACCTGAATAGTGTTACATCTGCCGAGCCCTTCGAATCGGTTCATCTGGCCCGTTTCCCCGAGTGTAACCCTGCCGCTCTTGATAAAGAGCTGGAGAGTAAGATGGAGGTGGCTCAGCGGATCTCCTCTATGGTATTGGCTCTGCGCCGTAAAGTGAATATCAGGGTGCGCCAGCCGCTTTCGAAAATGATGATACCTCTTACCGACGATCGGTTGCGCGAGGAGGTTGAAGCGGTTAAGCGTTTGATTCTGGCCGAGGTGAATGTCCGTGAGATTGAGTATGTTGATGATGCTACCGGCATTTTGGTGAAAAAGATTAAACCCAATTTCAAAACATTGGGTCCCCGATACAGTAAGTTGATGAAGGGGATTTCGCAGGCCATCGCTGCCTTTTCGCAGAAGGAGATTGCCCGCTTCGAGAAAGAGGGAGAATGGACGCTTACTATCGATAACCAGTCGGTTGAGATGACACTGGAGGATGTGGAGATTCTCTCGGAAGATATTCCGGGCTGGCTGGTGGCCAACGAAGGCAGGTTGACGGTTGCTCTCGATATCACCATAACCCCGGAGTTGAAGATGGAGGGGATGGCTCGTGAACTGATCAACCGGATTCAGAATTTGCGTAAAGAGTTAGGGTTGGATGTAACCGACAAAATTCTTGTTGAGGTGGCATCGCATCCTGCTCTTGATGAGGCTTTAGACTTTCATCGGGATTATATTGCATCGCAGGTACTGGCCTCGAAGCTCGATAGGGTTTCCTCTGTAAAGGGTAACCTTATCATGGAGATTGACGAGATCAATGTGGGTGTTTCGATCGAAAAAGCATAGCGTTGCCTTAGTCGCTAATTAGGGCTTTATCGTGTTTGCATTTTAAGAAAATTGGGCTACCTTTAGCCATAATAAAAGATCAGGCTATGTCGGAAAAGAATAGATATTCAGACGCAGAATTGGCCGAATTTCGTGAGTTAATCATGGAGAAGCTGGAAAAGGCCAAGACAGACTATGAACAGTTGAAAAGCGCCATCACGCACAGCGCCAGCAATGGAACCGAGGATACCTCCCCTACTTTTAAGGTATTAGAGGAGGGAGCAGCCGCTTTGTCGAAAGAGGAGGCGGGAAGGCTTGCACAGCGGCAGTTGAAGTTTATTCAGCACTTACAGGCCGCATTGGTCCGTATTGAGAACAAAACCTATGGGATTTGCCGTGAGACGGGTCAGTTGATTCCTAAAGAGAGGCTTCGTGCTGTTCCCCACGCTACTCTAAGCATTGAGGCAAAACAGGATCAGAAGTAATATGAAAGGTTCCACAGGCAATAAAGCCATCCTGCTTATCATCCTGATTCTACTTCTGGATCAGGCTCTGAAAATCTGGATAAAGACACACATGATTATTGGCCAGGAGTTTCGTATCCTGGGCGATTGGTTTATTATCCATTTTACCGAAAACAATGGGATGGCCTTTGGCATGGAGCTGGGCGGAGAGACGGGGAAACTGATTCTTTCGCTTTTCCGTTTGGTGGCTGTTGTGGGTATTGGTTGGTGGATACGGTCACTTATCCGTCATAACGCACCCCGCGGATTTGTGCTGTCGCTCTCTCTGATTCTGGCCGGAGCTGTGGGCAATATTATCGACAGTACCTTTTACGGCGTGATTTTCGGAGACAGTTACTTTAAAGTGGCTTCAATGTTTCCCGAAGGAGGAGGATATGCGCCTCTCCTGCAGGGCAAGGTGGTAGATATGCTCTATTTCCCCCTGATTACCGGCCATTTTCCTGATTGGTTCCCCTTATGGGGGGGAGATCAATTTGTCTTTTTCCGGCCGGTTTTTAACATTGCCGATTCAGCCATCACCATAGGAGTGCTTATCATTCTCCTCTTTCACCGCAAATATCTTACTGAGTCGGACGGGCAGGCCACCCGGGGATTTCTCTCCTAGCTGCCATTTTTTTGCGAAGAAGCTCTTTTTCTTCGATTTATTTCTATCTTTGCACTCCAATTTTTTTCCCAATTCCTATTTTATTACACCTTTAAAGCGTTACGTATGCCTGTAAAAATCAGATTAGCAAGACATGGTAAGAAGAGCTATGCTTTTTACCACATTGTGGTAGCTGATAGCAGGGCGCCACGGGATGGCAAGTTTATCGAAAGGATTGGTTCGTACAATCCGAATACGAATCCTGCTTTGGTCGATTTTGATTTCGACCGTGCATTGACTTGGCTTCAAACGGGCGCTCAACCTACCGAAACTGTAAAAAGAATTCTCTCCGAAAAGGGAGTGTTGTTGAAAAAACATCTGCTCGAAGGAGCCAGGAAAGGAGCCTTCTCTGTTGACGAAGCAGAGGCTCGTTTCTCGAAATGGATGGCCGACAAATCGTCTCGTGTGGCAAAAAGCACTGCCGCTATTCAACAATCGGCTGCCGATGCAGAAAAGGCCCGTTTTGAGGCTGAATCGAAAGCACGTGAAGCCATTGCCCAAAAGGTGGCTCGTAAATTGGCAGCTGCCGCTGCAGAGCCGGCCGAAGAGGTTGCCGAAGAGAGCTCCGAGGGAGCCGAGTAGCTGCCATGCCGCTTGAGGAGAGAGGCAGCCTGCTGGGTACGCTGACCCGTCTTTCGGGTTATCGCGGCGGGTTTTTGCTGGTGTCGCCCAAGCCTTTTAGTGAAGATTTTGAAATGCCGGGACAGGTATTCCTTCAGATAGAAGGATTGCCTGTCCCTTTTTTTGTAGAAGAGTGGTCGTTCCGCTCCGACTCATCGCTGGTTGTGCGGTTTGAGGAACCCGACTCGGACGAAGGTGCAAGGGAGTTTATAGGCTGTGCCGTATTTTCGGCTGTCTCTTCCGGGGAGGAGAGTCAGGAGGGGCCTGCGCTCGAAGACCTACAGGGATACAAGGTGGGCGATGCCCGGGCGGGCTATGTGGGTATTGTAACCGGCGTACTCTACTATGGCGAAAATGTCCTCTTTCAGGTCGACAGGGACGGGGAAGAGTTACTCATTCCGGTGCATGAAGATCTGATTGAAGGGGTCGATCCCCTAGAGGAGACGATTCACGCCATTCTGCCCGAGGGGCTGCTTGCGCTTTTTCTATCGGACCAAAGCCCCGAATCGGACGATTAAGGCCGGATAATCCGAAAAGATCCGTTTAGTTCTATTTTCATAATAGAAGAGGCGGTTCCGGAACCTTTTGCCTCTCTGTGCCAGTCGACTGCATAATCGACTCCGGTAATAATCTCAGGAGCTATAGCGGAAAAGGAGGCGGGAGCCGGAAGCCCGTGCAGGTTGGCTGAGGTGGAAACAATCGGTTTTCTGAAACGGGAGAGTAGTGCCTCGCAAAAGGGGTTTTTCACTATGCGTATCCCAACCGAACCATCGTCGGCTATCAGATTTGGTGCCACATTCTTACCTCCCGGATAAATCAGCGTAAGGGGCTTATCGGCCACCTCCAGCAATTGCCAGGCAATATCGGGGACACTTTGTACATATCGTGGCAACAAAGCCTCTTGTCCCAGGAGAATCAGCATCGATTTGCTATCGCGGTTTTGCTTCAATTGGAAAATCTTCTCTACGGCATCTTGGCGTGTGGCATCACACCCAATTCCCCAAATGGTGTCGGTAGGATAGAGAATAATCCCCCCCGATTGCAGAACAGCCACTGTTTTCTCTATTTCTGCAAGCATCCGGCCATCGGGGCGGCGTGGCGTTAAGGGTTCTTTGGTTTGCATGAGCCTTCGGGGTTAAGGTATTTGGGAACAATGGTTTTTGCCGGAATATAGGCTGTAACGAGTCCAATCAGAAGCGATGCAGCAAAGACCATCAAAAAGTCGGAAGCACGAAGGCTCACGGGATAGGCCTCGAATACAAACGATCCGGAGCCTGCAATTTTCAGCCAGCCATACTCCATCTGGAGCCAGCAAAGAAGTGCTCCCAGGAGCATACCGGCCAACGACCCCAGACCCGAAATAAGCCA
This sequence comes from uncultured Bacteroidales bacterium, assembly GCA_964451605.1. GTDB lineage: Bacteria > Bacteroidota > Bacteroidia > Bacteroidales > UBA4181 > JAQVSH01. The sequence continues at coordinate 26,639 of CAYVJA010000018.1, read as the reverse complement.
GCCTTCGTAAAGAAAGATTCTGATAATCATGTCGTCCGAAGCGCCCATGTTCTCCAGAACGCCGATATCGTTTTTCTTCTCGATGATCAGCATAGAGAGTGAGGCCACCACATTGAACGAGGCAATCAGCAGAATAAAAAGCAGAATGAAGAAGGCTGCCCATTTCTCCATTTTCGATATTTTGTAAAACGACTCCTTTTGCTCTTTTTGGTTGCGTACCTTCATGGTTGAGCCGACAATCCCGTCAATCGATTTTCGGACTGCCCCGATGTCGGCATCATCATAGAGATGAATATCAATTGCGCTTATGGCAGAGGGTTCTTGCAGCAACGACTGGACAAATGAGAGCGGAGCCAGCAGATATTTTGCATTGGTCTCCTCATCTACGCTGAACACTGCGGTAGGCCAAAGTGGTTTGCCCCTGAGAGTATTATCGGCAAACGAAGAGATCCGGGTATCTTTTGGCAGGCTGAATACCTCAATTGGCCCGGTAGACGGGACAGGTACCGAGAGAAAATACTGTACCCCTGCTCCCAGAATAGCACCCGGGTTACCTGACGATCCGAAATCAATATGACCACGGACAAGACTCTCCGTAATGCGGGTGGTTTCCGTGTAGTTGGCCGGTATGCCGCGAATCACCGCCAGGTGCTGTTTGTTCTGATAACTCAGAAGCACCGTCTCTTCCAGAATCTTCGATACCGAAGCCACGCCCTCAATAGAAGCAATCTGCCGCAGTTGAAGAGAATCGGAGGGAAACCGGTTTGCGGTGGAAGATTTTACCTGAAGATCCGGATCGAATTTTCCATACAACGAACTCATCAGGTCGTCGATGCCATTCATGGCCGAAAGTACCAGAATGAGTGCCATTGTGCCAATTACCACGCCAAGCCATGAAATCACCGAAATGATATTGATTGCCGTGTGCGATTTCGCAGCAAAAAGGTATCTTTTGGCAACCAGCAGGGGAAAATTCATGACAGGAGGGCGTAGAGGTAGATCAGGATTCCAGTAGTTTGTCTATCCGTTCGGCGTAATCGAGACTGTCGTCAATAAAAAAGGCCAGTTCTGGCACAATACGCAATTGGAAACGTACCCGCTTGCCCAGTTCCATCCGGATGCTGCGTACATAAGGCTGAAGATGTGCAACGAACTGTTCTCTCCCTTCAGGGGGGAAGACGCTCAAATAGACTCTGGCAACACTAAGGTCGGGGCTTACTCGAACCACAGTGACCGAAATCATCTTGCCTCCGGTAATCTCCTTTCCCGCCTTCTGGAAGATATCGCTCAAATCCTTCTGGATCAGGCGGGCTACTTTGCTTTGTCTTGTGGTTTCCATAGCTTCACGCTCCTATATTCCCGACAAAAGTACGTTTTTTGAGGAACATTTCTTACTTTTGCCCTCCGTCAAACCCCCTATCTTGTCTTTTACAAGATCTTTTGCCTCAGTTTTATGGAAACAGTGCTCAGCGGTATCCGGCCTACCGGAAACCTCCATCTTGGAAACTATTTTGGCGCCTTGCGGAATTTTATCCGCATGCAGGATGCCTATAACTGCTATTTCTTTATTGCCGATTATCATTCTTTAACCACTCATCCTACTCCTTCTAACCTGAACGGCAATGTTAAGCAGGTGTTGGTAGAGTACCTGGCAGCCGGACTCGATCCGGAGAAGTCGACAATCTATGTGCAGAGCGATGTGCCGGAAGTGCTTGAAATCTATCTGTTCCTGAATAATCTGGCCTATGTTGGCGAGTTGGAACGTTGTACCTCCTTTAAGGAGAAGATTCGCCAGCAACCCGACAATGTAAATGCCGGATTGCTCACTTATCCCACGCTTATGGCCGCCGACATTCTGATGCACCGCTCCCATAAGGTGCCGGTAGGTAAGGATCAGGAGCAGCATCTGGAGATGACCCGCACCTTTGCTGCCCGTTTTAACCGGATGTACGGATCCGAATTTTTCCCGCAGCCCACTGCATTCAATTTTGGGAACGACCTGATTAAAATTCCGGGATTGAATGGTACCGGAAAAATGGGAAAATCGGAGGGCGAGGGAAACGCCATCTTCCTGAACGATGAACCTGCCGCTATCCGGAAAAAGGTTATGCGTGCCACCACCGATGCAGGGCCGGTTGCCGGACAACCGAAATCGGAGGCAGTTGAGAATCTCTTTACCCTGTTGAAGGTGGTTTCGAAAGAGGATGTAGTGGCCTGTTTTGAGGAGCTCTATCAAAACGGGACTATCCGTTACGGCGACCTGAAAAAACAGTTGGCCGAAGATATGATTCTGTTTACTGCCCCGTTTCGGGAGAAAATTGCCGAGCTTTCGGCCGACACACCCTATTTGTCGCGGGTTGCCAGGTTGGGTCGTGATAAGGCACGTGAAAGCGGAATGCAAACGCTACAGGCCATGAGGGAGCTGATTGGCTTCCGTTCTTTGTAAACGACTCATCATGTTGACCCGCAAAAGCAAATGGTTAAAACCCCTTTTGGTTCCCGCCGGCTTTTTTTTCCGGATGGTAGTGGGGTTGAGGAATCTGATGTTCGATTACAAGTGGATTGAATCGAAATCGTTCAAGATTCCGGTCATCTCGGTGGGCAACATTACGGTGGGGGGAACCGGTAAAACGCCGCTGATTGAATATCTGGCCGGCTTGCTTCAGGATAACTATCAATTGGCTGTGGTGAGCCGCGGATACAAGCGAAAAAGTAAAGGGTTTCGCCTGGTCGGCGCCGACTCTTCGGTTTCGGAGGCCGGTGATGAGCCGTACCAGATAAAACGAAAGTTCCCCCTGATTACGGTGGCTGTCGATGCACGCAGGGCAAGGGCTATTCAGCGATTAAAAGAGCAGAATCCTTCGTTACAGGTGGTGTTGCTCGACGATGCCTTTCAGCACCGATACGTTGCCCCCGGGTTGACTATCCTGATGGTCGACTATAACCGGCCTCCCTGTTTTGACACCATGCTTCCCGCGGGCGATTTGCGCGAACCGGTATCATCGCTCGATAGGGCCGATATTGTGGTGGTTACGAAAGTGCCTCAGCGCATTTCTCCTATGGATCAGCGAATCTTTTCCCGTAACCTGAACCTCTATCCCTATCAGTCGATTTTCTTCACGAAGCTTGCTTATGGTTCACTTCAATCCGTCTTCGGCCCGGTAGGGAGTGAATCCGCTTGGAAAAACAGGAATTTTGACGGGTTCAAAGCCATCATTATTTCCGGAATTGCCTCGCCGGCTCCTTTCGAGTTGCAGGTTTCACACATGATGCCTGTTCTTGCCTGCAGGCGATTTGCCGATCATTATGCCTATACCGTATCAGATATGGTTTCGATTGAGGCGATGCTACCCGAAGGAGAGAAGAAAGTTTGCTTTATCACCACCGAAAAGGATGCTGTGCGGCTGGCCGAACTCCGTAATCATATAGTGCACCCCGACAGGTGGTTCTATTTACCTGTCAGCCTCTCTTTTGTAGGCGATGGAGAAACCCGTTTCAAAAAGGAGGTACTCAAGTATGTAGCCTCGAACAGGAGGAATAATATTCTGCATCGGTAGGGGTTGCGCCGGATAGGGCATGTTGCTGTCTGATTTTTTTTTCTTACATTTGCCGAACATTTTCAATGTGACCGGAACATTTTGGTTTACACCCGGTTATTGATTTGATTTCGTTATTATTATCCCAAAAAATCGCATACATGAACGTATCAAAAGAGCTGGTCGATTCGTTGAACGCAGTTGTTACCGTAAAGGTGGTTAGTGAGGACTATGAGCCCAAAGTAAAGGAGACGCTCAAGTCGTATCGTCGTAATGCCAAAATTGATGGCTTTCGGCCAGGGAAGGCACCCGAAGGGATAATTCGCAAGATGTACGGCCGCTATGTATTGGTCGACGAGGTAAATAAACTGGTTTCGGAAGCCCTGAACAATCTGATTGAGCAGGAACAGCTTCACATACTTGGCGAACCTCTTCCCAATGAAAATCAACCGGCCATAGATTTCGATTCCCAAACGGAGTTTACCTTCCTTTTCGATCTCGGGCTCGCTCCTGTTATGGATTTCTCGAAAATGAAAGAGGTTTCGGTTAATTCCTACAAGGTGGTTCCCGATGCCAAGATGCTGGAAGATTATGTGAACCAATATACCCGTCGTTACGGATCGTTCGTTTCGCTCGATAGTGTTGAGTCGGGTAACGAGATGGTACGGGGCAATTTTACGCAGACCGACGAGGCCGGCAATGTGCTTGAAGAGGGCATTACGGCGGAGGATACTGCCATCTATCTCGAATTCCTGAAGGAAGAGGAGATAAAAAAGCAGTTTGTAGGGCTGAAGGCCGGTGACGGGGTACTTTTCGATGTAAAGAAGGCATTCCCCAACGATACCGAAATTTCCTCTATGTTGCGCATAAAGAAAGAGGAGGTTGCATCCCTTACTTCATCGACCTTCCGGTTCGAAATCGGTTCAGTTTCCCGCTTCGCCAATGCTGAAATCGATCAGGCGCTGTTTGATAAGATTTACGGAGAAGGGGTGGTGACTTCGAAAGAGGAGTTTGAGTCGCGGGTTCGTGAAGAAATTGTTGCCAATCTGGACGCCGACAGCGCCATGAAGCTCCGCATGGATGTTCGCCGCCTTTTTACAGATCGTTTCGTGACGGAATTGCCTGCCGCTTTCCTGAAGAGATGGCTTCTCCGTATTAACGAAGGGAAGTTTACTGCCGAAGAGATTGAAAAGGATTTCGGCCTGTTCGAGAAAGATTTGAAATGGCAGTTAATCCGCAATCAGCTGGTTAAAGAGTTCGAAATTAACCTTACCGATGACGACCTGCTGGAGTTTGCCAAGAAAGATGTGGCACATCAGTTTGCTCAGTATGGTATGCGAAATCTTCCCGATGAGCAGCTTGCCAGCTATGCAAAGGGTATGTTGGGCAGAAAAGAGGAGTCGAGACGCGTAGTCGATAAAATGATGGATGAGTCGGTCTTCAATGTGTTGCGAAACCGAATCACCTTAAACGAGGTGGAGGTTACCTCCGAGGCTTTCGACCAACTGATGGCCGAGGAGCAGCAGGCCTAAACTGAGTAATACTATCCGGGGCTGCATGGAGGTTCGAAAGCGTTCCTTTATGCGGCTTCGTTTTTTTTCATCTTAAATCAACCATGATGAATTACAGTGATGAATTTCAGAAGTATGCCACCCGCCATCTGGGGGTAAGCAGCACCTCGCTGCATAATGTGACTTCGGCCGTAACCAGTTCGCTGACTCCCTATATTATTGAAGAACGCCACCTGAATGTGGCCTCGATGGATGTCTTTTCGCGTCTGATGATGGATCGCATTATCTTTCTGGGCACAGAGATAGACGACTATACGGCCAATGTAATTCAGGCACAGCTCCTTTTTCTCGATTCGGTCGATCCCTCGAAGGATATCCAGATCTATTTCAATTCACCCGGTGGTTCGGTACATGCCGGACTCGGGATTTACGATACCATGCAGTATATCAACTGCGATGTAGCCACCATTTGTACCGGAATGGCCGCCTCCATGAGCGCCGTGCTGCTTTGTGCGGGGAAGAAAGGAAAACGGTCGGCACTGAAACACTCCCGTATCATGATTCATCAGCCAATGGGAGGGGCCCAGGGACAGGTGTCTGAGCTGGAGATCACGGTTCGTGAAATTCAGAAATTGCAGCTGGAGCTTTACTCCATCATTGCCGAACACTCCGGAAACGATTTCGATAAGGTGAAACAGGACTCCGATAGGGACTACTGGATGACTGCACAGGAGGCTCTTGCTTACGGCATGATAGACGAGGTGCTGCAAAAACAGAAGTAGCATGGCCGGGAAACTCGATAAATGTTCATTTTGCGGACGACCACGTAATCAGGTCAATTTGTTGATTGCCGGCTATTCCGGATTTATCTGCGATGAGTGTGTAAAGCGGGGGTATGAGATAGTCTCGGCCGAGATCCCCAAACCGGCTCCGGAGGCCGACTTGTCGAAAATTGCCAAGAAAAAGCCAAAAGAGATAAAAGCCTTTCTCGACCGCTATGTTATCGGGCAGGACGAGGCCAAGCGTCATCTTTCGGTGGCTGTCTATAACCATTACAAACGGCTCCAGCAACCTCCGTCGGCCAACGAAGAGGATGATGTGGAGATTGAGAAATCGAATATCATTCTGGTTGGCGAAACCGGCACCGGAAAGACCCTTCTGGCCCGTACCATAGCCAGGCTGCTCCATGTGCCCTTTACCATAGTTGATGCCACGGTCCTTACGGAGGCCGGTTACGTGGGAGAAGATGTGGAGAGTATTCTCTCCCGCCTGCTTCAGGTGGCCGATTACAATGTGGCTGCTGCCGAAAAGGGGATTGTCTTTATTGATGAGATCGACAAAATTGCCCGTAAAAGCGATAATCCCTCCATCACCCGCGATGTTTCTGGAGAGGGGGTTCAGCAGGGGCTGCTCAAGTTGTTAGAGGGATCGGTGGTAAACGTACCTCCTCAGGGAGGACGGAAGCATCCCGATCAGAAGATGATAGCTGTAAATACCCGCAATATCCTCTTTATTTGCGGAGGTGCGTTCGACGGGATCGAAAAAAAGATAGGTAACCGGTTGAACACCCGTATGGTGGGTTACACCGCTCAGGCTGGCCAAAGGAGTATCGATAAGGATGACCTGTTGCAGTATGTTGCTCCTCAGGATTTGAAAGCTTTCGGACTGATTCCCGAAATTATTGGACGATTGCCCATTCTCACCTATCTGCGGCCTCTCGACAAGGACGCGTTGCGCAGAATTCTTACTGAGCCCAAGAATGCCATTGTGAAGCAGTACCAAAAGTTACTTGCTATGGATAAGGTGACCCTCACCTTTGCCGACGAGGCACTTGATCTGATTGTCGAAAAAGCTATCGAGTTTAAACTGGGAGCCCGTGGGCTCCGTTCTATTTGCGAGGCCATTATGTCGGATGTGATGTACGACCTCCCCTCACGACACATCGACGAGTTTGCAGTAACCCGCGAATTTGCTGAGGCGCAACTGGGGAAAGCCGATATGGGAAGATTGTAGTACTTGTAAAATTGCTGCTGGATGAAACTATGGGACAAGGGAGTTCGTGTAAACGACGAAATCGATCGCTTCACGGTTGGGCGCGACAGGGAGATGGATCTCTTGCTGGCCCCTTTCGATGTGCTGGGCACCCTGGCTCACATCACTATGCTCGAATCGATAGGATTGATTGAAAGTTCCGAGTTACCCCTTCTGCGCAGAGAATTGACAGCCATTTATGCACAGATAGAGAAGGGAGATTTCCGGATTGAAGAGGGGATTGAAGATGTTCACTCGCAGGTAGAGTTACAGCTCACAAGGGCTCTCGGCGATTTGGGGAAAAAGGTGCATAGCGGGCGTTCCCGTAACGACCAGGTATTGGTTGATCTTAAAATGTATGTCAGGCAAGAAATTGAAGTGATAGCTTCTCTTTTGCATGAGCTGGCCGAAACCTTCCTCAAGCAGAGCGAAACCTATAAGGATGTTCTCATGCCGGGCTATACGCATCTGCAGGTGGCCATGCCCTCCTCTTTCGGGTTATGGTTTGGCGCTTTTGCCGAAAGTATTGCCGACGACCTTACCCTCCTTCGTGCATCCTGGGAGGTGGCCAATAAAAATCCCCTGGGATCGGCAGCCGGATACGGCTCCTCGTTCCCGCTCAATCGAACCCTAACCACCCGGCTTCTCGGTTTCGACGACTTGAGCTATAATGTAGTGTATGCTCAGATGGGCAGGGGGAAAACCGAAAAGGTGCTCGCGTTTGCCCTCTCTTCTATGGCTGCCACTTTTTCGAAGTTTGCCATGGATGCCTGTCTCTATTTGTGCCAGAACTTTGCATTTATTTCGCTGCCCGACGAACTTACCACCGGCTCGAGTATTATGCCCCATAAGAAGAATCCCGATGTGTTTGAATTGATCCGGGCCAAATCGAACCGGCTGCAGGCTCTTCCCTCGGAGATTACCCTCCTTTTGGCCAATTTGCCCACGGGTTACTTCCGCGATCTGCAGCTCTTGAAAGAAATTCTCTTCCCTGCCATCGAGGAGACGAAACAGGTGATTTCCATGCTCAATTTTATGGTGGGTAACCTGAAAATTAATCGTGACATACTGAGTGATGAACGGTATAAATATCTCTTTAGTGTAGAGGTACTTAATCAAAAGGTGCTTTCGGGCACCCCCTTCCGCGATGCCTATAAAGAGGTGGGACAGGAGATTGCCGCCGGCAGCTATGCACCCGAGAAGCGCGTTCAACATACCCACGAGGGGAGTATCGGGAACCTCTGTAACGAAAAAATTGAAAGTCGCCTTGCATCTGTGTTGGCTTCTTTCAATTTTTCTGCTGTGCGTGACGCACTGTCTGCGTTGAGGTTACCCTCTGCCTGATCTTCTCTTCATCATAATTTCGGAGGGCCAAAAGTGCCGATACTTTCGGCAAACGTGATAAACTCCGGGCTGATGGCCTTATGCAGTTTAATACTCTTATTCAGCGGCACCTGTACAATCTCGTTGTTCTGGATGCCAATCATTACCGCCTTCTGGTTGTCGAGAAGCGCCTCAACGGCTGCAGCTCCCATCCGGCTTGCAGTGATGCGGTCCTGAGCACTCGGAGAGCCGCCCCGTTGGATATGTCCCAACACCGAAACCCGGATATCGAATTGCGGGAATTCGGGTCGAACCAAATCGGCAATCTGCATGGCACTTCCCTCTTCCACGCCTTCGGCCACCAGAATGATGCTGCTCTTGTTTTTTCGGGCTCGTTCGGCAAGAAAACTTCTCACTTTTTCCAGTTGATTCTTCTCCTCGGGCACCATAATCACCTCGGCTCCTGAAGCAATTCCGCTGTTGATGGCCACAAACCCGGCCTCACGTCCCATAACCTCTACAAAAAAGATCCGGTTATGCGAACTGGCAGTGTCGCGAATCTTATCTACGGCATCGATTACCGTATTCAGACAGGTGTCGTATCCAATGGTGTAGTCGGTTCCATAGAGATCGTTGTCGATAGTTCCCGGAATGCCGACAAAAGGGATATCATACTCTTCGGACATCACATTGGCTCCGGTAAATGATCCGTCTCCGCCGATTACCACAACCGCGTCGATGGAGAAGCGTTTCAGCTGTTCATAGGCCAGAGCTCTTCCTTCGGGCGTGCGGAACTCCTTGCAGCGGGCGGTCTGAAGAAATGTTCCTCCCTTTTGAATGATTCCACTCACCGACTCGGAGTTCAGGGGGATAATATCGCCATCGATCATTCCCTGATACCCCATTCTGATTCCGAACACCTCCAATCCGCTATTGATTGCCGAACGGGTCACCGCTCTGATTGCTGCGTTCATCCCCGGTGCATCGCCTCCGGATGTTAATACTCCGATTCTTTTAATTTTTGCCATCTTTCATCATGTTAATTACTTCAACTTTCTGTCAACACATATACCCTCTCTTTACAGGCCTCCATCAACCATTTCGGAGTAGAAGTGGCCCCGCAAATTCCAACCGATCGGGCCGATTCGAGCCACTCTTTTCGGATGTCGTCGGGAGAGGTCACCGCGTAACTGCAATTATTGTACCTTTTACACACATTGTATAAAATTTTTCCGTTCGAACTCTGCCTGCCGGCGATAAAGAGAATCACGTCGTGTTCTGTAGAGAAGCGTTTCAGGTGCTGTTCACGCGAGGAGACATGCCGGCAAATGGTATCGTTTACCTCGATGGGAACCGTATCAGGGATACCCAGTTTAATTCTCATCTCCGATAATTTGTCGCGCAGAGCTTTAAATCCCGCGGGATGCATGGTGGTTTGCGAAAAGAGGTAAACCGGTTTAGAAACATCGAGCAAAGCCAAATCATCGGGCTCACTCACCACCCATGCCTGGTCCTGGGTTTGCCCCAAAAGGCCTACCACTTCGGCATGTCCTTTCTTGCCATAGATAAGAACAGTTCCACCGTCGAGAAGGCTTTTTTCGTAAGCTTTCCGAACCTTTTGCTGCAGTTTCAGAACAACAGGACAGGTAGCATCAATCAGACGGGTACGGCTTGTCTCTGCCTTACGGTAGGTTTCAGGGGGCTCTCCGTGTGCCCGAATCAACACCCGATAGGGCTGTTCCGAATTAAGAATATCGTGATTTGCCAGACAAAGTCCCAGTTCGCCCAGTCGCTCGACCTCCTGTTCATTGTGCACAATGTGTCCCAGACTGTAGAGGGGTTCATGATTCTGAAGCGCCTCTTCAGTCATTTTGATGGCGCGAATCACCCCGTAGCAGAAGCCCGAATGTGGATCTATGGTAACAATCATTGCAATTCTTTACTGTTGAAGGCAAAATCATCCCTCTATACAACAACCGATTACTCCTTTTGTTTGGTAAATCGGCTCAATACTCCCAGGAACCAATCCATCTGGTCGGCCGGAGTCATAAAGCTGTTGTCGAGTACAAGTGCATCTTCGGCTTGACGCAGAGGGCCTTCCTCCCGCGCCTGGTCCAGACGGTCGCGGTATAAGAGGTTCTCTTTAATCTCATCGAACGATCCTTCCATCCCCTTTGCGCGCTGTTCGAGCCATCTCCGTTCGGCTCGCACCCCGGGCGATGCTGTCATAAAGATTTTAATGTCGGCATCGGGAAAGACAACTGTGCCTATATCTCGTCCATCCATCACAATAGAACGGTGTTTTCCCATCTCCTGCTGAAGTGTAACCATGTGTCGGCGTACCTCCGGAATAGCGCTGATTTCGCTCACCCGCGAAGATACCTCGAGTGTACGTATTGCCTCCTCAACATGTTCGCCGTTCAGATAGGTTTCGTTTGCTCCTGTAAGCTTGTTACGGAGAAAGGAGATGACTATTTCCGGCAAATGGGCAATGAGTTTATCCTTCTCTATCAATGCACCCTGAATCCACCCTTTTCGTAAGGCAAAAAGGGTGACAGCTCTGTACATAGCACCGCTATCGACATACGCATAGCCCAGACAGTGAGCAATTGCTTTGGCAAATGTGCTCTTTCCACAAGATGAAAGCCCGTCGACAGCAATGGTCAGTTCATGAATCAACTCCATACAATCTCTTTTTTGGCAAAATTAGTAATACTTTTATGGGGTCAAGTTACTTATCACCGAAAAACCCGTTTTTGCGGGGTAATGATGCATAAGTAGCTCATCGTACCTGTTTTGTCCTCTAATTTTTTTTCTGCATGAAATCATTCTTTTCTGCTTTTCTGGGGTCCTGCCTGGGTTTTTTGGCGGGTTTGTTTTGTCTCCTCCTGCTTTTTGGGGCACTCATTCAAGGGATTATGCTGCTTTCGGGCGATAAGAAAGCGGTGGCAGAAAAGAGTGTGCTGGAGGTTAATCTCAATATGACTATCTCTGAGCAGACCACTTTCGATCCGCTCAGTAATTTCGATATTCTCTCGCTTTCCACACTCCCTTCAGTAGGGCTCGACCGGATTCTCTCTTCTATTGAGGCGGCTGCGACCGACCCCGGTATCGAAGGAATCTGGCTGCATACAGAACAGATGAGTGCAGGTATGGCTACTGTGAATGCCATTCGCAATGCACTGATTGCCTTCAAAAAAAGCGGGAAATTTATTGTGAGCTATGCAGATAATTACGATCAGAAAGCCTACTATCTGGCAACCGTATCTGAACATATCTTCATGCCTCCTACCGGCTCTTTATCGTGGCGTGGTCTTTCCGTTCAGACACTCTATTTTAAGAAACTTCTTGACCGGTTTTCCATCGACCTGCAGCCGGTTCGGCATGGTAAGTATAAGAGTGCGGTAGAACCTTACATGCTCGATGAGATGAGCTCCGAGAATCGGGAACAATATGGATTGTTGTTATCCACCCTGTGGAATCATATTTCCGATTCAGTGGCTTCGGCCCGGAAACTGAGTAGGGATCAACTGGATATCTGGGCCGGTGAACAGCTTTTCCGAGATGAACGGAAGGCCCTGGAGATGGGAATGATCGACTCTCTGATTTATCAGGATCAGGCAGAAGAGATGATGGCTGGGGCGGCCGGTACAAAAGGCGAATGTAACACGATCTCTCTTACCGACTATATTGAGACCCTCTCAAATACGGTTGTGCCGGTTTTCGAAAAGCCTGCAGTGGCCGTGGTGTATGCTTCGGGCGATATGGTTACGGGCAGTGCCCGGTTAGGAGAAATGGGGGTGGAGACGGTTCGTGAGTCTCTTCGCGAAGCGGTTAAGGATCCTGATGTTAAGTCGCTGGTATTGAGGATTAATTCCCCCGGAGGGAGTGCTCTGGCCGCCGAATTGATATGGCGTGAGGTTTATTTGGCAGCTTCGAAGAAGCCACTGGTTGTCTCCATGGGCGATTACGCTGCATCGGGCGGTTATTATATGGCACTTCCTGCACGGGAAATCTGGGCCGATCCCCTCACCTTAACCGGTTCGATTGGAGTCTTTGGTATCTATCCCTGCCTTGATACTTTCCTGGAACAGAAGATTGGGATAACGCCCCAATCGGTTACAACCCATCCTTCGGCAGATGCCGGTTCGCTTTTTCGGAAGATGACCCCAAGGGAACTGGAATGGGAAGAGGAGTCGGTCGACAGAGTATATGAAGCCTTTTTGGGTCATGTAGTTGAGCATAGGCGTATAAGCGCCGATCGTGCCGATTCGGTGGCGCAGGGAAGGGTTTGGAGTGGTGCGGATGCCTTATCTATTGGGCTGATTGATAGCCTGGGCGGCCTGGATAAGGCCATTGCCCGTGCCGCAGCCCTGGCCGATATATCGGATTATGGAGTGAAATCGTGGCCTAAAGAGAAAGGTCTTCTGGAGACGCTGTTCTCGGATCTGGGTTTTGCCGTTACATCGCGGCTTTCGGGGGCCGATCCTTTTTCGCAGCGACTCTTACAAGGCGGGGGAGGGGTTCAGATGAGAATGCCGGAGGGTTTTGAACCGGTTGAGCGCTTACGGTTCGAAGAGTGACGGGGTACTCATTTTTTTTACCTCTTCACGGGCCGCTTTTTGCACTTCATGGGGGCGGTAAACATAGACCACTCCGTACGTGGTGGCCCATTCTCTCATCATTTCGTCGGGGAGCTCTTCGTAGTGTGCCTCTACCTCATTCCAGAGGTTGAGAATCAAATCGTCGGCCTCTCTGCGCAGAGAAGCAATGTCCCGCAACACCCGTGAGTTCGATTTATGGTGAGTAGCCTTGTAGTAGTGGGCGTCGCAGAACTGTTCGAACCACACTTTTACCAGAGCGATAGAGGGGTTGGTTATCGGGGGTTGTCCCTTCTGCATCCTTTCGGTTTCGCCCGATACAATCTGTTTGCCCCAAAAGAGTAAATCGGTTTCGGTATTGAGGTCGGGCACCCGGCCGTCGTATTCGGAGAGTCCGTAGAAATCGCGAATTTCCGGCTTTAATTCTCCACGGGCAATAGCCATGTTCACCACCTGGATGAAGTGCGAAACATAGAGTTTTGCCTTTTTAAGCAGATTGGGGTACTCTTTATTTTTTGCCAGATGCATGGCCTGGTTAATCCGAAAGTTCGAGATGGCTGCATCGAATGTGGGGAGGAGTGTCTGTACCCGAAGGAGCGTCTCCTGCGAGAAAGCCAGTTTCGACACGTGTACCGAGCATCCTTTGTCTGAGGCAGCTCTGAGTGCGCGCAGTCGTGCGCTGTCGGTGTTGGGTAATCTTCTGTACGGCACTTCAGATTCTTTATGGCATGAGGAATCTTAATCCAACGCGAAGATACAGACTAGTCACCCCAAATACGGACGGTTGGTATGTTCAGTTATTAACAATCGCATAGATGTTATTCACTTTTTGGCAGACCATCGTGGCGAGTTTACCCGAAAAGTCTTTTCTTTGACAAACCAATGTAAATGCTATCCATATGCTGAACGCTGAAATTCGTACCGATAAGGGGGATATGAAGGTGATCTTTTACGAGAAAGATGCCCCCGGAACTGTCGCAAACTTTGTTAAACTTGCCCGTCAGGGATTCTATAACGGCCTTACTTTTCACCGGGTTATCCCCGATTTTGTAATTCAGGGCGGATGTCCCGTCGGTACGGGTGTGGGTGGCCCCGGCTATACCATTCCCTGCGAGACCTCGGGTGGAAACCAATACCATGATCGCGGTGTTTTATCGATGGCTCACGCCGGAAAAGATACCGGAGGTTCACAATTTTTCATCTGCCATAATCGTCGTAACACACAGCATCTCGACCGCCGGCATACCTGTTTCGGAAAGGTTACAGAGGGGCTGGAGGTGATTGATGCCATTCGCCCCGGCGACAAGATTCTGGAGATTGTGGTTACAGAAACTGAATAGAGAAGCTATGGAAATTTCAGGCAAACTGGTTTCGGTACTCCCCCGTCAGGAGGGGCAAAGTAATCGTGGGAACTGGGTTAAGCAAGAGTTTCTGATTGAGACTGCCGAGCAATATCCCAAGAAGGTGCTGATTTCGGCCTGGGCCGAAAAGGTGCAGGAGTTGTCGGGGTATGCCCCCGGATCGATGCTTACCCTTGATGTAAATCTGGAGTCGCGCGAATACAATGGTCGTTGGTACACCGACGTACGTGTATGGCGGTTTCGCAGCCAAAATGCCGGTGGAGGCCGTGGCAGAGACGGAGGTGAGATTCCTCCTCCCGCCAATATCCCGCCTGAGCCGGAGGGCGATGATAGCGTTCCCTTCTAAATAGCGTTGAGGTTTTTAAAGAGATCTGTGCGTCCAAACAGAAGCAGATGATCCTCTTTTCGAAGCAGGGTAA
>CAYVJA010000018.1:7866-11843 GCA_964451605.1 uncultured Bacteroidales bacterium | reverse complement strand
CTCATCGGCAGGTCGTTTAATGGCCACCAGGCGCAAGTGGTATTTCTCCTCGAAGTTAACCTCCTGCAGGGTTTGTCCCACCAGGTAAGGAGGAACCTTCACCTCCAACACCCCGTATGAGTCGGTAATCATCTGAACATTGGCCTGAGACGAAAGCTCTACCCGGGCTGCCAGTACCTCCGCAAACTCCTTTTCGGGCGAGACAATCTCCTCAATCCCGATGGTTTCCAACACCGTACGGTGAAGCTGCGATATGGTGCGCACAATAATGCGCTTCACACTGAACTGCTTCATCAAAGCCGCAGTGTGAATGGACGTGTCGAAATGTTCGCCCAACGTGATAAAAACCGCATCGCACCCCTTCAGCGGCAGCGACTGCATAGCCACCTCTTCCCTCACATCCACGCAGAGCGTTGAGGTGATATTTCGCTTATACTTCTCAACAATATAAGAGTCACTATCAATCCCCAGAACCTCATGGCCCAGAGAGGTGAGTCGTTCGGCCAGTTGGGCGCCGAACTTACCGAGACCAATCACAATGTACTTCATTTTTGCATAATTGATTTTCAATGCTCGCACAAAACTCGCATCCTGATTTACCCAACACAAGTTACCTAAATTCCCTTCAACATCTCCAAATCATCAATACATTGCGCTCTAGCGCAGCATTAGAGCATTATCACATTATAATCTGATCCTTCGGATAGCTGTAAAACTCACCGGTTCTTGCAGGCAGGAAGGTGGTTAATAGTACAAAGGTACCTACCCTGCCTACATACATCGTCAGGATGATGATGAGTTTTCCTGCTGTGCTTAATGTGGGAGTCAGACCTAGTGAGAATCCTACTGTGCCTAAGGCCGATATCTCTTCGAAGATTACAGACAGTAACGGTGCATTCGGTTCGGATAACAGAAGGCCAAAGGTGGCCAGAATGAACCAGATGGCGGTGGATACCACTATGGCAGAGGCTTTCCGGATGGTTTCAGGGGCGATTTGCCGATTCCAAAGGTTCACATGAGGGGTTCGGCGGGTGGCATGCATCATGTCGAGAAAGAGAACTGCGAAGGTGGTGGTTTTTAGGCCACCGCCCGTCGACATGGGAGAAGCCCCCACCAGCATTAACACCATAAATAGAAAGAGTGTGGCCTGGTTTAACGAGGTGACCTGGAAGGGAGCAAATCCTGCAGAACGGGGTGTAACCGCCCCAAAAAAGGAGGTTACTATCTTGCCGTGCAGGGGCATCTCTTCCAAGATTCCCTTCTGTTCGAACAGAAAAAAGAAGAGAAATCCTACTGCCAGTAATATTGCAGTGGTTACCAATACAATGCGGGTATTGATGTTAATAATCTGCGGGAGATGATTGTATTTGGGCGAGAGACCCCTCAGTCGCAGTAGCCCGTTTTTTAGGGTGTGTTGTAGTAGTTGATAGAAATTATTGACAATGGGGAATCCGATACCTCCGATTACCGAAAGCAGCGCGATCCAGGTAAGCAGCGCGAAGTTTGGGTGCACGGCCGAATGCGAAAGCCCCTCCGGAAGATAGGAGAATCCAGCATTACAGAAGGCCGACAAAGCATGATATACGGAATAGAAAATTTCCTCCTGCGTACTGCCCAAACTTCCATGGACTTCGGTCCAAATGAGAAGTGTTCCCAGAAGTTCTGCACCAAAGGTAATGTACATAATGCTGCGAAGAGTCCCAAAGAGGCTGTCGGATCGGTTTTCCTGCAGTAGCTCGCGAAGCGTCATGGTGTGGCTGAAGGAGGCTCCTCCCAGAAAGGGCATAGCCAGAAAGGAGGTGAAAGTCATCACACCGATTCCCCCCACCTGGAATAAGAGCATAATGATGAACTGCCCGTCGCGGGTAAAAGTCAACGGAATGTCTATAGTCGAAAGTCCGGTAACACAAACGGCACTTGTCGACACAAATAGTGCATCGAAAATTCCTATCCCTGCAACGGTGGCTTTTGGTAACATCAGCAATCCCGTGCCCACCAGAATGATAAATACAAAACTGCCGGCAAAGAGGGCTGCCGGATTCAAAATTCGTCTCATCCAATGAAAAAATGCTCTGGAAAGGTAAATGAGACTAAGGGTGAGGAGTAGAAGAGGGGTAAGCAACTCGGCAGAGAGCCAGATAAGCCAGGGCGCCGAAAGAGTGAGGGTCTCGAAGTATTGGGTGTTAATTGACCAGACGGCTGAGTTGACCATAAAGAGTGAAATCTCGAACCACTTCCCCGATTCCATAAATATCTCCTTCATGCAGAGCAGAAAGCGAAGCGTCTGTCCGGCCAGAAAAAGAAGCAGCAAAATGTTATGGGCATGGCCGGTAAAAAGGGTGCTATCTTCCGTTTGCGAAAACCCGAATTCGAATACAAGCACGAAGAGTGTGAAAAGACCCGTCAGCACCATGCCCATTTCCAGCACTCTGGTAACGATTCGGGCGGTTACCAGTGCCAGATTCCTAAGCCGGAAAAGCAGACGGATACGGGTACGCATGGAGAATAGGTTAGTATCCCAAAGATACAATTTCGTGCAGCGGTCAACAAAGCAAGATTGTGTTTAGATTGAGTCTAAATTAATATAACTCTGTGGGTAAATTTTGCTTTCGATAGAGAACAAGATACTTTTGCAGCGTCGAATGTTACCGACAAAATTTCAGCGTTGTTTTGCCGATTATATTATACGTTTACTATCAATCAAACAAGTTTACTTATGGGTAAGTCTGGTCTTTCCTCTATTGCGAAGAAGCTTATTATGAGCGTTTCGGGGCTGTTTTTAATCACTTTCCTATTGGTTCATCTGGGAGCCAATATGGTGGCCGTTTTTTCGGCCGAGGCCTATAACGCAGTGTGTCATTTCATGGACACCAATCCCCTGATCCGGATTATGGTTCCTGTCCTGGCACTGGGTTTTGCCATTCACATTCTCTATGCTCTTTTGCTTACACTGCAGAACAGAGAGGCCAGAGGTTCCGATCGCTACGGCTGTTCTTCTAAATCGAATATCAGCTGGGCCAGTCAAAATATGTTTGTGCTGGGTCTTATTATTGTGGGTTTCCTGGGATTGCATCTGTTCCACTTCTGGGCCAAGATGCAGTTGCAAACCATAAAGGAGTTGGCAGGCCTTTCGGCTGTTCTTTGCGAGAACCCTTACGAATTGGTTGCCACACTCTTTGCGCAACCGCTCTATGTGGTTATCTATCTTGTGTGGATTGGGGCTTTGTGGTTTCATCTTACCCATGGTTTCTGGAGTGCTTTTCAAACCATCGGGCTGTCGAACGGGGTTTGGCAGTCGCGTCTGCAGGCTTTGGGTACCGTGTATGCCTGGGTGGTAGCAATCGGGTTTGCTTTTATCCCCCTCTTTTTCATCATTTTCAAATAAACAGACCCGTCTCGTAAAGAAGAACCTCATAGTTGAACGATTGTAAATTACAGATACCATGAAGATAGAATCAAAAATACCTGCAGGACCTCTGGCTGAAAAATGGACGCAATATAAGGCTACCCAAAAATTGGTTAATCCTGCCAATAAGAGAAAACTCGATGTGATTGTGGTGGGCACAGGTTTGGCCGGAGCAGCTGCTGCCGCCAGCCTGGGCGAAATGGGCTTCAATGTTAAGATCTTTTGTATTCAGGACAGCCCCCGTCGAGCCCACTCCATTGCTGCACAGGGGGGTATCAACGCTGCGAAAAACTACCAGAACGACGGCGACTCTGTTTACCGCCTCTTTTACGATACCATTAAAGGTGGCGACTACCGTGCCCGTGAGGCCAATGTATACCGTCTGGCACAGGTCTCAAACAGCATTATCGACCAATGTGTAGCACAGGGAGTCCCCTTTGCACGCGAGTATGGCGGATTGCTCGATAATCGCTCATTCGGCGGTGCTCAGGTAAGTCGTACCTTTTACGCACGCGGTCAGACCGGACAGCAGCTGCTTTTGGGTGCCTACAGTGCCCTTAGCCGCCAGATC
>CAYVJA010000018.1:7502-7786 GCA_964451605.1 uncultured Bacteroidales bacterium | reverse complement strand
GTTACCGGCGAAATCGAGAAACATGCAGCTCACGCCGTCGTGATGGCCACGGGCGGATATGGAAATGTCTATTTCCTTTCGACCAATGCAATGGGATCGAACGGAGCGGCTGCCATGGCCTGCTATAAAAGAGGGGCTCTTTTCGGAAATCCCTGTTATGTCCAGATTCATCCCACCTGTATTCCTGTTCACGGCGATTACCAGTCGAAACTGACTCTGATGTCGGAGTCGCTGCGCAACGACGGTCGGATTTGGGTACCCAAAAAGAAAGAAGATGCCGAGGC
>CAYVJA010000018.1:0-7492 GCA_964451605.1 uncultured Bacteroidales bacterium | reverse complement strand
TTTGCGTGCCGGAAAATTGAAACCGACACAGATTCCTGCCGAAGATCGCGATTACTATCTGGAACGCCGTTATCCCGCATTCGGGAATCTGGTGCCCCGCGACGTGGCTTCACGGGCTGCCAAGGAGCGTTGCGATGCCGGTTTTGGCGTGAATGAAACCGGTCTGGCGGTTTACCTTGATTTTGCCGATGCCATTAAGCGGTTGGGTCGTCCCGTAATTGAGGCCCGATATGGTAACCTTTTCCAGATGTACGAGAAGATTACCGACGACAACCCTTACGAAACCCCCATGATGATCTATCCCGCTATTCACTATACCATGGGTGGCCTTTGGGTAGATTATGAACTCCAAACCACCATCCCCGGTCTATTTGCAGCCGGAGAGGCCAACTTTAGCGATCATGGTGCCAACCGCCTCGGGGCTTCGGCTCTGATGCAGGGTCTGGCCGACGGTTACTTTGTGTTGCCCTATACCATCCAGAATTGTCTGGCCAACCAGATTCAGGTTCCTCATTTTTCCTCCGACAGACCCGAATTTGATGCTGCTGTAAAAGCGGTTGAGGCAAGAATTGCCAAACTCATGGGCAACAAGGGCAAACATTCGGCCGACTATTTCCAAAAGAAGCTGGGACATATCATGTGGGATCATGTAGGAATGGCACGTACCAAAAAGTCGCTCGAAGAGGCCATTGAGATGATTGCTCAACTCAAAGTGGAGTTTGAGAAAGATATCCACATCCCCGGTTCGGCCAATGAGTTCAATCCTGAACTGGAGAAGGCCTTGCGTACAGCAGAGCATATTGATCTGGGTGCCCTTATGGCTAAGGATGCGCTCTTGCGTGAGGAGTCGTGCGGCGGCCATTTCCGTGAAGAGTATCAGACCCCCGAGGGTGAGGCAATGCGCAACGACCAGGAGATGATGTATGTAGCCTGCTGGGAGTACAAGGGAGCCGGCGAGAGCCCTGTTTTGCACAAGGAGCCGCTCGTATACGAAAACATTAAGATTGCACAACGTAACTACAAGGAGTAATTCCGGGGAGGAGTTCCTGAACAATAATGAATAGAACTATGGAAAAACGCGGATTGAATGTAACCCTCAAAATATGGCGGCAGGAGAACGCCAAGGTGAAAGGTCGTTTCGAAACCTACCCAATGCAGAATGTTTCGCCCGACTGCTCCTTCCTCGAGATGTTAGACCTCTTGAACGAGTCGCTGGTTGACAAGTTCGAAAAACCGGTCTGTTTCGATCACGACTGTCGCGAAGGGATTTGCGGTATGTGCAGTCTCTTTATTAACGGGCGTCCTCACGGTAACGATACCGGTATTACCACCTGTCAATTGCATATGCGTCGGTTTAAAGATGGCGAAACCATCTGGATTGAACCCTGGCGTTCGAAAGCCTTTCCCATTATCAAAGACCTGGTTGTCGACAGATCGGCTTTCGATGCCCTGATTCAGGAAGGGGGCTATGTATCGGTTAATACCGGTGGTGTACCCGATGCCAATGCCATTGCTATTCGCAAGGAGAATGCCGACCTGGCTATGGATGCCGCTGCCTGCATTGGCTGTGGCGCCTGTGTGGCTGCCTGTAAAAATGCATCTGCCATGCTCTTTGTTTCCGCCAAGGTGTCGCAGTTTGCGCTCCTGCCCCAGGGACAGGTAGAGGCTAAAGAGCGTGCGCTCTCCATGGTAGCAAAAATGGACGAACTGGGCTTTGGTAACTGTACCAACACCAAGGCTTGCGAAGCTGAGTGTCCCAAAGAGATTAAAGTAACCAATATAGCCCGTCTGAACCGGCAATATCTGTTGAGCGTGGCTCAACAGTAAGTTCCCACTTTAAAAGAAACGCCCGTTGCCTTGCAGTTTTTGAAACTGATCTGGCAACGGGCGTTTCTTTTGAGAGTTAAAGCCTGCTTACTTTGCGCTAAACTTGTAGATGGTTGTGGTTTGGTAGGTTTTCCCCGGATCTAACCGTGTAGAGGGGAAGGCCGGCTGGTTGGGAGAGTCGGGGAAGTGCTGTGTTTCGAGGCAGAATCCCACATGTTTGGCATAGCTCGAACCATCTTTTCCGGCAAATTTGCCTTCCATGAAGTTGCTGGTATAGAACTGTACACCGGGTTCGGTGGTCCAGGTTTCCATTACACGGCCGGTAGCAGGATCTGAGGCAACAGCAGCCAGCATCAATTCGCCCGGCGCATCGCGCAGTACATAGTTGTGGTCATATCCTCCGCCAACAGGGCCATCGGCACCGCCACCCAAAGCAGCGATATCTTTACCGATAGGCTTGGCAGCCGTGAAGTCGAAGGGGGTACCTGCTACAGGTGCCAACTCACCGGTGGGAATTAACGATGCATCAACAGGGGTGTAGCGGGCAGCATTGATCTGCATTACCTGATCCAGAATTCCTTTTTTCGGGTCGCCCGAAAGGTTGAAATAGAGGTGGTTGGTCAGGTTGCATACCGTAGGTTTATCGGTAACGGCCGAATAGTCGATTTTCAGTTCGTTGTTGTCGGTCCAGGTATAGAGAACAGTAACATCCAGTTTTCCGGGATATCCCTCTTCGCCATCGGCACTTGAGTAGGTGAGGCGCAAGCCGACGGATGTGCTGTCGATTATCTCTTCGGCACCCCACAGTTTGTCGTTAAACCCGCTCAGACCGCCGTGAAGGTGGTTCGCGTTATTATTGGTGGCAAGCGTATAGGTTGTTCCATCGATAACGAACTTTCCTTTTGCAATCCGGTTGCCATATCTGCCAATCAGTGCTCCGATATAGCCGTCTTTGGTTTTGTACCCGTCTACATTTTCGAATCCGAGTGCCACATCTGCCAGCGTTCCGTTTTTATCGGGAACCATAATCGATTGCACAATACCTCCGAAATCGGTAATACTTACACTGGCTCCTTTCGCATTCGTAAGAGTATAGAGCGAAGCCTCTTTTCCTCCGGTTGTGCCGAAAGCCTGTTTGGTAATAGTGCCCTTAGGAGCCTCCTCCTGAGGAGCGGGCCTTGTCCCGCAGGCAGCAAATAATAGAGTAATCATAGCTAAACTAGAGATTTTTAGTGGCATGGTTTTCATAGTTAGATAGTTTAAACCCCTAAAGATATAGATTTTTGAAATATTCTAACCTATTTTTTTTAAGACCATTTCCGAAATGGTCTTGCCAATAGAAAGCGACGAAGTGGCAGCAGGAGAGGGGGCATTCAATACGTTGATGATCCCGTTATCCTCTTCAATGATAAAGTCGTCGGGCAGACGGCCGTCGCGGGTACAAATCTGTGCCCTTACGCCGGCTCCTCCCGGGGAAAGATGGCTTTTATGAATTTCGGGTAGAAGTTTCTGCAGAGCCCGGGTAAAGGCGGCTTTGTTGAAACTGCGCCAAAATTCGCCGAGACCGGTTGCCATATACTTCCACATTACCTTCTGAAATCCCGGCCAGGTGAGCGATTCGAAGGTGTCTCTGACCGATATGTCGGTCATTTTGTATCCCTCTCGCTTAAATGCAAAAACAGCATTGGGCCCTGCCTCGATTCCTCCTTTCAGTCGTCGGGTATAGTGTACGCCCAGAAAGGGGAAGGCAGGGTCAGGAACCGGATAGATGAGGTTTTTAACCAGATATTGCTTCTCAGGGGCAAGGGTGTAGTACTCGCCGCGGAAGGGGATAATTCTGTAATCGAGTTTGGGCTGGTTGAAACGGGCAACTCTGTCGCACTGCAGTCCGGCAGTGTTGATGACCATCCGGGTTTTGATCTCTCCTTTCGAGGTTATCACCCTCAGACCGCCTTCTGTATTCCGGATGTGGGTTACTTTATGGGAAAAGAGCAGTTCGCCGCCGTACCGACCCGAAAAGAGTTCGGCATATTTTTCAGACACCTCCCTAAAATCTATGATTCCCGTATAGGGAACCCAGATTCCGGCCAATCCTGTTGCGTGAGGCTCTCTTTCCCGGATCTCTTCAGGTCCGATTTTCCGGATTTCGGTTAGCCCGTTCTCTATTCCTCTGTCGTAAATGGCATCCAGTCGGGGAAGCTCTTCGGGAGTGGTGGCCACAATGATCTTTCCGCACATCTCGTAAGGCACCCCCTCTTTATCGCAAAAATCGAGCAACATCTGCCTTCCGATACGGCAATTGGTGGCTTTCAGGCTGCCGGGCTTGTAATAGATTCCGGAGTGAATGACACCACTGTTGTTTCCGGTTTGGTGGGCTGCCACTGCCTTCTCTTTTTCCAGGATGGCTATCTTGAGCGAGGGACGCGACTCTTTCAGCCGCAGGCCGGTGGCAAGACCTACAATGCCGCCTCCGATAATCGTGATGTCGTACATAGGTTTTTGCAGTGTGGCCTTTCAGGGGCCGGTTATACTCTGGTTATCGTGCCTGCCTTTTGCGATCGATTTCGCTGAGCAGAATTTTTCGTATTCTCACATGGTGAGGGGTAACCTCAACATATTCGTCTTCCTGGATATATTCGAGCGACTCTTCCAGCGAGAACTTGATGGCAGGTGCAATTTTTGCCTTATCGTCCGATCCGGAAGCACGCATGTTGGTCAGTTTCTTGGTTTTGGTCAGGTTAACCACCAGGTCGCCCGCCCGTGTATGTTCTCCAACCACCTGGCCTTCATAAATCTCGGTTCCGGGATCGACAAAGAACTGCCCTCTGTCCTGCAATTTATCGAGCGCGTAGGCAATGGCCTGGCCGGTCTCCATCGAGATCAGCGAACCATTAATACGCATCTCAATATCCCCTTTCATCGGGGCAAACTCCAAAAAGCGGTGGGTCATAACTGCTTCGCCGGCAGTAGCGGTAAGTACTTGATTGCGTAGGCCTATAATGCCTCTTGAGGGAATCCGGAACTCCAGAATGGTTCGCTCCTCCTTGTGATCCATTCTCACCAGCTCACCCCTGCGGCGGGTTACCATCTCGATGGCCTTTCCGGCATACTCTTCGAGAACATCGATGGTCATCTCTTCGATCGGTTCGCATTTCACGCCATCAATCTCCTTGATAATCACCTTTGGCTGCCCTACCTGCAATTCATATCCTTCACGTCTCATTGTTTCAATCAGAATAGAGAGGTGCAGAATGCCTCTGCCAAACACTATAAAAGAGTCGGCACCTTCGCCCTCTTCAACCCTGAGGGCAATGTTCTTTTCCAATTCCCTGTCGAGCCGCTCTTTCAGATGGCGCGATGTCACAAATTTCCCGTCCCGTCCGTAAAAAGGAGAGGTATTAATGGTAAACAGCATGCTCATAGTAGGTTCATCAATCGAGATGGTCCCCACCGATTCAGGGTTTTCAAGGTCGAGCACAGAGTCGCCGATATTGAAACCCTCAATCCCCACCAGGGCACATATATCGCCCGACTTCACTTCGGGCACTTTACGCTTGGTAAGCCCTTCGAAGAGCAGTAGCTCTTTTATGCGGGTTTTACCCATAGATCCGTCACGTTTCATCAGGGTTGCCATCATTCCCTCTTTCAGGGTACCCCTGCGCAGCTTTCCGATGGCAATACGTCCCACATACGACGAGTACTCGAGCGAAGTAATCAGAAGTTGAGGGGTTCCCTCCAGTTGCTGTGCAGGAGGAATGTGTTCGATAATGGCGTCGAGAAGGGGAGTAAGCGAAGTGCCCGGATTGTGCCAGTCGGTACTCATCCATCCCTGTTTGGCCGAACCATAAATGGTGGGAAAGTCGAGCTGCTCTTCTGTTGCGTCCAGTCCGTACATAAGATCGAATACCTCTTCCTGTACTTCGTCGGGCCGGCAGTTGGGTTTATCTACTTTATTAATGACTACAATGGGTTTTTTCCCCATCCGGATAGCTTTCTGCAGAACAAAACGGGTTTGCGGCATGGTGCCTTCGAAAGCGTCGACCAGGAGCAAAACTCCATCGGCCATATTGAGAACCCGCTCTACTTCGCCGCCAAAGTCGGCGTGTCCCGGAGTATCAATAATATTAATCTTTACGTCTTTGTAGCGAACCGAAACATTCTTGGCCAGGATGGTGATGCCTCTCTCTTTTTCAAGATCGTTGCTATCCATGGTAAAGTCGGAGGCGTTTTCGTGTTCTTTGAAAACTTTGCAGGTAAAAATCAGCTTGTCAACAAGGGTGGTCTTTCCATGGTCTACATGGGCAATAATCGCGATATTGCGGATTTCGGTCATTCGTGTAACGGAGTTGGTGAAGCCTTTCAGGACCTCTGAATGGACTTCAGTTGTCTGAAAAGCCTGCAAAAGTACAAAAACCCTGCAGAATACCCCATGATTTCGCCGGGTTATTTTTTTGTATGGAGGTTTGGAAATTGCCTAATTTATTGTGTAGGAGAGAAATAATGGGCGAAGCGCCTGTTTTGAAGCCTTTTTCTTTTTTATTCGCATTAATATATTTAGTTTTGCAGACCCGAAACGAGCCGAAAAAGTGATACAGAATAAGCAATTTGTATTGAATCACAAGGGTTTAAAGCCTGGAATATATCACTATGATTTTCAGGTCGACGATGCCTTTTTCGAGCAGGTGGAGGGGTCCGAAATTGAGAAAGCCCATTTTTCCGTCCATTTGACCCTTCACAGGAAGAGCCAGTTCATGGAGTTGGAGTTTTTGCTCGATGGCGAAGTGAAGGTTCCTTGCGATCGTTGTCTGGATTTGGTGACTATCCCCATTCACGGGTCGCACTTGCTGGTAGTAAGATTTGGCGAGGAGACGCAGCCCGACGATGAGGTGGTGGTGATTTCTCAATTTGAAGAGCGTTTCGACGTGTCGCAATTCATCTATGAGTACGCCCACTTCGGTTTGCCACTTCGGCGTGTACATCCCGACGATGCGGAGGGAAACAGTACATGCAATCCGGAGATGCTGGCAAAGCTCGGACAGTATCTGATTTCGTCCGAACCTGCGGGCGAGGAGGATCCTTTATGGGATGATATAGATAAGTAGTTTACTCACATTAATAATTACAGATATGCCTAATCCTAAACGCAAACACTCTAAAGAACGCAGAGATAAAAGACGGTCTCACGATCATGCGGTTGCCCCTACCGTCTCTAAATGTTCCAATTGTGGCGCAACGGTTTTGTATCACAGAGTTTGCCCGGAATGCGGTTATTACCGCGGAAAACTGGCTGTTGAAACAGCCGAAGCCAAAGCTTGATAGCAACAATCGGGTAACCAGGGATAATCAGGAATAGTATGAAGATAGGCCTGGATGTGATGGGTGGTGATTTTGCCCCCGAACCTATGGTGGTCGGGGCAATGCTCGCTTCTTCGCAACTGCCTGCCGATGTACAGATTGTATTGGTAGGAGACCGGAAGGTGATATTGGAGTTGTGCACCGCGCGCAACTTCGATGCTTCAGTATTTCAAATTGTACATACCTCTCAAGTGATTGAGATGGGAGAACATCCCGCCAAAGCCTTTGTTCACAAACCCGACTCCAGCATTGCTGTGGGGTATCGCCTTCTGAGCGAAGGGGAGATTGACTGTTTTGCCAGTGCCGGGAG
>CAYVJA010000017.1:25978-42657 GCA_964451605.1 uncultured Bacteroidales bacterium | reverse complement strand
ACACCTTCTATCGTGATTTCGAGACCCAAATCAACAACCTGCCCCACAACAAACCGGTGGAAGAAATTTAATGCGCTGCGCGCAAATGATTAAGACTCGCTTGCTCTCCGGATGATTTTCATGATGGAGAACATGATGATGGCCGAGACGGCAGCTACCAGAATCAGCAGGAGGAAGAATTGCCATAACTCCCAGTTCATGTAGAAGCGGCCCACGAAACCGGCCAGGTAGTTTCCGATGGCCGTGGCACATAGCCAGCCGGCCTGCATGGTTCCCCGCAGCTTGGGTGGCGCTACCTTAGATACAAAAGAGAGGCCCATGGGACTGAGACACAACTCGGCTACTGTAAGGGCAAAGTAGGTGGAGATGAGCCAATAGGGCGATACTGCCAGCGAGGCATCTACTACGCTCCCCGAAAGCGATTGCACCCCGGGAAGGCCGATAGAGGCGTAGAGCATCAACCCGAATGCCAGGGTGGTGATGGTCATACCGATACCAATCTTTTTCGGGGCAGAGGGCTCCTTCCCTTTCTTGTTGAGCCACGAAAAATAACCCACTACCACAGGGGTAAGAAAGACCACAAACATGGGGTTAAAGGCTTGGAAAAGCTCCGGGTCAATCCGATTGCTATCGCTCAGCGAAAAGAGATTGTAGGCCAGATAGCCCAAACCACCTGCCGTAAAGAGAGCTCCCAGCCCTTTGAGACTTTTCGAAGCGGTTTTGGTAAACATCGCCACAGAGCCGAGAATCACCGAGAAGATGGCCAGCAGGGTGGGAATGGTAAAGAGCAGATAGGTATAGCGACCCACAGAGAGGCTTGTGTAATTTTTGGCAAAGAAGGTAAGGGTTGAACCATTTTGGTGGAAAGCCATCCAGAAGAAGATCACAATCAGAAACACCAGCAAAAGAGCCACCACGCGGTCGCGGGTCTGTTTGGGAGTGAGCTCTTTTTCGGCAGTATCGGAGACAGGACGGTTCCTCTGCAGGTAATCGGCACTTTTATAACGGTTTCGCATAGCAATAAAGATTATCAGCGAGAGCACCATCGACACCCCTGCAGCAGCAAAACCAAGGGTATAGCCTCCCGAAAGCGCATCGAGATATCCCCGGGCAAAAGCCTCTGTCGACTCTCCTTTCTGAGCAGCCAGAGCCGTAATCTTCTCCAGCCCTTCGGGCGAGAGCGGCGTACCGTTCAGCAACGAATGAGCCATATAGGGCACACCACTGTCGTACTCGTACCCCTGACCGAGCATCATCCGGTTTTTCAGATAACGGGCAGCATGGGGAGCAAACATGGCTCCGATATTGATAAACATATAAAAGATGTTGAACGCAGCGTCGCGCAGATGCGAAACCGACGACTTCTCGTAAAGGTTTCCCACAATTACCGCAAGATTTCCCTTAAAGAGACCCACACCCAGAGCAATCACACCCAGGGCAATATACATGGGAAGCGGGCTGGCACCTGTCTGCGAAAGCAACAGATACCCGATGGTCATCACAATCAATCCCAGGGTTACCGTCTTGCCATAGCCTAACCAGGCATCGGCAATCAAACCGCCCAACAGAGGGGCACTGTAAATGGCTGCAAGAAAAATACCATACACAGCCGAAGCCTGCGACTCATCCCAAAAGAAGTGGTCTTGCAGAAAAAGCGTAAAAATAGCGAGCATGGTATAGTATCCGAAACGCTCGCCCAGATTGGCAAAAGCCAATACAAACAATCCCGAAGGGTGCCCTTTAAACATAAAATAGTGCTGAATGATTGTGTGTTTTGAAGCTTAACTCAACAAACCTACAAGAAAACGGGCAATTTACCAACCTTAACGGACTACTATTTCGTATTTTTGGCTACCCAAATCATGCCCGCATGGAGAACCCCTTATATAGTTCGCAACTGCTCGAAAGTGCCGTCGGAGAGTTTGCCAAACTACCCGGAATAGGCCGAAAAACCGCACTTCGATTGGTTTTACACCTACTCAGACAGGATAGCAGCCAAACAGAAAATTTTGGAAAAACCCTTATCCGGCTGCGCAACGAGATCAAATACTGCTCCACCTGCCACAACCTCTCCGACCAACCGGTATGTCCTATCTGCTCCAACCCCAACCGCGACAAAAATATCGTATGCGTAGTGGAAACCGTCCGCGACGTCATGTCGATTGAAAGCACCTCGCAATACAACGGCCTTTACCACGTCTTAGGCGGCGTGATCTCGCCCATGGAGGGAATCGGCCCCTCCGACCTCACCATCGACGCGCTCATAGCCCGCGTGACCCAAGAGCAATTCCGCGAAGTAATCCTGGCCATGAGCACCACCATCGAAGGCGACACCACCAACTACTACCTCTACAAACTACTCAAACCCCTGGGCGTAGAAATCACCACCCTTGCCCGCGGCCTCTCCGTTGGCGACGAACTCGAATACGCCGACGTCCTCACCCTTGGCCGCTCACTGACCCACAGAACCCCCTTCGAAACACAAATGCGTTGATTCACCAGAGCATTGGGCTCTGATGAATCAACGCATTTGTGTTTCGAGTGCTCTGGTGCATCGAAGCGCTGAAGCGCTTCAAGAGCTCTAATGCTGCGCTTCGCGCAAAAAGAGCACTTGAGCACCGCGCGTCAGCGCATCACTTGAGCACCGCTTTTTCCAGTATATCCACAATCCTCTCCGATACCTTCCCGTCGGCCGGGCCAATCACTTTTTCGCTCAGTTCTGTGCGGATTGCGTGGTTGAGTTCGGGATGTTCTATTTCCAGAAGGCTCTTTTCTACCAATTCGGGGTAGGTGAAGACGTTGGTGGCTATGGTGCGGAAGATGTCGAGCGAGGCTTCCATCCGTTTGCGGATTTTAGAGCGGAAGATGCGGTAAATTAGGCGATAGCGTACGTTTCGGTTGCAGATAACCGGTTTGTCGAGCGCGGCAAATTCGAAAATGGCCGACGATTCGTCGGTAAGCAGTAAATCGGCCAGTGCCAGGTAGGGTGTGAGGTCAAAATC
The DNA here is from genome assembly GCA_964451605.1 of uncultured Bacteroidales bacterium. Lineage (GTDB taxonomy): Bacteria > Bacteroidota > Bacteroidia > Bacteroidales > UBA4181 > JAQVSH01. The sequence continues at coordinate 39,655 of CAYVJA010000017.1, read as the reverse complement.
CTCTACGCCGGCAAAATAGACATTGGGGAAGGTGGCCCAGTGGCGGAATTTTTTGAGATGATGCCGATAGGCCGGTTTCGAAAAGGAGAAGAAATGGGGCTTAATAATCAGGTTGTAATTCCCAAAATCGGCGGGAAAGTTGCGCGGCATGTACTCAATGGAGCTGGGGTAAAAGGTGGGCGCATAGAGGATGCTCTTCTTGCCGCTGTCGAGCCGAAGCCTCTCTAACAACTGCTGCTTCCCGGCAGGGAGCATATTGACGGCCGGGTCGAGCTTGGCGTAACCCACGTTGTAGAGCGCCGTTTTCAGGTCGGGATAGAGTTCGCGCAGATGTTGTTCACGGAAGGAGCCCTCAACAAAGCGAATATCATACTTGTTCTGCTCGGGTGTGAAGTTGCCCGCTTTGGTACCGATGCCGTGAACCACCAGCGAAGCAAACCGGAACTGAATGGGAAGTGAAGGAAAGGTATGGGCACCGCAAATCATATGGGTGCAGGAGAGCGAAACCGGATTCCGGGCATAATCACAATAGGCATAACCCACCTTGCTCAGATAGCGAACAGCTACTTCAATCAACTCCGGAGCATCATCGCCGGTTAAGAAAAACAGAAAGGTTCTGCCCCGCTTTTTCAGCTCTTCGGCAATAGGCAGATATTGAGGAAGGTAGTAAAGGTGCTTGGTGATGAAGATGGCGAAGTATTGGGAATCCATTTGAATGGTGAATTAGTCTTCTAGTGCTCTGGTGCTGCGCTGCGCGCAACAAAGATAAATTTCTTTTTTTGGGGGGTGTGGTTTTTTTGGAAAATCGATTACCTTTGCCTTCGCAAATCAAAAAATTCCCCTGCCATGGACGACGGCCCTGCGAGTAGACAGTTCATTTTCTAACCTGACGGTTGCTCTTTAGGCTCTCCATGCTGTGCATCCGTCATTTACACCGGATGTACATGAATAACAAAATCCACATTTTTTCGCTCCCGGTTCCAAGCTACGGCTTGCGTCTCTCTTTATGCCGCTTTCGTAACGCCGGACTCTCTGTTTTGAAGGTTCCCTTCCCGTAAGATTGTGCAGTAACCTGCCCTTGTGGCACAGTACAATCAACCTATCTGGTGACCCTGAAAAACAGTTGACCGATGATTACATACTGGAAGCAGCAAAACGGGCTGAAGCCCGTAAAAATGTACGAAAGAGATGCGTGGATCGATATTTCCGCACCAAGCCCCGACGAGATTGAGATGCTGGTTGAGCGCTTTAAGGTGCCCGACTACGTAATCAGCGACGTTCTCGACCCGGACGAACGTGCCCGTACCGAGGTGGAAGGGCGGTGGATGCTGGTGATTCTACGAATCCCAATCTACAATCTCGAGAGCGAGATTCCCTTCTATACCCTCCCCCTGGGTATCCTTATCTCGCTACACTCCATTATTACCATCTGCTCGCAGGAGAACGAGGTGGTAAAGGATATCATTTACTCTACCAAGAATCGGAATATCCGGTTAGACGACAAAATCAACTTTGTACTGCAGCTCTTTAACAGTTCGGCCAACTTCTACCTCAAGTACCTCAAAGAGATTAACCGGCTTACCAACGATATCGAGGACGAACTGGAACGTTCGGCCAAAAACAGCGACCTCCACCGCCTGCTCGATATGGAGAAATGTTTGGTACTCTTTATGACCTCTCTCAAATCGAACGAATTGCTGTTGAATAAATTACAACGCTCCCGGCTCATTAACAACGAGGAGATTAACGAGGAGTTACTCGACGATGTAACCGTTGAGTACAAGCAGGCTATCGAAATTTGTAAGGTGTACAGCGACATCCAGAGCGGACGAATGGATACCTTCGCCTCGGTGATTTCCAATAACCTGAACGTGGTGATGAAACGGCTCACCCTGATTACCATTATGCTGGCATTCCCCAATGTGATATCGGGACTGCTGGGAATGAATGTTTTTAACGGGCTCGAAGAGTCGCCCTATGCATTTGGTGCCGTGGTCTCGCTGATTCTGGTCCTGGGAACCGTGGGTTTCTGGTACTTTAAACGGAATCGCTTTTTCTGATCACGGTTCCCTGAACCGGATTTACCGAACGAAAGGCATCCGGGCCGCAGATGACCACTTCGCGTACCCCGGCAGAAAGCGCCTGAAAGGCATTATCCAGTTTGGGAATCATCCCGGCCGAAACCGCTCCCGAAGCTTTCAACTCTGCAAAAAGGGCTTCATCTATTTCAGGAATCACCGAACTGTCGTCGGTGGGATTGCGAAGCACTCCATTCTTCTCGAAACAATACACCAGACGCACCTCGCAGAGGCGCGAAAGCGCCACGGCTACCGACGAGGCAATGGTATCGGCATTGGTATTGAGCATCGATCCGGCCTCATCGTGGGTGAGCGGGGCAAGCACAGGGGTAAGTCCGGCATCAAGCAGCAGCTTGAGCCGCCCGGCATCAATCCGGGAAGGAATCAAATCGCCTACAAAGCCGTAGTCAACCGCCCCGACAGCCCTTTTTTGGGCAGGAATCAGATTGGCATCCGCCCCTGTAAGGCCAATGGCATTACACCCCTTTGCCTGTAAAGTGGCGACCAACTGTTTGTTGATTAACCCGCCATACACCATGGTTACCACATCGAGGGTGGCGCTGTCGGTGATGCGACGCCCGTCGACCATCACCGGCTCGATGCCCATTTTTCGCATCAGTTCGCTGGCAATCTTACCACCCCCGTGTACCAACAGGGCGGGTTCACGAAAAGCGGCAAACGCATTGAGCACAAACGAAAGCGTTTGGGGCGAATCAAGCACGTTGCCCCCGATTTTGAGGAGAGTAACCATTATTGCATTCCTTTTTGTAAAGCCGTACGCAGAGCCTCCAGAAACCGGTCGGCCTGTTCGATAGATAAACTAAGCGGAGGAAGCAGACGCATCACATTTTTATTCGAAGATGCGCCGGTAAAGACTTTTTGGTCGAAAATGAGCCGTTTCCGGAGCGCCGAAATCGGTTCACCAAAGTCTAGCCCCAGCATCAGGCCGACACCCCGAACCTCCTTAATCTCAGAAAAGTTTCGCAGTTGGGCTATCAGATGCGCACCCACCTTAGCGGCATTGGCCATAAGCGCCTCCTGCTCCATAATCTCAAGCACAGAGAGGGCAGCGGCGCACGCCAGCGGGCTTCCTCCAAAGGTTGTACCCAGCAAACCATATTTGGCTTTGAACTGCGGTGAGATGAGCACACCGCCAATAGGAAAGCCGTTGCCCATCCCCTTGGCCATTGTAATCAGATCGGGCCGAATAGAGGTGAACTGGTGAGCAAAGAACTTTCCGGTCCGGCCATAACCCGATTGCACCTCATCGAGAATCAGCATGGCTCCGTGTTTTTTGCAGAGAACCGCTGTAGTCTCCAGGAAATCGGGATCGGGCATCTCGATACCGGCCAATCCCTGTATCCCCTCCACAATCACCGCACAGATATCGCCTCCCGAGAGCGCCTCGTCGAGCGCAGCAGGATCATTGAGCGGCACAAAAGTAACATGCTCATTGTGGTTAATCGGCGCAACAATCGAAGGGTTATCGGTTACGGTAACCGCACCGTGGGTTCGCCCGTGAAATGCTTTGCGAAAGGCAATTACGCGGCTTTTTCCCGTATGGAAAGAGGCCAGCTTCAACGCATTTTCGTTGGCTTCGGCACCCGAATTAATCAAAAAAAGGGAATAGTCGTTATAGCCCGAAAGACGGCCCAGCGCATCCGACAGCCGTTTCTGAACGGGCATTTTCACTGAGTTAGAGTAAAACCCTAACTGCCCGAGCTGCTCTGTAATGGCCCCGACATAGTGCGGATGGGTGTGGCCTACCGATATAACGGCATGTCCTCCATACAGATCCAGATAGCGGTTCCCTTCCGAATCGAATACATAACACCCCTCTCCCCGGGTAATTTCCAGATCAAACAGCGGATAGACATCGAATAATTCCATAGCACAGTAAATTAAAACAGGGTGGGTTTCAGATGGAGGCCCTCCTTTTCGTCAAGGCCAAACATAAGATTCATGTTTTGTACGGCCTGTCCGGATGCCCCCTTAACTAAATTATCTATTACGGAAGTAATCAAAGCTTTATCTTCGTACTTCTCTACCTGTACAAAGCATTTGTTGGTATTTACCACCTCTTTCATAGAGAGGGTCGAAGCCGAAAGAAAGGTAAATGCCGCATCGCGATAGTATTCGGCATAGAGAGCAGTAAGCGCCTCGGCCGATAATTCGCAGGAGGTGTAGGCCGTAAGAAAGATACCCCGGGTAAAATTACCCCGGACCGGCAGAAAATTGAGCGCCGGAACGGGCCCATGGGCAGCCATCTCCAGATGACGCCGTACCTCTTTGAGATGTTGGTGAGAAAAGGGCTTATAAATAGAGATATTGTTATTGCGCCACGAGAAATGCGAGGTGGCACTCAAGGACTGTCCCGCCCCCGTCGAACCGGTGATTCCGTTAACATGTACCTCATGGGCAAGCAACCCATTGGCAGCCAAAGGCAGCAAAGCCAACTGAAAGGCTGTGGCAAAACAGCCCGGATTGGCAATATTATCGGCACCGCGAATGGCATCCCGATTCCATTCGGGCAAACCGTACACAAACTGCCGATTGCCACCCGCACCCGAATAGAGGGGCTGGTTACGGAAGTCCTGGCTCAGATCGATAATCTTAACCGAGGCAGGAAGTTCGGTTTGTTCCAGAAATTCAAGCGACTTACCGTGACCGTTGCAAAGAAACAGTACGTCGGCTTCGTGGAATAACGGAGTGTCGGTAAACCGCAGTTCGGTTTCGCCCAGCAGATCACGGTGAACCTCTGCAATAGCCGAACCTGCATGGCTGTGGCTGTGCACAAAGGCAATCGAAACCTTAGGGTGATGGAGGAGAATACGCAACAATTCGCCGGCAGTATAACCGGCGCCTCCCATAATGCCTACTTTTATCATGGTATGTCGTTTAATGACCTCTCAGGCGTGACCCTCTTCCTTGTTATTCGACGACTGCACCGAAAATATGCGTCGAAAACGCTCCAGAATCTTAATTTTCCGGACAAAGTCGAAGGGGCTCTGCTTCTTGTTGGGATCGTACAGCATAGCGGTACAGAGACACATCCGAAAATTATTACGCGACAGAATATCGTAGTTTTGACAGGCCTGACAACCCTTCCAGAAGGTGTCGTCCTGCGTCAGCTCTGAAAAGGTAACCGGCTTGTACCCCAACTCCGAATTAATTCGCATAACTGCCAGACTGGTGGTGATCCCGAAGATCTTGGCATGAGGATATTTTTTCCGGGAGAGTTCAAAGATCTGTCGCTTAATACGGCGGGCTAATCCCGATTTCCGGTACTCAGGCCTTACAATCAGACCCGAATTGGCCACAAATTTCTCGTGGCTCCAGCTTTCGATGTAGGAGAAGCCGGCAAACTTGTTGGCTTCGTCCAAGGCGATAACGGCCTTCCCCTGTTTCATCTTTTCCTGAATGTACACAGGCGACCGTTTGGCAATACCCGTTCCGCGAACCCTTGCCGAGTCCTCCATCTCTTTACAGATCTCCTCTGCATAAGGAACATGCTGCGGGCCGGCTACTTCAATCCTGAATTTCATGAATCTACCCCTATAAGTAATCGATATTTTGCTAGAAAGCGACGGCAAATATAGGGTTTTTGTTGATAATTTTGCGTTTCTTTGCGTCGCCATACAAGTTCTTCATATAGATACATTTTTATGATCAGCCGCCGACTGTTACGAATTAAGATTATTCAGGTTCTTTACGCGTATTTCTCAACTCCACAGGAAGATCGTGATCCTACCCGTTCCGAAAAAGAACTCTTTTTCAGCATTCAGAAAACCCAGGATCTCTACGGATTTTTACTTCTGCTCCCCCTGGCCATCCGAAATCTGGCTGAAGCGAAAATTGAACAGGCCCGGAATAAAAAACTCCCCACCTACAACGATCTGAATCCCAACCTCCGGCTGGTTAACGACCCGATGATAGAAATGATCGCCTCGGGCAAGACCCTCTCCAACCTTACTACCGAACGCAAATTAAACTGGGCTCCCTATCCCGAATTGTTGCGTACCCTCTATAACGCTATGGTCGAGAGCCCCGAATACGAAACCTTTATGCAGAGCGACCTCACCGACTTTGAGGCCTCGCAAAAATTCTGGTCCGATTTCTATGGCAAGATTGCCGCCGAATCGGCAGTCCTTTTCGAAAGTCTCGAAGAGTTGAGCATCTTCTGGAACGACGACATCGAGTTTGTATTAAGTCAGATTATCCGCACCCTGAAATTGCAGTCGCCCGGCAAAGCGCTGCAGATTTTCCCGCTCTTTAAGGAGGAAGAAGATCGCGATTACGCCACCCTTCTCTTCCGTAAAACATTGGCAAACAGCAAAGAGTACCGTGCCCTGATTGAGCAGCATACCCAAAACTGGGATTTAGAGCGGATTGCATTTATGGACATTATCATTATGCAAACCGCCATCGCCGAGTTGGTAGAGTTTCCCTCTATCCCCGTGAGCGTAACCTTTAATGAGTTTATTGAGTTGGCTAAGTTTTACTCTACTCCCCGAAGCGGCACCTTTGTAAATGGAATTCTCGATAAAATCACGGCCGAACTCAAAGCTTCCGGAGCCATCGTGAAGCGTGGCCGCGGGTTGATTGAGAAATAGCAAACGGCCATTTTTTGAAATTTTGTTATACATTTGTTTTCCTTAACCCATACAACTATGACACTATCAACGATTCTTTTACAGGCGCAGGCAGGCAATCCTTTCGTGCAGTTTCTTCCTTTGATTCTGGTTATCGTGGTCTTTTACTTCTTTATGATCAGACCCCAAATGCGTCGCCAGAAAGAATTAAAGAATTACCGCGAATCGTTGTCGAAAGGCGATAAGGTAGTAACCACCGGCGGGCTCTACGGAAAAATTACCGAGGTGGCCGATCAATACGTCCATATTGAGATTGCTCCCAATGTTCAGGTGAAGATCGACAAATTTGCCATTCTGAAAGATCCCTCCGATCTGGCAGCCCAAAAATAACCTCTAATCCCCTTCCCGGGAGGCTCTTCGCATGCAACCAAAGGGAGATACGGCACCCGCTTCATGGCTGGTTCGCGCCAGACGGCTCGTCCGGCTCTTTCTCGGCAGGATGGCACTATTTATCCTTCTGGCGGCTATCCTTTGGTTTTTAAATGCGCTTAAGGGCGATTATGAAACTTCCATTCAGTTCCCGGTGGAGTATATCAATATTCCCAAGGGGCGTGCACTGTCGGCACCGCTTCCTGATCAGATTACCCTCAGAGTAGGCGGCAGCGGCTATGCGCTGCTCCAATACACCTCGCTGATCAGCCGGCCTCTCCTCACCTTCGATATGAGTACATTGTCGCTGCAACGGGACAATCAGAGAGGCAACTATTATACCCTCACCCGGCAACTGTTCGACAAAGTGAGTGCCCAGCTTGACGGGAATCTCCGGCTGCTCGAGATTCAGCCCGACACCATCAGGGTGCATTTCAGTACGGTAAAAAAACGGATGCTTCCTGTAAGGCCTGCCATCTCCGTTACCTATCAACGACAATACCTGCCCAAAGGGAAACCGGTTATCACGCCCGACTCTGTCGAGGTAAGCGGACCTGCCTACCTGCTCGATACCATGACGGTAATCCATACCGGATCTATCGTCGACACAGGGGTAAAAGATACCATCCGTAGCACAGTAAACGTAGAAGAGAATCGGTTGTTGCAGTATTCGCACCGGGAAATTGAGGTGATGATTCCGGTAGAGAAACACACCGAAGCCACCCTGCAGATTCCCATTGTCCCCGTCAATTTTCCCCCCGGGGTAGTAGTGAAAATCTTTCCTGCCAAAGTAACACTCAATTGCATGGTGGGAATCAGCGATTACGAAAAAATCAATCCGGCTCTCTTTCGGGTTATCGTCAACTACAATAACCTGGGGAACGAGCCCAAGCTCCGGGTAGAACTGGAAAACCATCCCGAATATGTTTCGCAGGTTTCGCTGCAGCCCCGATTGGTGGAGTTCATTATGGAAAAATAGAAGGGTATGTTGAAGATTGGCATTACAGGCGGTATAGGGAGTGGAAAATCGACCGTATGTAAACTCTTCTCGCTACTGGGGGTTCCGGTCTATTCGGCCGATCTCAGAGCCCGGTTCCTGATGGATAACGACAGCAAAATCCGGGAAATCCTCACCCGCGAAATTGATCCCCTTCTCTACACAGAGGGAAAATTAGACCGCAAACGGTTGGCCTCACTCATTTTCGACAACAAAGAACGGTTACATCTGGTGAATGGCACGGTTCATCCGGTGGTTGCAGCCGACTTTCAGGCATGGTGCAGTCGGCAAAGCCAGGCCCCTTATATTTTACATGAAGCGGCGATTATCTTCGAAAGTGGGCTGGCAAGCCATTTCGACAAAGTCATAGTAGTAGATGCACCGCGCGAATTGCGCATAAAACGGGTAATGGAACGCGACGGCGTCTCGCGCGAAGCCGTTATGGCCCGCATAAAAAACCAGCTCTCCGACCGCGAAAGGCGCAGAAGAGCCGACTATTTGATTCACAACGACAACCTTCGTCCGGTAATTCGTCAGGTGTTGAAACTACACACTCGGTTGCAAGGATATGGCACCTGACCGGCACAAATCTTCAGAACTATTTGTTACTTTTGCATCCTCAATATTCCAACATATCTTATGAGTTTCAAAGACATTTTAGCTATTTCGGGACAGGGCGGACTCTTCCGGTTTGTCTCCAGAGGTCGGACAGGCGTAATCATAGAGTCGCTCACCGACGGGAAAAAGATTACCGTACCGGCCAGTGCAAGAATGAGTTCGATGGAAGATATCTCTATCTACACGCTCGAGGAGGATTTTCCCCTTCCGGCGCTTCTCAGAAGAATTTTCGAGAAAGAGAACGGTGGCCCGGCCATCTCGCACAAATCGGATAACAACACCCTGAAAAAGTACTTTTCCGAGGTGATGCCCGAGTATGATCGCGACCGGGTCTACGTTTCGGATATAAAGAAGATTGTTCAATGGTACAATCTGATGCAGGAAAAGGGGATCATCTCCTTAACGGAACAAAGTGAGGAGACAACCGAAAATAATGCACAATAGACAACCGGACAGATGGGAGGTTTTTTTGGATTAGTTACAAAGGGTCGATGCGTTGCCGACCTGTTCTACGGAACCGATTATCACTCCCACCTGGGCACCAAGCGCGGAGGTATGGTTACCCTTAACGGGAGTCGGTTTTCCCGATCTATTCACAACATCGAGAACGCTTACTTCCGTAATAAATTCGAAGGCGATCTGGATAAATACGAAGGAGAGTCGGGAATTGGTGTAATCAGCGATACCGATCCGCAGCCCATTGTGATGAATTCACACCTGGGGCGGTTTGCCATCGTAACCGTAGCCAAAATCTGCAACATCGACGAGATTGAAGAGGAGTTGCTGAACGATGGCAAACAATTTTCGGAGTTGAGTTCGGGAAAAACCAATCCCACCGAGACCATTGCCCTGCTTATTACGCAAAAACGCGATTTTGTGAGTGGCATCGAACATGTCTTCGAAAAGATTAAAGGTTCCTGTTCACTGCTGTTGCTCACCGAAGACGGGATTATCGCTGCCCGCGACAAAAACGGCCGGACTCCTATAGTGCTGGGAAAACGCGACGACGGATACGCCCTTGCCAGCGAGTCGTCGAGCCTGCCCAATCTGGGTTTCGAAATGCAACGATTCCTGGGCCCCGGCGAAATTGTGAAAGTAAAATACAACCAGTCTACCCAGCTCCGTAAACCCAACGAGAAGATGCAAATCTGCTCTTTTCTCTGGGTCTATTACGGATTTCCCACTTCCGACTATGAAGGGCAAAACGTAGATAGCGTCCGCTATCGTTTTGGAATGAATATCGCCAAAGAGGATTCCATCGATGCCGATTCGGTATCGGGAATTCCCGACTCAGGCATAGGTTGCGCAGTGGGTTACTCCGAGGGCACAGGCATTCCCTTTAAACGGGCCATTCAAAAATATACCCCTACCTGGCCGCGCAGTTTCACCCCCGAAAACCAGGAAGTTCGGGATCTGGTGGCCAAAATGAAACTGATTCCCAACCGTTCGCTGCTCGAAGGAAAGCGGGTGGTCTTTTGCGACGACTCCATTGTACGGGGCACGCAGCTTCGGAACCATGTAAAAATTCTCTATGCCTACGGGGCTAAAGAGGTGCATATGCGCATCAGCTGCCCTCCCCTGATCTACGCCTGTCCCTTTGTGGGTTTCTCGGCCTCGAAGTCTGCGCTCGATCTGATTACCCGCCGCATCATCGAACGGTTCGAGGGAAAACACGACAAGAATCTGGAGGCCTACGCCACCAGCGGTTCGCCCCAACAACTGAAAATGATTCAGGAAATCAAGTGCAGCTTCGGAATGGACACCCTCAAGTTTAACTCGCTCGAAGGGATGGTATCGGCCATAGGCCTTCCCAAAGACCGAATCTGTACCCACTGTTTCGACGGATCGAGCTGCTTTTAGACAAGTCTGCACAGCCCCCACTGATCGGTGCGGAGCTGTGCAGTTCTCTTTTAAGCCGTTAATCTTCCAGCTGAAAACTCTGGAGATATTGATCCATAGCCTTGGCACTCATACCCATGCTCGAGAACCCGCCATCGTGGTAGAGTGTCTGCATGGTCACTTTGCGGGTGAGATCCGAAAAGAGTGTCACGCAATAATCGGCGCACTCGCGTGCAGTGGCATTACCTAAAGGCGACATACGCTCCGAAAAGTCGAGCAGACTATTCATCCCTTTAACCCCGCTTCCGGCAGTGGTGACCGTGGGCGACTGCGATACAGTATTAATACGGACATTCTTGTCGCGGCCATAGATGTAGCCGAAACTGCGGGCTACCGATTCGAGCAACGCTTTGGCATCGGCCATATCGCCATACCCCACAAGGGTTCTGTGCGATGCCACATAGGTGAGTGCAACCACAGAACCCCACTCCTTAATGGCATCCAGATTCCTGGCCACCTGCAACATCTTATGCAATGAAAGAGCCGACACATCGAGGGTCTTTAAGAAATTCTCATAATTCACTTTATCGTAGGGAATTCCTTTCCTGACATTAGGTGACATACCAATGGAGTGAAGCACAAAATCGACAGGTCCGCCCAGATGATCCATTGCCGTCTCGAAGAGAACCTGCAAGTCGTCGAGACTAGTGGCATCGGCCAAAATAATTCTGGCCTCACATCTCTTCGACAGCTCCTGCATATTCCCGAGACGCTGGGCCACCGGAGCATTCGACAATACAAAACGGGCACCCTCTTCGTAAGCGCGCTCGGCAACCTGCCACGCAATAGATTGTTCATTCAGAGCCCCGAAAATAATACCGGTTTTCCCTTTCAACAGTTGATAACTCATAGACAATAGAATTGGTTTACAAATTCGCGGCAAACGTACGCTTTTTTTCCTACATTTGCGGACAACCATTAAATAGCCTATCCATATGTCAGCTCTAATTGTAATTGGTATTCTGGTACTTGTAGTCCTCTATTTTGTCGGGGTATACAATAATCTGGTAAAGATGCGCAACCAGCGCGAGAATGCATTTGCCGACATTGATGTACAGCTCAAGCAGCGGCACGACCTTATCCCTCAGCTGGTAGAGACCGTTCGGGGGTACATGAAGCATGAAAGCGAAACCCTTATCAAAGTGGTTCAGGCCCGTTCCGAAGCCATGGCGGCTGTTGGCGTAAATGCCAAGATTGCTGCCGAGACCCAACTGACATCGGCCCTTAACGGTTTAAAAGTAACCCTGGAGGCTTACCCTGACCTGAAAGCCAGCCAAAACTTTATGCAGCTGCAGGAGGAGATCAGTGATGTAGAAAACAAACTGGCTGCCGCCAGAAGGTTCTTCAATATGGCAACCCGCGAACTGAACAATGCCGTAGAGGTGTTTCCGTCGAATATTGTGGCTCGTATGTCGGGCTTCCAGCGGGAACCGATGTTCGATTTGGGTAGCGATAGAGCCACCTTCGAAGAGGCACCCAAAATCAGCTTCTAAGTATGTCGTATGTAGGTTTGCAATCGCAGATCAGGCGTAACAACTTCAGCTCGGGGCTTTTACTGGTTCTTTTTCCGGTGATTCTTCTGGGCCTCGCATTTGTCTTTTTTTACCTGCTGGCTCAGTTTTCCGGATCGTCTTACAACGAGCCCTATCCCGAACCGGTGGCAGAGACCGCTGTACGCAACTTTGTTTCGGCAGCACCCCTCATCCTGCTGGCCACCGGGCTCTGGTTTCTGATTGCCTACTTTGCCAATACTGCCATTATTCGTGCAGCAACCGGTGCACGACCACTGGAAAGGACCGAAAACAAGCGGGTCTATAACCTCGTTGAGAATCTCTGTATTGCACAGGGAATCCCCATGCCCAAAGTGAATGTCATTGAAGATGACTCACTGAACGCCTTTGCCAGCGGCATCAATCGCAGCACCTATACCGTGAGCCTCTCCAGAGGAATTATTAACCGTCTGAACGATCAGGAACTCGAAGGGGTAATCGCGCACGAACTCACCCACATCCAACACCGCGATGTACGTCTTCTCATCATCTCGGTGGTTTTTGTGGGCATCTTCGCTTTCCTGGCCCAAACAGCAATGCATTCGCTCCGGTACTCCTCTCTTACACGGGGTAATCGCCGAGACAATCAGGGGGGAGCTCTGCTTATCATGCTGTTGGTCATGGTATTGGCTTTTATCGGTTACCTGATTGCTTCGCTGATGCGGTTTGCCATCTCGCGTAAACGCGAATATATGGCCGATGCGGGAGCTGCGCAGATGACCCGCAATCCGCTGGCGCTTGCCTCGGCATTGCGCAAGATTTCGGGCGATCCTACCATCGAAGCCGTAACGCGAAGTGATGTAGCTCAAATGTTTATCGAGAACCCTGCTGCCGTAGGACGTGCTTCGTTCTCCTCGCTGTTTGCCACCCACCCTCCGATTGCCGAACGAATCCGCATTCTGGAACAGTTCTGATGATTTCGATTCTTTCTATTCTGGTCCTGGGTCTGCTTACGGGAAGATACCTGCCAAAACCGCAACTGCTGAAGTTGCTCTCCGGTTTAATGATGCCGGTGGTCTGGCTGCTGCTCTTCTTCATGGGGCTTCACACCGGTTCGCTTCCGCAGTTGAAACAACAGTGGCTCTCGCTGGGACGGGATGCCGTTCTCATTGCACTGGGAGCCACTCTGGGAAGCGTGATCATGGCATGGATACTCTCTCACAGTATAAAGAGACTGCAAACCCTGTCGCCATCCGGTGCCCCTGCTCCCGATGCCCCTGCTGCTAAACGGTACTACTGGCTTACCGGGCCGCTTACTATCCTGAGCAGTTATCTGGCCGGGGTTTTCCTGGCTTATCAGGGATGGGCCCCTCCTCTCCTGCTGAACCCCCTGCTCTCTTTTGGAATACTCTGTTTTCTGATGTTCCTTGCCGGTCTGCACACCGGACAAAACCGGACTCTTTTCGAAACCATCAGGCGGGTGGGGTTTACCCCGCTCTGGGTACCGACGGCTACCCTTATCGGCACACTGGCGGGCACTGCCCTCATCATTCCGCTGCTTCCCGGGCTTTCGG
>CAYVJA010000017.1:0-25968 GCA_964451605.1 uncultured Bacteroidales bacterium | reverse complement strand
GCCACAGATACCCTGGCCATCGGATCGGGAATGGGTTACTACTCGCTCTCCTCGCTACTCATTGCCAAGGCCAGAGGAGCCGAACTGGGTACCATTGCCCTGATGGCCAATATGGCGCGCGAACTGATGGCGCTGATCTTTGCTCCTCTGCTGGCCCGCTACTTCGGGAAACTGGCACCCATTACCGCAGGAGGAGCCACCACCATGGATACCACCCTCCCCGGTATTCTCAGGGCGTCGGGCCATGCCTATCTTTTTATCAGTCTGGTAAACGGCTTTTTTACCGATTTGTCGGTTCCCCTTCTGGTGGCCTTTTTCCTTTCGTTCTAAAATACCGGGCGTTGTCCGGCAATATCGCTCAGCATGGTACTGCCCAGGCGTTGAACTGTTTCCCGGTAAAGATCAGAGAAGACCTCACGCAGTTTACATTGCGCCTCATTTTTGTGAAACTCACAGGGCTGGTAACTCTTTTCGCAAACGCAGGCCAACATACCCAGCGAACCCTCGAAGTGCGAAATCACCTCTGCCAGCGATATCTCTTCGGGCGATTTTAGGAGATAGTACCCCCCCGATTTTCCTAACCGACTGGCCAAAAGGCCCGTCTTGCGCAGTTCGAGCAAAATTCCCTCCAGAAAGCGAACCGGAATATGCTCCTTGCGGGCAATATCGGCAATGGGAACCGGGCCTGAACCGTGCGCTTCGGCAAGGCTAATCAGCGCCAATAAAGCATAACGAGTTTTTTTCGATAACATGATTATCCGTGTTTACTGATTTCTGCCAATTTTTCGTAATCGAGAATTTCAATCTCCTTTCCCGAAACCCGCAACACCCCCTCACGATTGAGCATAGAGAGGGTATTAATTACATTCTCGGGCGAACAGGCCGCAAACTCCGACAACTCACGGCGGGTAAGCGACAAAACAAACCGCCGGCTCTTGTATACATTATCGGAAAGATAGAGCAGAATATCCGAAATACGACCGGCCACCTGCTTATGCGCCAGATTGATAAAGTTAAAAATAGAGGCCTGAAAGGAGGCCGAAGAGTGCTTCATGAGCGTCATCAGGAAGTTTCCTTCGCGAGTCATAATACCCATTAACACGCTGTTATCTATCAGACATACCTTGCACTCCTCCAGAGCCACCAGCGAAAAGAGATTCTTCTCATTAAAAAAGAGATTGGCACCTCCCAGAAGGGTAGGACTCCCCACTACTGTGAGAATCACCTTCCGTTCGCCGGCAGTTTCGTAACTGAACTTCACTATACCCCGATGCAGAAAAACCAAATGTGTAGATGGAATACCCTGACGGAGAATGGTTTCCCCTTTTTTAAAAATCATTTTGTGCGAAGCTTCGCAAATGGCCGCAACAGAGTCGCTGCCAATCATCTGCGAAATCTGCAATGCCAATGAGCAGTGCGCACAAGGGGAGTCATCAGGAGTAAGCATAGCAAATAAGGGTTGAACGAACACAAAATATGAAACATTTCATATTTTTAACTGTTATATTGTATGCAAAAGTACAGTTAATCGATGGACATTATGATTTTTTTTGTAACCATCTTACCAATTTTTATATTTTCTCTTATCTCACTGCCTGAATGAACCGATTCGGTTGCATTACAACGCTATTGTTCATCACACTTACGCTGTCAAATCCCCTTCAGGCTCAACAGAGTCATTCCCTGAAGGGAGAGATTCAGATATCCGGTGCCTTTGCCCTCTATCCCTTAATGGTCAGGTGGGCAAAAGAGTTTAAACAGATACATAAAGGGGTTCGAATTGATATTACTGCCGGAGGTGCTGGAAAAGGTATGACCGATGTACTCTCGGGTGTAGTGGATGTGGCCATGGTTTCCAGGCACATCTATCCCGAAGAGGCCAAATTGGGTGCCTTCAAGATTGGAGTGGCTAAAGATGCCGTAGTGGCAACCCTTAATACAGGCCATCCTCTCATCACCACCATTACAGCACAAGGAATTACGCGCCGGAAGGCCCGAAGAATATGGTCGGCTCCGGCAGTCAGAACCTGGGGCGAGATACTGGGAACAGGCAGTACCATCCCGGCCCACATCTACACCCGCTCCGATGCCTGTGGAGCCGGTGAATCGTGGGGCGGCTGGCTGGGCATGTTGCAGGAAGATCTGGAGGGCACTGCCGTTTTCGGTGATCCGGGGGTCTCTTCGGCAGTACAAAAAGACAAGGTGGGCCTCGGTTTCAACAATCTGGCCTATGTCTACGACCAGCGGACGCGAAGGCCCTATAAGGGGCTTACCGTATATCCCATTGATGTGGATGAGAATGGCTTTATCTCGCCCGACGAGAATTTTTATGATACCATCGATCACCTCATCGAAGCCATTGCTTCGGGGCGTTACCCTTCGCCTCCCGCTCGCGAACTCTATCTGGTAACCAAAGGAAAGCCGCAGACTCCCCTTCTTAAGGCCTTCCTCTCCTTTATCCTGACCCGCGGCCAGGCGTGGGCACGCGAAACCGGTTTTGTACCGCTCACCCCCGAAGCAGCTGAGCGTGAATTGTTACATTTGGAATAAACCCTGTACTATGCCCATTGCTGCTACCTCATTGTGGAGAATTGTACGGGAAAAGAGCGCCGGAGGGGTGATGATTCTCTTCACCTGCCTCTCGTTGCTGCTTTTGCTCTTTATCGGAGTGGGGCTGCTTTGGAAGTCAATGCCTCTTCTCCAGGAGAAATCGCTCTGGGAGTTGCTGGCCACTCCGCAATGGAAACCCCAGAAACTTCTCTTTGGCTTCTGGCCCTTTATCGCCGGTACTGCGTGGGTTACCGGAATTGCCATAGCCTGGGCCTTCCCGGTATCGCTGCTGACCGCACTGTTTCTGAGCGAGCACTCCCCCTCCGTCACCAAAAAGGTGGTCTTCCCGGCCCTTGATATCCTTTCGGGCATTCCGTCGGTGGTGTACGGGGTATGGGGAATTCTGGTGGTCATTCCCTTCATCTCCGAAAAGCTTGCACCCCGGTTTGTGGAGTTTTCTACCGGATACTCCACCCTTGCCGGGGGTATTGTGTTAGGCATTATGGTCTTGCCTCTGCTAATCAGCCTATTTACCGAACTGTTCGGGTCGGTACCCAAAGAGCTGCGGGCTGCTTCGTTGTCGCTGGGAGCCACCCGGTGGCAAACCACCAAGAAGGTGGTGTTACGAAAAACCCTTCCCGGCATCCTGGCAGCCCTCATTCTGGCCATCTCCAGAGCGCTGGGCGAAACCATCGCGGTGCTGATGGTTTGCGGAAATGTGGCGAAGGCCCCCAACTCGCTGTTCGACGCCAGCTACCCGCTTCCGGCCCTGATTGCCAACAACTACGGCGAAATGATGTCGGTTCCGCTCTACGAATCGGCGCTCATGCTGGCTGCGCTGATGCTTTTTGTGGTGGTCTTTCTTTTTAACCTTCTGTCGAGAATCGTGTTATATAGAATTGAAAAACAGATTTCGTAAACCGTCTGCCCATGTCGTTCAAAAAAATAGAGGAGAAGTTTTTCCTGCTGCTCATGGCAGTAACCACCTTTCTGGTACTCTTCAGTGTGGGAAGCATTCTCTTTACCATTGTCCGTAACGGTCTTCCCTCTCTCACCTGGGAGATGATTTCGCAGTTACCCGGCGAAGGTTTCTATATCGGCCGCGAGGGAGGGTTCCTCAACGCCATTGTCGGTTCGCTCTACATTGTGGGCGCCTCGTCGGTATTGGGGCTGGCCATCAGCATCCCGGTGGTCTTCTATCTGAATGTCTACCTCTCGGCCCACTCCCGTTTTGCCTATCTCTCCAGACTGGCCTACGATGTGCTCTTTGGCATCCCCTCTATCGTGTACGGAGCCTTTGGTTTTTCTATCATGATCTGGCTGGGGTTGCGTACCTCGCTGCTGGGCGGCATTATTGTAATTACGCTGCTCATCATCCCAATCTTTATCCGATCGATGGATGAGGTGGCTAAAACCATGCCCCGCGACATATTGCATGCCTCCTATTCGCTGGGGGCTACCCGGCTGGAAACCATCGGGGTGGTGATCCGGCAAATTATGCCCGGCATAGCCACTGCCACGCTTCTTTCGGTGGGCCGCGCCATTGGCGACGCGGCAGCCGTGCTCTTCACAGCCGGCTACACCGACAGCATTCCCACATCGCTCAGCCAACCGGCGGCAACACTCCCTCTGGCAGTATTCTTTCAACTGAACAGTCCGGTGGCCGAGGTGCAGCAACGGGCCTACTCGGCCGCACTGGTTCTCACCATTATTGTACTGGTATTGAGCATTCTGGGAAGAATCATTACTAACCGTTTCTCTAAACATAAAATTCAATGATGCTCCTGACCGACTCTATTAGCCGCATCAAACGGCTGGTTCACCATATGAATCATCACGAAATGGGGGTAAAAAAAACCCGGTTTTTCCGCCCCAATCAAAAGTTTACCCCACCCTCAGGTGCGGCCACCATCTCGACCCAAAATCTTTCGGTGTCGATTGCCAAACATCCTATTCTGAAAAATGTAACGCTTCAGATTCCGGAGAAGAAAATCACCTGTATCATAGGCCCTTCGGGATGTGGAAAATCGACCCTGCTAAAAACCTTTAACCGGCTTCTCGAGATAAACGATCAGGTAAAGATTGAGGGAGAGGTTACCGTAGGAACCCAAAACATCTACCATCCCGATGCCGATGTCACCTATCTGCGCCGAAAAATGGGATTATTGTCGCAGCGCCCCTGCCCCCTTCCCATGTCGATATTCGATAACATTGCCTACGGTTGCCGTATACACGGGATTCGCCGGCGCAGAAAGCTCAAATCGGTGGTATCGTACTATTTGCAGGCAGTGGGACTGTGGGACGAGGTAAAAGACCGGTTGCACACCCCCGCCTCTCAACTCTCCATCGGGCAGCAACAGCGGCTCTGTCTGGCAAGAGGACTGGCGGTTGAACCGCAATTTTTGCTGGCCGACGAGGCCACATCGGCACTCGACCCTCTCTCCAGTAAAACCATCGAGGAGCTCTTCCTCTGTCTAAAATCGCAGTATACCATTGTCATGGTAACCCATACACTCCGCCAGGCGCTCAGAATTGCCGACTATGTAATCTTTATGTATATGGGCGAAGTGATTGAGGCAGGCCCGGCACAGGAGATCTTCAATAACCCCCAAAAGGAGTTAACCCGTAACTATTTTTCAGGAACCTTCAGCTAATCTAAACATATCATCCATTATGAACAGCTACCACTTATCGCACCTTAAAGAGCTCGAATCGGAGTCGATTTATGTGATGCGTGAGATTGCGGCACAATTCGAAAATCCCGTCCTGCTCTTTTCGGGAGGAAAAGATTCGATTGTACTTACCCATCTGGCATACAAAGCCTTCTACCCCTCGTTAATCCCCTTCCCATTTCTGCATATCGACACGGGACACAACTTTGAAGAGACCATTACCTACCGCGACCGGCTGGTTACCCGTCTGGGCGCCACGCTGCTGGTAGGATCGGTTCAGGAGTCAATCGACAGCGGAAGAGTACGCGAAGAACAGGGCTATTACGCCAGTCGGAATGTATTGCAGACAGTAACCCTCCTCGATGCCCTGGAAAAGCACAAATTCGATGCAGCCATCGGCGGTGGGCGGCGCGACGAAGAGAAAGCCCGGGCCAAAGAGCGCTTCTTTTCCCACCGTGACGAGTTTGGACAGTGGGATCCGAAGAATCAGCGGCCCGAACTGTGGAACCTCTTCAATGGCCACAAAAGGCTGGGCGAACACTTCCGGGTATTCCCCATCAGCAACTGGACCGAAATGGATGTATGGCAATACATTATGCTGGAGAATATCGAGATGCCCAGCCTCTACTATACCCACGAACGGGAGGTCTTTAACCGCGACGGGGTATGGCTGGCCAATGCCCCCTTTATGCTGCTGAAACCCAACGAAAAAATTGAGGTAAAGAGAGTCCGCTGCCGCACCATCGGCGACATTACCTGTACCGGCCTGACCCTCTCTGAGGCACAATCGCTCGAAGAGATTATCAACGAGATTGCTGCCACCCGGGTAACCGAACGTGGCGGAAGAGCCGATGATAAACGGTCGGAAGTGGCCATGGAAGAGCGAAAAAAAGAGGGCTATTTTTAATTGTAAAATAAAGATAATATGACACATACAGAAGGATACCTGGATATGGAACTGTTGCGGTTCTCTACTGCAGGAAGCGTCGACGACGGAAAAAGCACCCTGATTGGCAGACTCCTCTACGACAGCAAATCTATCTTCGAAGATCAATTAGAGGCAGTAGAGATCGACAGCCGACGCAGAGGCAACGAAGAGCTCAACCTGGCACTGCTTACCGACGGTTTAAAGGCCGAACGCGAACAGGGTATCACCATCGACGTAGCCTATCGCTACTTTGCCACGCCCAAACGGAAATTCATCATAGCCGATACACCGGGGCATATACAATACACCCGGAATATGGTTACCGGAGCCTCGACGGCCGATTTGGCCATCATTCTGATTGATGTGCGAAACGGCATTATCGAACAGACCATACGCCATTCCTACATTGCCTCGCTCTTGCAGATCCCCCACATTGTGGTATGCATTAATAAGATGGATCTGGTAGGCTTCTCGCACGAACGCTTTAGCGAGATAACCGACGGATATCGGAAAATTTCGGGCGAACTGGGACTGAAGGATGTGCAGTTTGTACCCATATCGGCCAAATTCGGCGACAATGTAGTGGAGCCCTCAACCCAAACGCCCTGGTACGAAGGCCCGACTCTGCTTTCCTGCCTGGAGAATGCTCCTATCGACCACAAAATCAACGCCAAAGAGGCACGTTTCCCTGTCCAGTATGTAATTCGTCCTATCTCCGACAAATTTCACGACTACCGTGCCTATGCAGGGCGAATGGCCGGCGGTTCCTTTTCGCAGGGCGATCCGGTGGTGGTTTTGCCTTCGGGGCAACGCTCGGTAATTGCAGAGATTAACCGTGCCGAAACCGCTGTCGAAACAGCCATTTCGCCCGAGTCGGTATCTATCCGGCTCAAAGACGATATAGACATCAGCCGGGGCGATATGCTGGTAAAAGAGGGCCAGCCGGCTCCCACCATACAACAGGAGATTACCATGATGGTCTGCTGGTTTAATGCCGCTCCGCTGCAGGAGCGTAAACGCTACCTGATCCGGCACACCACGGCCGAAACCAAGGCAGTGGTGCAATCCATTGAATATGCGGTAAACATTCAAACCCTGGGGCACGAAACCCATGTTCGTGCGCTGGCCATGAACGACATCGGAAAAGTGACTCTTCGCACAGCAAAACCGCTGGTTTACGATGCGTACGACCATAACCGGTATACCGGCAGTCTGATTTTCATTGACGAATTCACCTACGAAACGGTAGGTGCAGGAATGATTCTGTAACCCTTCAATATCCGATCCATGGAAACAACCGAAATAGAAAGGCTCAATGAGCAATTAGCCAATGCGTCGGCCGTAGAGCTGCTGCGCTATTGTCTGGAGAGGTTTCGTGGCGAAATTGCCCTCTCCTCCAGTCTCAGCCTCGAAGATCAGGTACTCACCCATATGATTTTGTCTATCGACAAGTCGGCTCGAATCTTTACCCTCGACACCGGCCGCCTCTTTCCGGAAACCCTCCAGCTGATTGAGCGCACCTCGCAGCACTTTCAGCACCCGATAGAGATATTCTTTCCGCAGCATCAGCTGGTCGAAGAGATGGTTAACCGACATGGCATCAACCTGTTTTATGAATCTGAAGCGTTACGAAAACGGTGTTGCCAGGTGCGTAAACTGGAGCCCCTCTCGCGTGCTTTTTCGGGATTAAAGGCATGGATTTGCGGATTACGGCGCGAACAATCGGTAACTCGTACCGAGGTAGACAAGATAGGCTGGGATCAGGCCAACGGACTGATAAAGATAAACCCGCTGGCCGGCTGGACCGAAGCGGAGGTAAGTGCGTATATCAAACAGCACAATATTCCTTATAACCCATTGCACGACAAGAATTTCCCAAGTATTGGGTGTCAGCCTTGCACCCGTGCCGTACTGCCCGGCGAAGAGATCAGAGCCGGACGCTGGTGGTGGGAATCGCCCGAACACAAAGAGTGCGGATTACATCGCAGATAAACAGATAATGATTTGTTCCGGCATTGCATGGAAAAATGCATATATTTGCCCACCAGGAGTGTACACAAACAGGCCGGTACGCGTTACCTTCCGCCCATTTTATATGCCCTGTGTCGCTTGAAATAATTTATATACAAAGAAAAATGTTAAAAATTGGAAATCTCGAAATTCATGTCCCCATCATTCAAGGGGGTATGGGCGTCGGTATCTCTCTCTCGGGGTTGGCTTCGGCTGTTGCCAATGAGGGGGGTGTCGGTGTAATTTCATCGGCAGGCTTAGGACTGCTATACAACAATTTATCTAAAAACTTTGCTGAAGCCAGCATTCTGGGGTTAAAAGAGGAGTTGCGGAAAGCACGCGAAAAAACCAAAGGGATTATTGGAGTCAACGTGATGGTGGCTATGACCAATTTTGCCGATATGGTAAAAACCTCGATTGCCGAAAAGGCCGATGTGATCTTCTCGGGAGCAGGCCTGCCTCTCGATCTCCCCTCTTTTCTGCAGAAAGACAGCACCACCAAACTGGTGCCCATTGTCTCTTCTTCCCGTGCTGCACGGCTTATCTGCGAAAAGTGGAAAAAGAATTACAACTACCTTCCCGATGCCATTGTAGTGGAAGGACCCAAAGCCGGAGGACATCTGGGCTACAAGGAAGATCAACTTAACGATGAACAGTATACCATCGAAGCCATCCTTCCCGAGGTGGTAAAAGAGGTTAAAGGCATCGAGGAGCAGTATCAGTGCAATATTCCCGTCATTGCCGCGGGTGGTATCTATACAGGCGACGATATCTATCGTATGATGGAGCTGGGTGCCAGTGGCGTTCAGATGGGAACCCGTTTTGTAACCACCGAAGAGTGCGATGCCTCTCCTGCCTTTAAAAACAGTTACATCAAAGCGCACGAAGAGGATCTTCAGATTATCAAGAGCCCCGTGGGAATGCCCGGTAGAGCTATCCTCAGCGAATTCCTCATGAAGGTAAAAGAGGGTAAGAAACAACCCAAGTACTGCCCTTTTCACTGCATCAAAACCTGCGATATCTCGAAGAGCCCCTACTGTATTATGCTTGCTCTCTTTAATGCCTTCAAAGGCAACTTCCGTCACGGATACGCCTTTGCCGGATCGAACGCCTTCAGGGCCGAACGAATTACAACCGTTAAAGAGACTATGCAAACCCTTATGCAAGAGTGGACTGCAAAGGTGAAAAACGCCCTGCCGCAGCGCTGAGAAACATAACCCTACCCGTACATACGCTATGGGAAACGTTCCTGACTTTACCAAAGAGAGCATCCCGGATAGTTCCGAATGGAAAGAGACCATTTCGAAACTGCAGGAGAAGGTGCGCTTTCTGGAGTTAGAGAATGCCGATTTGCGCGAACTGTACGAGGAACATCGTCTTATAGCCAATTATACCTGCGATTGGGAATATTGGCTTACCCCCGAGGGCAACGTCCGCTGGATGTCGCCCTCGGTTCGTGATCTAACCGGTTATTCGGCCGAAGAGTTTATCAAGGATAAGAACTTACTCTATTCGTTGGTTTATCCCGAAGATTCGGCCCAGTTCACCGGATTTATAGAGAAAACCCTCTCCTTTACCGTGATAGGACAGAGCCTATCGTTTAGAATCCTTACCCGCAGTAAACAACTGAGGCATTGCGAGATAAACGGAAGAGGCGTGTACGATCCAACCGGTCGGTATTTAGGACAGCGCTACTCCATTCGCGATATTACCAAGCTCAGCGGTGCACTTGGGCATATCAAACTGCTCGAAGACGACAAAAACTGGGAGACCAAAGCCAAAAAGCGCTACAAGGAGGAGCTGGCTGCCCGCGACCGGGAGCTGGTCTCTTCGCTTGTTTCGGCTTCCGAACAGACTGCGCTGCTGCTTCACCTGAAAAAGGTGATTACATCGCACCTGCCATTGCTCCCCCCGCACGCAAGGAACAAGACCGAAACCGTTCTGCATCATATCGATGAGCTCTTCCGTCGGCAGTTTAGCGGGAATGAGGAGTTTAAGCTCTACTTTGAGAAGGTCTATCCCGGCTTCTTCTCCCGACTGGAGGGGAAGTATCCCGGACTCACCGCGAGAGAACGGCGTCTTTGTGCCTATCTGCTGTTGAAACTCTCCACAAAAGAGATTGCCGGCCTGCTGCACATTGCACCGGCCAGTGCCGAGATTAGCAGGGTTCGCCTCAGAAAAAAGCTGGGTCTCTCCCGTCAGACTTCACTCTCCGATTTTCTGAGCAAGCTCTGATTTAAATCAGCCCCATCTGTTGCATAAGAAGTGTGGCGTTCATAGTACGGCTCACCCCCTCGCGCAGCTTGTAGTCGTACAGAATCTCGCCATCGGTGTGCGATATCTCGAAACAGACATTGCGGAAATGGCCGGGCTGCTCAAGCGCCATATTGGCCATAGCCAGGTCGTGCGTAGCCACCAGCCCCGATACCGGATAGGAGAGCATCCGGAATAAAAACTGCATGGAGCCATGCAGTTTATCGGTTGAATTGGTTCCCTTTAACATCTCGTCGAGCAATACAAAAAGGGCGTCATTCTGTTTTGCACACTCGGTGAGTTGCTGTAACCGAAGCAGTTCGGCCTGAAAGTAAGAGGTTCCTCTTGCCAGATTATCGGTGGTGCGCATACTCGAAAAGAGCTCCATGGGTCTGAACCGGAACCTTTCGGCACACACCACGTTGCCCGAAAGGGCCAGTACCAGGTTGAGCCCGATACTCCGCAGAAAAGTACTTTTCCCCGCCATATTGGCCCCGGTAACCACATAAAAGAGCTGACTCCCCTCCACCGTCAGCGAATTGGTAACACAGTGTTCCCTTGGCAAACAGGGATGCCCGGCGCCGGAAGCTTCGAGCCATATCCTGTTATCAACAACAGGAAGCAAAAAGTCAGGATGGTTCATACGATAGACAGCCATACTCACCCATGCATCCGCATCGGCAAGCGCATCGATCCACTTCGGAACGCTTTCTGCATAGAATTTTTGCCATTGATCGAGCCGGATCATTAAATGTAAATCGCGGGTATAGAGTGCATTCAAGACAAAAGCAACCAATACGTTATTTCTTTGATCGAGTTGAGCGGCCACTCTCTTGAGGAGAGAAAAAGCGTGCAAAGCCACCTTTAATTGATGCTGAACCTTTTCCAGACCCGATGAAGAAAAAGAGGCGCTCTTTATCTTCTCTACCAGGTGAAAAAGATTCCCCAGCGAACGGAAGAAGTGGCCCATCTTCTGATGCCGGCGATTGATGCGCCCCAGATAGAGTGAGGAGAGCAGCAGTTGCAGTAACAGAAAGAAAAGCGGGAGTGAAGGTCGCATAACACCAGCCACCCATAACAGCACAAAGAGCAGCGTACAACCGTTAGAACACCACAAAAGGTAGCGGGGCCAGGTTGCTTTGAAAAAGGGCAACTCAAGGCCAAAGCTGTGCATAATACGCAAATCCGAACCCTCTGTAGGATATAACCTGCCGGTAGTGCGAAAGTCGAAACAAAAATCGGGCAGAGCGGCCAGTTCGCCTGCAGCCTCCTGCCTGGAGAGAATCTCATCACCCGTCTTACAGGGCTCCATAAGCCATTGAGCCAGCTTGTGACTCCCGTTAGGGGTAACGGTTCGGTCGATATGCGCAAAGAGCGAATCATCGCCAAACAGATCCAGATCGGAGGCATACCGATGGTTTGCATTCACATAACTGTGGCCGCCCGAGCCGGGCTGAAGTGTTCCCTCCAGGTATGCAATCTCCCGGTTCACCTCATTCAGTGCAATCTTCAGGTATCTGATCTGCAGAACCAGACGTGTATCGAAAACGGTTAGTACAGAAAACGCCAGCGCAAACCCGACAAAGAGCCACAGCCCCGAATCGGAAGAGAGAAACCGGTAAAAACCCCATGCCGCTGCTCCAAACAGAAGCAGTTTAAGAAGCGTAACCGCATTTCGCAACTGCTCCTTCTTTCGAAGCCGACCGGCCCAATCGGCCGCCTTTTGCGAATACCAGGCTTTACTCATCGTTTTTGAAAATGCATGTAATCGATGGGCACCTTCCAGTTGCCGCCCCAAATCCATCCTCTGTCTGTAAACGCCTTCACCACCGGATGCGAAGCCGTAAGGGTACCCGGCCTGGTGGTTTCGTACCGCCCGTCGGGAGGCAAAACTTTCCCCTCCGGATAGAGTGCCGGGTTCTGCTTAGGATTCAGATCTATGGCCCGACCCAATGCGTGTGCCGAAAGGGTACCTCCGTCACGAATGGTTCGGTAATGAAAAGCATACGAATTATTAAGCGTGTCCATCGAGGTTCCGTTATCAGGCTTATCGAACCGAATGGGTATCACACTCTCAACAGGAAAGCGGAGTTGCCTGATCTCTTCGAATATTTCTGTAATCTCGGGGGCAAGAAGTCGGTTCACCACCAGATACCCGGTATGCTCTTTTTGGTCGAAACCCCAAAAGGTAACTTTTACCAGCGAAAGACTGTCTTTCACCACGGCAGGCGCAGTGGTTCCTTCCAGAAATTGCGCCAACAAACGGGTGCTCTCCGAAGCACTTTGGGCCCAAAGGGGGTTACTCGTCAAAAAGGAGAGACGGCACACCAGCAAAAATACTATCAGAAAGCGGATCATGGCAGAAGCTCTTTCAAGTTATAGCCCTGACGAGCCAGATAGGTTTCCAAATGGTGGCGAAGCGCCTTTTCATGGTACGCCAAGATATGATTTCCCCAATCGTTCCGGGTGGTATCACCCGATCGGTTTCTGTTATACTCCGAGATCAGAGCATTGTACTCCGATAAGTCGTCGGCCATATCATCGCTTCTGTAGCGATTGGAATGAACCACCATAGAAAGGGGTTGCTTGGGTTTATGATCCGGAAACTCGGCAGGATGACCAATGGCCAGGCCGCAAACCACAAATACTCCCTGTGGAAGCGCCAGCAAATCGGCAATTTCGGACGGGGCGGCCGTGCGGGTGTACCCGATGCAGCAGCTGCCCAATCCCAGCGAATGGGCAGCAACGGCGGCATTCTGCATAGCCATCGCAGCATCGA
The DNA here is from genome assembly GCA_964451605.1 of uncultured Bacteroidales bacterium. Taxonomy (GTDB): domain Bacteria; phylum Bacteroidota; class Bacteroidia; order Bacteroidales; family UBA4181; genus JAQVSH01. The sequence goes on along the minus strand of CAYVJA010000017.1, from coordinate 12,776 downwards.
TAACCCCTATCAGTACTCCATCGAGGGTATCCTGGAATCGGGGAAAGGGAACTTGATTGTGACGCGCAAAGAGGGCCAGCTTATGATAATCGGCACAAAACACCAGAAAAAGGGCAGATGTCTTAATCTGCTTTTGCCCCGTTAAAGTATATAACTGCTCCTTTAAGGCCAGATCGGTAACTGCAATCACCGAAAACTGTTGCCCGTTATAACTGGTGGCCGAATTGCGGATGGCTTCGAAAATGAAATCGGTCTGTTCGGCCGACAGAGGCTCGCGTGTGTATCGTCGCACCGAAGTCCGACCCAGGAGTATCTCTTCAATAGACTTCATACAGCAATCATTTAGAGCCCGAAAGGTAAATAAAATTGCCCTGCCATGAATCAATATTCACCGAATTGCCGGTCATGCTATGTTCATTACTGCATATTGCATATATTTGAAAGGTTATATAAATCAATATAACAGCAACTTATATAATTCTGTAAGGTTATTATTCCAAATGTATATAATTATGTAAGGGTAAATTGTTTGCAAATAGGTTACTTTTATCCATTCTTTGCACCACACAATTTCGCCATGAATAAGCCCTACCGAAAATTAACCACCGAAGAGATTGGCCGTCTGCTCATGCAGGGGTGTCACTGCGACGACTGGAATCTGGTTGAAGTTTCGGCCGACTTTATTCCCGATCAAATCTTCAATGCCACTTTTTCCGGTTACACACTGCTGGGGCGGTTCGACGAGGAGATTACCCTTTTCGGCGGGGTTCGTTTTAAAACCGGTATTCGCAATGCTTTTCTTTCACACTGTATTGTTCACGACAACGCCCTGATTCACAACATCCGAAGTTATATTGCCAACTATCGGATCGGCCCGAGAGCAGTTATTCACAATGTTAGTCATGTGGCCACCGATGGAAAGTCGTCGTTTGGAAACGGAACCCACGTCGATGCCATAAACGAAGTGGGCGGGCGTGACATTGTGATTTACGACCATCTTTCGTCGCATATGGCCTATATCATGGCCCTCTACCGTCATCGCACCGAGGCAATTCAGCAGTTTAACCGATTGGTTTCGAATTACGTGCAGTTTGTGACCGACGATATGGGCGATATTGAAGAGGGGGTATCGATTGTGAATTGCGACAGCCTCCGGAATGTCAGAATAGGCCCGTATGCCCGTCTCGAGGGGGTTTCGAAACTGGAAAACGGCAGCATCAACAGCACTGCAGCCGATCCCGTGACAATTGGACAGGGTGTAATCATGGAAAACTTTATTGTCTGCTCGGGCAGTAAGATTACCGATGCCACGCTGGTTTCCAACTGCTTTATCGGACAGGGATGCATACTCGAAAAACACTACTCGGCTGTACACTCCCTCTTCTTCGCCAACTGCCAGGGACTTCACGGTGAGGCCTCCTCTATTTTTGCCGGGCCCTATACCGTTTCGCACCATAAGTCGAGTCTGCTGATTGCCGGTATGTTCTCTTTTCTGAATGCCGGCAGCGGTTCGAACCAAAGCAACCACATGTATAAACTGGGGCCTATCCACCAGGGTATTGTCGAACGGGGAGCCAAGACCACCAGCGACTCTTATATCCTTTGGCCTTCGCGGATCGGAGCCTTTTCGCTGGTTATGGGGCGACACAAACACCACTCCGATACCACCAGCTTTCCCTTCTCTTATCTTCGCGAAGAGAACAACGAAACTTTTCTCACCCCGGCCATCAATCTACGCAGTATCGGTACGGTACGTGACTCACAAAAGTGGCCGGCCCGCGACCTGCGAAAGGACCCCAATCTGCTCGATATGATCAACTTCAATCTTCTCAGCCCCTATACGGTGCAAAAGATGATTGAGGGGCTCAATATTCTTAAACAACTGCGCGATACGCAGAACCCTTCCCCCGCCGAATACATCTACGAGCATATGCACATCAAGCACAGTGCTCTGGAGAGAGGTATCGTAATTTACGAACAGGCTATCTGTAAATTCCTTGGCAATTCGTTGATTAGCAGGCTACAGGGTAAAAAGATCGGTTCGGTAAAAGAAATGCAAAAATTGCTCGCTATGGATACCGAACTGGGCTATAAAGATCGCTGGATTGATATTTCCGGAATGATTTGTCCCGCCAGAGTAATCGACAACCTGCTGAGCGAGGTAGAGTCGGGCTCGCTGAATACACTCGAAGAGGTTAATGCCTTTATCCGATCGGTACACCACCACTACTATGTCTATGAGTGGTCGTGGGCATACGGTGTTCTGGAGGAGCATTACCAGAAAAAACCCGACACCTTTTCGCCCGCGACGGTGATCAATATTATCCGGAAATGGGAAGAGAGCGTGTTCGCAATCGATGAGATGCTTTACAAGGATGCGCAACAGGAATTTCTGCTTAACAAACAGGTAGGATTCGGAATCGATGGCGACCTGGAGGTACGCGAAAGAGACTTTGCTTCGGTTCGGGGAAAATTCGAAGACCACCCCATGGTGGTAGAGATTACCCGTCACAAAGCACGCAAGAAACAGTTGGGCGATAGCATGATTGCCCTTTTATCGAACATGAATTAACCGCAATGATACCGGCCCCATGTGTGGAATTATAGCTTATATCGGCAACAAACCCGCGAGAGAAATTCTCTTGGAAGGACTTAAAGCCTTAGAATACAGAGGGTATGACAGTAGCGGAATGGCTATTCTCAACGGCAGTATCTCTATCTGCAAAGCGGTGGGAGGCGTTGATTCTCTGGCAGAAAAAAGCAAATCATTCAAGCTGGACGGAACGGTCGGTATGGCGCATACCCGTTGGGCAACTCACGGAAAGGTAACGGAAAACAACGCCCATCCCCACCTCTCTGCCTCGGGCAAGTGGGCCATTGTACATAACGGGATAATCGAGAACCAGGGTGTTGTCAGAGCTCAACTGGAATACAACGGCTATTCATTCAGCAGTGATACGGATACAGAAGTCTTGCTCAATTACATAGAGCAGGAGTGCGGTAAGGGTCGTTCGGTTCCGGAAGTGATGGTACGTGTGGAGGAGAATCTGGAGGGAAACTATGCCTATATCTTAATGGACAGAGAGTCGCCCGATCAGCTTTGGTGTATGCGAAAAGGGGCTCCGCTGGTTGTGGGTCTGGGAGACGACGAACTGTTTGTTGCATCCGATCCTTCGGCCTTCGGGAATCGCGCCTCACACTGTTTTTTCCCCGAGCACAATCAGGCTATCCTGCTCACCAAAGGAGAGCAGCCCAAAGCGTTTGGAAAAGGGGGACGTCTCCCCGACCCGCTTCCCATGCCTATGATGCAGATTGCGGACACTACCCGGAAAAATGAGCACAAGCATTTTATGCTCAAGGAGATATGCGAGCAACCCGAGATTCTGGAAAGGAATCTGCGGCTCGACAGGGAGAGCCTGCTGAACGATTTTGGGCGGGTAGTCTCCGACAAAGTACCCGGCGGACGGATTGTTATTCTGGCTTGCGGCACCTCTCTGCACGCAGGTATGGTAGGACGCTATATGATTGAAAAGTATGCCGGCGTTCCGGTGGTCGTAGAACAGGCTTCCGAATTCCGTTACCGAAAACCGGTGGTTTGGCCCGGCGATCTGGTGATAGGAGTCTCCCAGTCGGGCGAAACGGCCGATACGCTGGCTGCGATACGATATGTCAAGAAAAAGAATGCTACGGTAGTAGGACTATGCAATGTGGCTCATTCCTCCATGGCCCAGGAGTGTGATGCCCTTATTCTTCTGGACGCAGGTCCGGAGGTAGGTGTAGCCTCTACCAAGGCTTTCTTTGCTCAAGTGATTCAGTTTATCCGGCTTACCGTATTTCTCTCGAAAGATGCCACCCTTCGCGACGCGCTGATGGCAGATATTCCCGCGCTCTCGGTTCATCTCCGGCAACTGATAGATCAGAAAAGCGAAATCGAAGCCCTGGCCTGTCAATATGCCTCTACCGGGCATTTTCTCTACCTGGGCAGGGGAATACACTACCCGTTGGCTCTGGAAGGGGCACTCAAGCTGAAGGAGATTGCCTATGTTCATGCCGAAGGATATCCGGCAGCCGAAATGAAACACGGGCCTATTGCCCTGATTGAGGAGCTCTTCCCGGTAATAGCCATTGCCAACGACCAGGAGAACCGCACCAAAATGGCCACCGGAATTCAAGAGATTAACAGCCGAAACGGCCAGGTAATTGCACTGGCCACAGAGGGCGATACCCTCATCGCTTCGGAAGCCCGTCATCCTCTTTTTATTCCGGCATCGCACGAAATGCTCCTTCCGCTCTTAACCGTTATTCCGCTGCAACTCTTTGCCTACTACATGGCCCTGGCCAGGGGATGCAATGTCGACCGGCCCAGGAATCTGGCCAAGTCGGTTACCGTAGAGTAACCCCCCCTGCGGCATCGCATTTTTTTGTACGTTTGCACCGCAAAACGTACAAAATGTATCAGAAAATCAAAGAGAGTTTTCAGCAGGCCTGGCAACCCGCTCTAAAGTCGGCCCTGTGGCTGTTAAAAATCATGATCCCCGTATCTATTGGCGTCACGGCGCTTCAGTATTTTGGGGTCATTCAATGGATTTCCGGCTATCTGGAGCCCTTCTTCCGGCTCATAGGATTACGGGGCGAGGCGGCCCTTGTGCTGGTTACCTCAGCCTTTCTGAACCTCTACTCAGCACTGGCGGTAATTCAAAGCATTCCCTTCACGGCCAAGGAGGTGACCATATTGTCGCTCATGTGCCTGATAGCCCACAATATGGTGGTTGAAACGGCTGTTCAGAAGAAAACCGGCTCGTCGGCACGCAGGATGGTATGGATTCGTCTCTCATGTGCGCTCATTGCGGCCATCGGCCTGCATTTACTGATTCCCGAGACCCATCGTTTCTTTTTTACGGCCGTCGAGAACACTCCCGATACCCCCTTGCGCGAAGTGGTGCACAACTGGATCACCTCTACCCTCTTTGTGAGCACCCGACTGGTACTGATTGTGGTCCTCCTCAATTTTCTGCAAAAGCTCATGCAGGCCTTCGGCATCATGCAATATCTCTCCAAAACGCTTGCCCCTTTAATGCACCTGTTTGGACTGTCACGCCGAACCTCCTTTCTGTGGATTATAGGAAATGTAGTGGGCCTGGCCTATGGAGCGGTCATTTTAATAGAGACCCGCAAACAACACATTATTTCTGCCCGTGAGGCCGACCGGCTCAATCACCATTTGGCCGTATCGCACTCACTGTTAGAAGACACCCTTATTTTTGCGGCCATAGGCGTTCCGGTGTTGTGGATTACCCTGCCCCGGATTCTGCTGGCCATCGCGGTGGTTTGGGGCTTGTACGGTCTGAGAATCCTCCTGTGGCAAGCCCGGATCAATATGAAAACGGCCCCGGCCGATAACCTAAAAGTTTAGTCAACTATGAACGCTCAGTCGAAACCCCTCTACCTGCGGTTTGCCTGCTTGTGGCTCCTCTCTCTCTGTCTGTCTGTACAGCCGATAACCGGAAACAGCCGGTTTCCTGTCGCGCAGGCGGCGTCCGACAGCCTGCAGCTGGTTAAGAAGTTACAGGGAATCGACCGGGTTAAGGAGATAAATGCGCTGGAATCGCAAAACTTTAAGACAAAATTTCTGCTTCGTTTCGAGCAGCCTCTAAACCATTCCAAGCCCCTCGACTCCACTTTTCTGCAGCGGGTATTTGTTTGTCATGCCGGTTTCGACCGACCCGTTGTGCTGGTCACCGAAGGCTACGGTGCACAATATGCCCTCTCGCCCGGTTACATGGACGAGCTGGCAAAGCTATTCAACACCAACATAGTGGTAGTAGAGCATCGTTTTTTTCTGGAATCAACGCCCAAAAATTCCCCCTGGCAACACCTTTCCGTAGAGAATGCCGTAAACGACCTGCATGCGGTGGTTACCCAACTGAAAAACCTTTATTCCGGAAAATGGATCAGCACCGGTATCAGCAAAGGGGGCCAGACCACCATCTACCATAAAGCCTGGTTTCCTTACGATACCGATCTTGCCGTTCCCTACGTTGCTCCCATCTGTAAAGGGGTGGAAGACGGCCGTCACGAACCCTTCCTGCGAAAGGTGGGTACGCGCGGGGAACGGGAACGAATTGAGGAGGTACAAAAAGAGATTCTCCGCCGAAAGGAGAGCCTCCTCCCCCTTTTTACAGAGTATTGCAACCAGAAAAAACTCACCTTCCGGATTCCTGTCGAAGAGGTCTACGATCTGTCGGTGATGGAATACTCCTTCTCTACCTGGCAATGGGGCTCGGCCATCAGTCAGATACCCCCGTCAACCGCCTCCGATCAGGAGCTCTTTACCCATTGGATGAAGATTAGCGATCCCGACTATTTCAAGGCCGGCGCCTATTTCGATGCGTTCTTTGTGCAGGCGGCCCGGGAGATCGGCTACTACGGTTATGACACCCGTCCGTTCCGGAAGCTCCTTACCCGCCCCCATACCAAAGGATACCTGCAACGGGCATTTCTGGATGAGCAGAACCAATTTGCCTTCGAAAAGGAGGCTTACCAGAGGGTAAAAACCTACCTGCGCAAAAACGATCCCGAGATGATTTTTGTGTATGGGGAGTTCGACCCGTGGAGTGCTGCAGGTGTGGAGGTACCGAAGCGGAAAACGCATATGATGCGGGCCGTAGCTCCTGCCGGAAGCCACAAAACCCGCATCGGGTCCCTGCCCGAACCCCTGAAAAGCGAAGTGATGCAGAAAATCGGCAACCTACTCCAATAACTTTCCCTGATAGTAACCGGTCAGCGTGTGCAGAAATTGCACCACTGCCTCCTTTTCGGAAAGAGTCATCCGGGTTCCGGTTTGATACTTCAACATCGCTTCCAACGCCTCTTCAAGGGTCTGAGAAGTAGCATCGTGAAAATAGGGCGGCGTTAGCGCCACATTACGCAACGTCGGAGTTTTCAGGCGAAACCTGTCGTACTCTCTCTTCGTGGTATTATAGAGCCCGTAATCGGCATCGATAGTTTCTTTTCCACGATCAGCAAAATAGTCGGCCTTCAGACCCACCTTCTCAAACGACTGTCCGCCCATCAACATCCCCACATGACAGGTTGCGCAGCGATGATTCTGAAATAGTTCATACCCCTGTTTCTCCACTTCCGACAGTGCATCGGCTTTGCCTTTCAGATATTGGTCGAAGCGACTGTCAGGCGTAGTAAGGAGCTTTTCGTATTCGGCAATGGCAGCCGTAATGGTCTTCTCAGAGACCCCCTCCGGGAATTGTTCCAGGAATTGCTGTGTGAAGGGATCATTTGCCGGAAACTTTGCCACAATCGAATCCCACGATACCGAACCCATCTCCACGGGATTAAGTGGCGGACCGGCTGCCTGTTGCTGCAGATCGACAGCCCGGCCATCCCAAAACTGCACCAAATTGTAGGCCGCATTATAGACAGTAGGGGCGTTCACAGTTCCCAACAGCCCCCTGATTCCTTCCGAAACCGGTTTACGGTCTACCCCTCCGGTTTCCAAACCGTGACAGGAAGCACAAGAAACGGTATTGTCGACTGAAAGCCGCACATCATTAAATAGTTTCTCGCCCAGTACTGCGATTTTATGATTCACTTCAAGCGAATCGAACAACGGTTGAACCATTGCATAGGTATGCGGTTCGGCAGCCAGGCCCGACACATAGTACACTTCCCGCTTTTTGTAGATCCAGTCAAGCAAGAGAGCTTTCTCTTTTGCGTTTATCCCCTTACCCCAGTGAACCGCCGAATAGGTGACGGGAGGCATTGAGCCCTCAATCAGAGTCTGCTCAATCTTGGCAAGCATCGCCTCCGGAAGTTGTGTCCGAAACTCCAGAAGCTCCAGAAAAGGCTTCAGGTCGGCATGGATATAGCCCTGCTCAATATCTCTGGCCAACAAGCCCGAAATCACAGGGAACGAACCATAAAAGGGAAGAGAAGGGTTTTCGGAATGGCACTGAAGACACTGATTCCATACCAAAACCGACTTGGCAGTAGCGTCCGGATCGTTCTCCTCGGGAACACAATACAGATGCTTCGATAGATAGAATCCTGCCAAAATCAGGAGGACAACAGAAAGAGAGACAAGTAGATACCTTTTCATATGGCAAACTATTATCCATGGTTAGTGTAGGATAAATGTAAGAAATATATAGAAGGACTAAAAGGGACTACATAAAAAACCTAATTACTTTTGTTTAATATCTTTTTAGAGCATCATTGCACTATCAAAAACCAAAAACCAGTGCTATGAAGAAAATTGTATCCATGGCCTTTCTGGCCATCCTGTGCCTGACTAGTTGTGTCAAAGAGGCACTCCGCGAAACAGCTCCTGCCCGGGAAAAGTCGTTAACCTTTCAACTGCGCGAATCGGACGGAGCGGGCATTACCGGTGCCCTCAGAGCCGAAAACGGAGAAAATCTGCAGATATTTATTTTCGACCCGGAAGGGAACAGCTGTATGGAGTTCTCCGAACCCGATGTCACCTCTCTGAACGGGCGAAGTATATCACTTCCCTACGGCACCTACCGCATTGTGATTGTGTCGAACGTGTCTACCCCCGATGAGATCAGCTTCCCGGCCAACCCCCATTTTCAGGATGTTCAACTGTTTCTCCGTTCCAACGCCGGTCTTCCCGATCAGGCTTCCGATCTGTTTATCGGGGAGAGTCAGGTAACCATCGATGACGCCTTTACAGGTACGGTAACCCTGACCCTGATGCGCAGAGTGGGGATGATCCGCCTGATACTGGAAAATATCCCGTCGGATGCCCGACAGATTCGCTGGAGTGTAAAAAACGTACCCCAAAGGCTCAATCTGGAAGGGATAGCGGGATCAGAGACCGTTACCCTTATCCACGATGCTGCCCCGACCGACGGAAACCGGAGCTCTTCGAACGAACTACTGCTCTTTCCGGGCGGCAGCAAACCTGAGATCCGGATTGAGTGGCAGTGCGATACCCTCTCCTATTCGGCAGGAATTGTGGCAACCAACAATATCTACGCCAACAAAATCACAGTGGTAAAGGGAACCTTCCCCACCGAACAGGTGCAGGAAGAGATTGCCTTCTCTATCTCCTCGCAGGAATGGGAGAGTACGGTAATCGACGGTGGATGGTTCGATCTGGTGCCCAGCCAAAACCCCGATGAGCCTCAGACCGCCAACCTGCTGCTGAACGGCGATTTCGAATTGTGGGAAGCGAGTCCTAACGGGGCAGGCGATCCCGATTTGGGATTGGTACCCTCCGGGTGGAAATTTTACGCCAGCGGAACTACCGGCTCCGACAAAATTGCCTGTCGCGTGGCCGAACCCCTTACTCCGGGAGCCTATGCCGTACGGCTGGAGGGTAAGAGTTGTCTCTATCAGGATATAGCAGTGACACCCGGAAAAAGCTATCGCATAAGCCTCCCCGTTTACAGTCCCAACAGCTCAACACGCTGGAGATATTACAGTTCGTGGCGGCAATCGGCTTCAACCGGAGGGCTGAGCGAAGAGAGCGCCCCTTTGCAGACAACCAGCTATTTGGGCGTGAATGAACGATATACCAATGTCTACGCAGGGAAAACATTCACCGCGCCCGCAGGTGCCGCACTCTTACGGGTTGAAGTCAGATCGTACGACCCGCGGGTTGCGGGCGAAGGGCTCTATCTGGACAATGTGGTGGCAGAGGAGATGTAGTGCAGAAAAGCGTATCGCAAGCAGATGGTGCATTGCATCTGCTTGCGATACGATTCACGGAAGGGAAGTTCTGTTACCGATCCGAAGCAAGAAGGGTTTCAATCTCCTGAAGGTCGGAGGCAGAAAAACGCATATTTCTGAGGCACTGAAGATTGTCGCTCAGTTGCTCGGGACTGCTGGCTCCCACCAATACCGTAGTTACCCGGGAGTCTTTCAGAAGCCATGCAAGCGCCATCTGCGCCAGCGATTGCCCGCGTCGAAGTGCAATCTGATTAAGCCCCGCAATAATACGCAGGCGTTCCGCAGTAATTTCAGAAGGCTGCAAAAAGCCGTGCAATTTGGCAGCCCTGGAGTTTTCGGGAATGCCCTTCAGGTATTTCGAGGTAAGAAGCCCCTGAGCCAGCGGCGAGAAAGGAATACAGCCAATTCCCTCGTTTCCGAGCAAATCGAGAAGCCCCTCCTCCGGAGTGCGCACAAACATGGAATATTTGGGCTGATGAATCAGGCAAGGGGTACCCAACCGCCGAAGTACACCCAACGCCTCCCGGGTCTGTTCTGCAGAGTAGTTCGACAACCCCGCATAAAGCGCCTTCCCCGATCGAACCGCACTGTCGAGTGCTCCCATGGTCTCCTCAATGGGTGTATTGGGATCGGGACGATGCGAATAGAAAATATCCACATACTCCAGCCCCATCCGCTTCAGACTTTTATCGAGGCTGGCCAGCAGATATTTACGCGAGCCCCAGTCGCCATAAGGTCCGGGCCACATGGTATAACCCGCTTTGGTAGAGATAATCATCTCGTCGCGATGACTCGAAAAATCGGAGCGAAGAATCCTGCCAAAGTTTATTTCGGCCGACCCCGGAGGGGGACCATAGTTGTTGGCCAGGTCAAAGTGGGTAATACCGGCATCGAATGCCATCCTGAGGGTACGACGATAGCGGATGGGATCATCGACATCCCCAAACTTGTGCCACAAACCCAGTGAGATGGCAGGCAATAAAATCCCGCTTTTCCCGCAGCGGTTATAGATCATCTCCCCGTAACGGGAGGCGTTAGCAGTATAGGGTTCCATAGTAATCAGAGTTTTGAACCGGAGAAACTCACCAAAAGGTCGATATCCTCAATCGAGATATCAAAAAAGATCAGATCTCCGTTAATGGAGCAGGAGTATATGGCTTTCGCCTCGAAGGGCGTTTCGGTAGGCGACAACTCGGCGGGAACGGTAATATAGGCAGAATCGCTATCCACCACATATCCGCCAAGGCGCTTAAACAGCGCGGTTTCTAAATCTAACGACACGGGAAAAAACTCAGCAAAAAGAACTGAGGTGGTACGGATTCGAATATGACTCTCGTCTATCTTCTGCAACGTAATGGGGCCAGACGGATCGGGAACCACGGGGATAAAATTCTGCTGGGCATACCAGCTGCCTGTGTAAGTGCCGGCTACAGCGGCCGAAAAGTCGAGCAGTAATTCACTGAGCCGATCGCCTTGAAAAGCGAATTTTCGTAACTCATCGCCCCAGCTCACATCGAGCGAAAGATCGACCCAACCCTCTCCGCACTCCCCGCCGGCAGTGACTTGATAGGAAACTGAGTTCACCGTAAACGACTTAGCACCCGAAAAGGCAAATTTACCGCCACTCTTTCCCGAGAGGGTTAAGTCCATTTCTATGTCGAACATAACTCCAGGAGCCGGCGAAAAGCGGGCATACTGCACCTTTACCGATTTGGTGGAAAGCTTTTCGAAAAAGACCAGAGGAACTAACGCCGAAACCGGCGATTCCGGATCAATTTCAAGACCGCTGAGCAGATCGCCGGTATAGCTGCCGGCAACAGAGAGCCCCATGTCTGCGGGGTCGTCGTCTTTACTGCAACCCGAAGAGACAACAAGGATTGCAGAGAGGAAAAGAGCAGTAACTGCCGATAAGAGTCTGGATATTGGGGTTTGCATAGGAGTACGATTATAGAGTGGATAGAGACAAATGTACACTATTTTCGACTTACTCCAAGGCGCACCACCCTTCCGGGAGCTACCCAATTTTCGGCTTTCTGATTAAAGAGAGAACACCGTTAATAAAGGTGAGCGGGTGAGCCGGGTTCCCGGGAACATAGAGATCGACCTCATACTGATTGAGAAACGAACGATCGACGGCCGGACTTTCGGCAAACAGGCCTCCGCTGATGGCATCGGTTCCCACCAAAATGAGCAGTTTGGGATGGGGAACCGCATTGTAGGTAAGTTGAAGCGGACGAGCCATATTGGTGCTAATGGGGCCGGTAACCACAACACCGTCGGCATGGCGGGGCGAAGCCACAAACTCAATACCAAAACGTCCCATATCGAAATTCACATTCCCACAGGCATTGAGTTCCAATTCACAACTGTTGTCGCCTCCGGCTGAAACCTGGCGCAACTTGAGCGAACCGCCAAAAATGGAACGAATCTCCTTCCGCACCTTGTTTTCATCGAGTGTAACCGGCTGCTCGGAACCTTCGGGGATCACCAGGCGGTTCCGACAGTTAGAAGCCATTTTATAGTCTTTGGTAAATGAGATCTTCTGCGGAAAAGCCTTTGCGCACGCCCCGCAAAAGAGACAACGGCCCAAATCAATCCGCACCGGAGAGGTTTCGATAGCCCCTGTCGGACAGAGCAACCGGAGCGCCTCCTCATCAATCGGAACACGGCTGATCTCCGGACGTCCTCTGAAAATTCCGGGAACTTCAACCCGGGTTACATCGGGAATATACTGCTTCCCCTGATGCCATATGATTTTAAGATGATCGAGCATACTTCAACGGTTGTTACAGTTACAAATCGTGACCGGCGTACGAAAGATTAAAACTCTTATTGCACACGGGGAAATCGGATATTTCGTTGTTTCTCACTGCAAGAGCCAAAGCCATCCAGTTATGAAAAGAGGGATCTTTCACTTTATAGTGAACCAGTTGGCCCTTGGCATTGGTAAGGGCGCAGTGACATATTTCGCCGCGCCACCCCTCCACCAGCGAAATGGCAAACAAATCGGGACGGGCATTATCAGGCAGAGAGACAGCGGAAACAGGTTCGGGAAGCTGTTTTACCCA
>CAYVJA010000016.1:30869-43401 GCA_964451605.1 uncultured Bacteroidales bacterium | reverse complement strand
AAAAAAATCCCCCAAATCCGGAAGCTGAGTCCTGATAGCCTCAAGGCCATTGAGGTGGTGGGAAGAGTTCTGCCGTTTAAAACCAATAACTATGTGGTAGATGAGTTAATCGACTGGAATAATATTCCCGACGATCCGATGTTTACGCTTACGTTTCCGCGCAGGGAGATGCTTCGGAAAGGACATTACGATACCATGAAGGAGGCGCTCGAAGGGGGCGCAGCAAAAGAGGAGATTGAGACAATGGTGCACCGAATCCGGATGACACTGAACCCCAATCCGGCCGGACAGGCGCACAATGTCCCTTCGCTCGACGGGAAGGTGCTGAAAGGAATCCAACACAAATATCGCGAGACGGTGCTCTTCTTCCCGGGCCAGGGGCAAACCTGCCATGCCTATTGCACTTTCTGCTTCCGATGGCCGCAATTTGCCGGGATCGAGTCGCTGAAATTCTCCATGAAGGAGGTAGATCTCCTCTGCAAGTATCTAAAACGACACACCAGGGTAACGGATGTACTCTTTACCGGAGGCGATCCGATGGTGATGAAGGCCGGACTGTTGAAGAGCTACCTGGAGCCATTACTCGAACCCGGGCTGGAACATATCCGAACCATCCGGATTGGAACCAAATCGTTGTCGTATTGGCCCTTCCGGTTCCTCTCCGACCCCGATTCGGACGAGATTATCGGCCTGTTCGAGAAAATTGTAGCCTCGGGAAAGAATCTGGCCATTCAGGCTCACTTTAACCACCCCGTTGAGCTTTCAACGGCTGCCGTTGCGGCAGCTATAAAACGAATCCGCAATACCGGAGCACAGATCCGGACACAGACCCCTATTTTACGCCATATCAACGATTCGCCCGACATCTTTGCTGCACTGTGGCGCAAGCAGGTCGATCTGAATTGTATCCCCTACTACATGTTTATACCCCGCGACACCGGCTGTAAACATTTTTTTGAGCTGCCACTAGAGAAATGCGGTTCTATATACCGTCAGGCCTACCGACAGGTAAGCGGGGTGTGCCGAACGGTGCGCGGGCCCAGCATGAGCGCCCATCCCGGAAAGGTTCAGTATTTGGGTACATCGGAGGTCCAAGGAGAAAAACTCTTTGTACTGCGCTTCCTGCAGGCCAGAAATCCCGAGTGGGTGGGTGTGCCCTTTTTCGCAAAATACGACCCGAAAGCCACCTGGCTCGACCAACTGAAGCCGGCCTTTTCGGACGACCCGTTTTTCTTTGAGCAGGAGATGACGGCCAATCCCAGATTGGGGAAGGCCTTCTCCGAACATATACTTTAGCAGTCGTGCTCGTGACTATCCAGGTTTCCACTCCAAAGATAGCGTTGGGTTTCGGCCGCCACTATTTTACTGAGCAGGAGTAGAGATATCAGATTGGGAATGGCCATCAGACCGTTCATAATGTCGGCCAGGTTCCAGATCATCTGGAGGTTAGCCACTGCACCCAGAAACACACAGCCAATCCAGACCCATCGGTAAAGGGGAATGATGCGTTTTCCCCCCAGATACTCAATGGCCTTTTCGCCATAGTACGACCAGCCGAGTATAGTGGAGTAGGTAAAAGTCAGGAGGCCGAACACCAGTAAGGGCGATCCAAAAACCGGAATTTTATCGAAGGCAGCCTTGGTAAGTACGGCACCCTGTGCGTAATTGATGTCGGGATGGGCTATAACGCTCGAGACCAGCACCAGGCCGGTCAGTGCGCACACCACTACGGTATCCCAGAAGGTGCCGGTGGCCGAGACAAGCGCCTGACGAACCGGGTTGCGGCTTTTGGCCGCAGCGGCAACAATGGGGGCAGAACCGAGTCCGGCCTCATTCGAAAAGAGGCCGCGGGCCACGCCATACCGGATGGCACTCAGTACAGCGGCACCCACCAGGCCCGAACCAAAGGCTTTGGGTGTAAAGGCAGCCTGAAAAATAGTGGAGAAGGTTGCCGGAAGAAACGGGAGATTGAGTATCAGAATGGCTATGCATCCCAATACATAGATTGCAGCCATGAAGGGAACCATATACGAACAGAAGCGGGCAATGGATCCAATCCCGAAGAGGATTACAAGGGCGGTAAGAACAGCGATTACTGCACCCGTAACGGCCGGATGTACCGAAAATGTCTCGTTCATCAGGGTGGCAATGGAGTTGGCCTGAACCGTATTCCCGATACCCAGGGCAGCTATGGAGGTGAAAATGGCAAATAATACAGCAAGCCATTTCATACCCAGCCCTTTTTCCAATACATACATAGGGCCTCCCGCCATGGTACCGTCCGAAGTCAGGACGCGATACTTAACCGCCAGTAACCCCTCGGCATATTTGGTAGAAAAGCCCAATACGCCTGTAAGCCAACACCAGAAAACGGCACCGGGGCCTCCCAGCGAAATGGCGGTGGCCACCCCGATAATATTACCGGTTCCGATGGTAGCGGCTAAGGCCGTAGAGAGCGCGCCAAACGGAGAGACATCGCCCTTCCCTGTTTTATCGGGGCGGACCGAAAGCCGAATTGCCGTAAAAAGGGCTCTTTGGGGAAACCGAAGACGCAGAGTTAAAAAAAGATGGGTGCCCAGAAGCAGGATAATCAGGGGCCAACCCCAAATGTAGGAACAGATTAACGCAATATACTCTTCGGCCATGCAAGCGATTTTTGGATTCAAAGGTTACAAATAACTGCGAAATCACAAAAACGATACAGTTTTTTACTTTCAGAATAATAACTACATTTGCGGCCTCATAACCGAAAATGCTCTTACCAGAATTTCCGGCATATTAATTCATTGATTATGAATGCTGTTATGTTAATTGTCGTGCTTGTCACGGCAATCGTACTGGTGGTTGCTGCGCTTTTGATTGCTTATCTCACAGCACCTCGTTCTTTTAACATCCAGAAAGGCGAACCCTACGAATGCGGCGTTCCCACCCGCGGTACCTCCTGGATGCAGTTTAAGGTAGGCTACTACCTTTTTGCCATTCTCTTTTTGATGTTCGACGTGGAAACGGTCTTTCTCTTTCCCTGGGCCGTGGCTGCGAGAGAACTGGGCCCCTCCGGACTCACAGGGGTCTTCTTTTTTGTATTTATTCTGTTGCTGGGTCTTGCCTATGCATGGAAAAAAGGAGCGCTCGAATGGAAGTAAAGAATATCAAGATTAAGGGAATGGCTCCCGAAGCCTTTGGCGACAATGAGTGGTTGCAGGGCTGCCGACGAACTTCGCAAGAACGGCGTGGGCGTTTTGGTTGGAGTACTCGACGAAGTAATCAATTGGGGCCGGTCGAACTCACTCTGGCCGCTCACCTTTGCCACCAGTTGTTGTGGCATCGAGTTTATGAGTGTGGGAGCAGCCCGATACGACTTTTCGCGTTTTGGGTTCGAGGTAACCCGTTCGAGCCCGCGTCAGGCCGACCTGATCATTGTGGCAGGTACCGTTGTACATAAGATGGCTCCCGTGCTGAAACGGCTCTACGATCAGATGGCCGAACCCAAGTATGTGATTGCAATGGGCAGTTGTGCCATATCGGGAGGCCCGTTTGTAAACTCGTATCATGTGGTGAAGGGGGTACATGAAATTATCCCTGTCGACGTCTATGTTCCGGGGTGCCCTCCCCGTCCTGAAGCCCTTCTGTATGGAATGATGCAGCTTCAGCGAAAAGTAAAAATCGATACCCTTGCGGCGCCTGCCGGCAAATCCAATACCCGATAGCTGTATGACTACCGAAGAGTTAATTCTCCTCACGCCCGGGGCCTCAAAAGAGGAGACGGGAACAAACCCCGGTTTTGTTATCCCCGCCGAAAATCTTGCGGAGGTGGCTGCGTCGCTTCGGAACCGGAGCCCTGAGCCCTTCGAGATACTGGTCTCTTTGATTGGTGTCGACAACGTTGACAGTCTGGAAATTGTGTACCAACTGGCCACCGCCTCGTTCAGCGAAGTGGTAGTTTTAAAATGCTCTACTACAAATCTCGAGTCGCCTTCGTTCGATACGGTACACCATCTGTGGGATGCCGCTTTTCTGAATGAAAGGGAGTTGTTTGGTCTGCTGGGCATCCGCTTTATCGGCCATCCCGATATGCGCAGGCTCTTTATGCGATCCGACTGGAACGGTTTCCCTCTCCGGAAAGATTATGATGCTTCGCCCGAACGCAATCCGATACCGCTCGACCACGAACCCAATAATGATATTCTTACCCGCCTCACCCTCAATCAGCAGGGAGAAATCGAGACATCCGAGTCGATGCTGTTCGAGCGGAAAGAGTATGTGGTAAATATCGGTCCTCAACATCCTGCCACCCACGGGGTACTCCATTTCAGGGTATCATTAGATGGCGAGATCATTAAGAAGGTCGATCCTCATCTGGGCTACATTCACAGAGGTGTAGAGAAGATGTGCGAATCGATGACCTATCCGCAATGGCTGCATCTCACCGAACGGCTCGATTATCTCTCGGCACACACCAACCGGAATGCCGCCTGTATGTGTATCGAGAATGCGCTGGGGTTAGAGATCCCCGACAGAGTGGTAGTAATCCGTACCCTCATGGACGAACTGACCCGTATTGCTTCGCACCTGCTGGGATGGTCGTGTATGTGTATGGATATGGGCGCACTCACCGCATTTATTTACGGTATGCGCGACCGCGAAAAGATTCTCGACATCTTCGAAAAGAGCTGCGGAGGCCGCCTGATTCCCAATTACAGCGTAATTGGAGGGGTGATGCACGATCTTCACCCCGACTTTCAAAAAGAGGTAAAGGAGTTTGTCCATTATCTGCGCAGCATTCTCCATGAATACCACGATATCTTCACCCACAATATTATAGCCCGTGAGCGCATGATCGGAATCGGCATTCTGACCAAAGCCGATGCCATCTCGCACGCTGTTACCGGGCCGGTGGGAAGAGCCTCCGGATTTTCGTGCGATGTCCGGAAATATCGCCCCTACGGAGCCTACAACCGGGTTCGGTTCAATGAGATTGTCCGCACCGAAGGCGATACCTACGCCCGCTATATGAATCGGCTCGACGAAATTACAGAGTCGCTCTCCATTATAGAACAGTTAATCGACAACATCCCCGAAGGGCCCGTCAGCGTGAAGACCAAACCCATTATCCGCCTCCCTGAAGGGGAGTACCGTCAGTGGGTGGAAACAGCCAGGGGATTGTTCGAGGTGTACATTGCCAGCCGGGGCGATAAAACACCCTGGCGTGTGAAGTTCCGTTCGCCCGGCCTGAGCCTGATTTCGGTGGTGAATACGCTGGCAGAGGGCGAAAAGATTGCCGACCTGATCTCGATCGGGGGGTCGCTCGATTATGTTGTTCCCGATATTGACCGATAATCTGATTTTCCTATGTACGATTTTAGAACGCTCATCGGGTGGATAGACCAGACACTGACCGCCATGCTCCCTTCGGGATGGACCTTTTGGATTGAGTGTATTCTGGTGGCCTTTCTGTTGCTTACCGGCTATGCCGTGTTGGCCATGGCACTTATTTACTTCGAACGAAAAATCTGTGCCTGGTTTCAGTGCCGTCTGGGCCCCAACCGGGTAGGACCGCTGGGCCTGGCACAAACACTGGCCGATACGGTAAAAATGTTAATCAAGGAGCTGATTCCCATCAATCAGATTGACAAGTTCCTCTTTTTCCTGGCCCCTTTTCTGGTGATCGCCGCCTCGATGCTGGCCTTTGGAGCCATCCCCTTTGGCAGAGGGTTACAGGTAATCGACTTTAACATAGGCATCTTCTACATCCTGGCGGTTTCATCGCTGGGCGTTCTGGGCATCTTGCTGGCCGGATGGTCCAGTAATAACAAATTCTCTATGATTGGTGCCCTCCGAAGCGGAGCACAGATGGTCAGTTACGAGCTCTCGGTAGGTATGTCGCTGCTCACTATGGTGATTCTGGCGGGCAGTATGCAGTTGTCGGTGATTGTAGAGCGACAGGCCGAAGTGTGGTTTCTGTTTCAGGGCCATATTCCCGCCCTGATTGCTTTTATAGTCTATCTGATTGCAGGGCACGCCGAAACCAACCGGGGCCCTTTCGACCTCCCGGAGGCTGAATCGGAGCTTACCGCAGGATACCACACCGAATATTCGGGTATCCAATTCGGATTTTTCTACCTGGCCGAGTACCTCAATATGTTTATTGTAGGAGCCATTGCCACCACCCTCTTTCTGGGCGGATGGATGCCGCTCCATATTCCGGGCCTCACCCTCTTCAATTCGGTAATGGATCTGATCCCTTCGCCAATTTGGTTCTTTGGAAAGGCATTCTTTGTAATCTTTCTCACTTTGTGGGTTCGCTGGACATTCCCCCGTCTGCGCATCGACCAGTTATTGAAACTGGAATGGAAATATCTGCTGCCGCTCAATATGGTTAACCTGTTGATTATGGCAATGGTAGTTGTATTTGGCTGGCATTTTTAATAGGTTGTATGAACGAGTTTACTTTGTATATCAAATCGTGGTTCAGCGGAATTGCCTCTCTGGCCGGAGGTATGAAGATTTCGCTGCGAACCCTGTTGCGAAAAAAGGTAACCGAATGTTATCCGGAAAATCGCGATACTTTGGTCATCTCCGATCGGTTCCGTACCGAACTGACTATGCCGCACGACGAGAATAACGAACATGCCTGTACAGCCTGTGGCCTCTGTATGTTGAGCTGCCCCAACGGCACCCTGAATGTGGTACATGAAATGGTCACCACCCCTGAAGGGAAGAGCAAGAAGGCGCTGTTGCGTTACGAGTACCATCTGGGACAGTGCACCTTCTGCAATCTTTGTGTATTGGCCTGTCCTTCAGATGCCATCAAATTTTCGAACCAATTCGAGCTGGCTGTTTTTCATCCCGATGCTTTGCACAAAACGCTTAACAAACCGGGATCAAAGCTTCGCACTGCACCCGTTTTGAAACCGGCTTCCGCCGCTAATTCTGTTGCTTAATTATCATGGAGTTCTATCTTTCTAATTTGGTATTCTGGATTCTGGCAGCCGTTCTGGTGGCCGGATCGGTCCTCGCTGTCACCTCGCGGAAGATTCTCAGATCGGCCACCTATCTGCTCTTTGTACTGCTGGCAACCGGGGGGCTCTTTCTGCTTCTGAACTACCATTTTCTGGCTGCCGTTCAGATAACGGTCTACGCCGGGGGTGTAATGGTACTCTTTATCTTCTCTATCCTGCTTACCTCGCACGCAGGTCAGGGTCATCTCCCTTCCGGACACATTGAGCAGGCAGCAGGCCTGCTGGCCGCAGTGGGCGGTCTGGCACTCTGCGGGTGGGTGATTCTGCGCAACGGCATCAATATCTACTCCCGGCTCAAACAGGAAGAGATGGATATGAGCCTTCTCGGCAAGATGTTAATGGGTAGTGAAAAGTTTCAATACCTCCTCTCTTTCGAGGCCATCAGTCTCTTTTTGCTGGCTTGCGTTGTGGGAGGAATTATGATTGCACGAAAACGATAACTCTTAGAAGCACATACTATGAACATCCCTATGGAATATTATCTGCTGGTAAGTGCCTTCATGTTTTTTGCCGGGGTATACGGGTTTATTACCCGGCGAAATCTGATTCTGGTACTTATGTCTATCGAGCTGATGCTCAATGCGGTAGATATAAACTTTGTAGTGTTTAACCGCTTTCTCTACCCCGAAGGTTCAGAAGGTATGTTTGCCACACTTTTCTCTATCGGCCTTTCGGCAGGCGAAACAGCAGTTGCCATTGCCATCATTATTAATGTGTACCGGAATCTTCGCCATATCCAGTCCGGCAAACTCAACCATTTAAAACACTAAGTATGGAATTTGCCGGTCTGATTCTTCTGATACCCCTGCTTCAGTTTGTGGTGGTAGGACTTTTCGGGAAAGAGATGCGCCCCTCATGGGCCGGAATTGTATGTTCTGCGGGAATGGCGGTGGCTACACTACTCTCGTGGATTACTGCCGTAACCTATTTTTCCGTTGCCGGAGCAGGCCCGGCTAACGCCGGATATGCCCCTGTTACGGCCCTGCATATTCCCTGGCTTAATCTTACCGAAACCCTCCATATTTCGTTGGGCGTACTGCTCGACCCTATCTCGGTAATGATGCTGGTGGTGGTAACCACAGTCTCTTTTATGGTACACCTGTACAGTCTGGGCTACATGAAGGGCGAGCGGGGATTTCAGCGCTATTATGCGCTGCTTTCGCTCTTCTCCTTCTCGATGCTGGGTTTGGTGGTAGCCACCAATATCTTTCAGATGTACATCTTCTGGGAGTTGGTGGGGGTCTCCTCCTTTTCGCTGATCGGGTTTTACTATACCAAACCCTCGGCGGTGGCTGCCTCAAAAAAAGCCTTTATTGTGACCCGCTTTGCCGATCTGGGCTTTCTGTCCGGTATTCTCATTCTGTCGTACTATTCGGGAAGTTTTCAATTCTCGGTTCTCACCGATCCGCAGGGCGAATGGATATCGGGAGGAGCCCAAACCCTCTTTATGGGAGGTTCTGCCCTCTCGTGGGCACTGGGACTCATCTTTATAGGAGGTGCCGGAAAATCGGCTATGATGCCCTTGCATATCTGGCTCCCCGATGCCATGGAGGGTCCTACCCCCGTTTCGGCCCTGATTCACGCCGCCACGATGGTGGTTGCCGGCGTTTTCCTGGTGGCCCGGCTCTTCCCTCTCTATACAATCGGCGCTCCGGAGGTATTGGATGCCATTGCCTGGGTGGGTGCGATTACGGCGTTGGGAGCCGCGCTGATTGCCTGTACCCAAACCGATATTAAACGGGTTCTTGCCTTCTCAACCATTTCGCAGATTGCCTATATGATGGCCGGTCTGGGAGTTTCCGGGTTTGGCGGCCACGAGGGGCTGGGCTATATGGCCTCGATGTTTCACCTGTTTACCCACGCTTTCTTTAAAGCGCTGCTCTTCCTGGGTGCCGGTGCCGTAATTCATGCGGTTCACAGTAACGAGATGGACAAGATGGGAAGTCTGAGGAAGTATATGCCGCTTACCCATATCACCTTTCTGATTGCCTGTTTGTCGATTGCCGGTATTCCCCCCTTCTCGGGCTTCTTCAGCAAGGATGAGATTATGGCTGCCGTCTTGACGGAGAGTCCGCTTCTCTTCTCAGTGCTCCTGTTTACGGCCGGCCTTACCGCTTTTTATATGTTCCGCCTTTACTACCGGATTTTTCACGGGCCCGCTGTACAATATGTCCACAAACCCCACGAAGCTCCGGCAGTGATGACCATTCCTCTGCTCTTCCTGGCTCTGCTTACCGTGGTAACCGGTTTTATCCCCTTTTCGCTCTTTATCTCCAGCGACGGAATTCCGTTCGAAACCCATATTCATGCCGGAGCAGCCATCCCGTCGATGGGCGTAGGCATCGTGGGTATTCTGATTGCCACCTGGCTGTATGCCAGGGGCAGCGGGATACCCGACAGGATAGCCTCCTCTTTGCAAAGGCTCTATAAACTGCTGTGGAATAAGTTCTATTTCGATGAGATCTGGTTGTTTGTGGTGCGCCGGGGCATTGTAGCAGGAATTGCCGCTCCTGTTGCCTGGTTCGACCGCCATATTGTGGATGGCTTTATGAATCTGCAGGCCACTGCCTCGAACGGGCTCTCCGAGGCGATAAAGGAGCTGCAATCAGGCAATGTGCAAACCTATTCCTGGATTTTCGTGACCGCAGCCCTGGCCATGGCCTTTCTGATGTTATCTATCTAAAGCAAATTGTAGTACAATGAATAGCCTCTCTTTTTTTGTATGCGTCCCGGTGTTGATGATGTTGGCTCTTTTGCTGTGCAAAAGCCGGGCAGCCATCCGCACGGTGATGGTAACAGGTTCGCTCCTGTTGATGATCGGAGCCGTAGTATTACTCTTTGCCTATCTGCAGGAGAGGGCCACTAACCTGTCGCCCATGCTCTTTACTGCCAGCACCATCTGGTACCAACCGCTTCAGATTGGCTATTCGGTGGGCGTCGATGCCATCTCGGTGGTGATGATTCTGCTCTCGTCGGTAATTGTTCTGACGGGCGTTTTTGTGTCGTGGAATATGGAGCCGCTTACCAAAGAGTACTTTATGTGGTATCTGCTTCTGGCAACAGGCGTTTTCGGCTTTTTTATTTCGCTCGATCTCTTTACCATGTTTCTCTTTTACGAATTGGCTCTTATCCCTATGTATCTGCTGATTGGGGTTTGGGGCAGCGGGCGCCGCGAATATTCGGCCATGAAACTTACCCTGATGCTGATGGCCGGATCGGCCTTTTTGCTGGTGGGTATTCTGGGCATCTACTTTTCGGCCGAACCCGTAAATGGCCAGTTCACCATGCACCTTACGGAAATTGCCAACCGGACCCTCCCCTTCGAAGCACAAAAGATCTTCTTCCCCCTTACCTTCCTGGGATTCGGGGTACTCGGCGCGCTTTTCCCGTTTCACACCTGGTCGCCCGACGGCCACGCTTCGGCACCCACGGCAGTCTCCATGTTACATGCAGGCGTTCTGATGAAACTGGGTGGTTACGGCTGTTTCAGAGTAGCTATATTTCTGATGCCCGAAGGAGCCGCCTACTGGTCTGATCTCTTTATCGTGTTAACGGGTATCAGTGTGGTTTACGGGGCTTTCGGAGCTCTGGTGCAAAACGACCTGAAATATATTAACGCCTACTCTTCGGTTAGCCATTGCGGGTTGGTGCTCTTTGCCATCCTGATGTTTAACCAGACTGCTATGACGGGAGCGGTGCTGCAGATGCTCTCGCACGGATTGATGACAGCTCTCTTCTTTGCCCTGATCGGGATGATTTACGGCCGGACCCATACCCGAGACATCCGCGAATTGTCGGGTTTGATGAAGGTGATGCCCTTTCTGGCGGTTGCCTATCTGCTGGCAGGTCTTGCCTCGCTGGGTTTGCCCGGGTTTAGCGGCTTTGTGGCCGAGATGACCATCTTTTTCGGCGCCTTTTCGCACAGCGATCTGTTCCACCGAATCTTCACGCTGATAGCCTGTACCTCTATTGTCATCACAGCGGTATATATTCTTCGCGTAGTGGGCAAAATTCTTTTCGGATCGCCCGATACGGAGAGTTCGTTACACCTGTCCGATGCGGTTTGGCACGAGAAACTGCCGGTTCTTATCCTGCTGGCCTCGATCATTGCCATCGGCATTATCCCTCTGGCACTCTCCGATATGATTCGCGAAAGTGTGATACCCCTTCTCAGCCTCTCTATTTCTATTTAACCCGGTAATTCTCTGCCATGACCTCCTATCTGGATAATCTCGTAATGATGAGTAACGAACTCTCGCTCACTGTGGTGATTGTACTGCTGTTTCTGTTCGATCTGTTTGCCACGGAGAAACAGCAACGGCATTATCATACTTTGGTTTGTGTGCTCTGGGGGCTTTTTACCATTGTGTCCTTCTTTTTCGGCATCGAAGGTTCGGCTTTTGGCGGTATGTACAGCACAAACGGGATGAAGCTCTTTGTGAAGAATATTCTGAACATAGGGGTTCTCTTTATGTTTTTGCAGGCGGGAAATTGGCTTAAGAGCCCGGAAACGGAGATCCGGAGGGGCGAATTCTATCTGATTACGCTCTTTACGCTGCTGGGTATCTACTTCATGATTTCGGCACGCCATTTTATGCTCTTTTATATCGGGATTGAATTGGCTTCCGTTCCGTTGGCAACACTCATTGCCATTGAAAAAACGCGGACCGATGCGGTTGAGGCCTCGGCCAAGTATATTTTGTCGTCGGTCTTTGCCTCGGCCATTCTGCTCTTTGGGATCTCCTATCTATACGGAGCCGCAGGTTCGCTCTACTATTCGGATATGACCGCTGCTATGTCTCGTCAGGCTCCCGTGTTGCTGGGAATGGCCTTTTTTATGGCCGGGTTGTTTTTTAAGATCTCGGTGGCACCCTTTCACCTTTGGACTGCCGATGTGTACGAGGGGGCTCCTGTTGCGGTATTGAGCTATCTCTCGGTAGTATCGAAGGGAGCTGCAGCCTTTGTGTTAATGCTGGTACTTGGCGAGATTTTCCGTCCTCTGGCAGAGGTATGGCAGCACCTGCTCTGGTGGCTTATTCTCCTGACCATAACCTTGGGAAATCTCTTTGCAATCCGTCAGAAAAATCTCAAACGCTTCTTTGCCTTCTCCTCTATCTCACAGGCAGGCTACCTCTTGTTGGGTGTACTGGTCGACAGCCCCGAAGGGATGGTGGCCACGGTATACTATCTGCTGGCCTATATCTTCTCGAACTTTGCCGCCTTTGGGGTATTAACCGCCATTGAGAGCCGGACCGGTATGATCTCCATGAACCAATACAACGGCCTTTACAAAACCAACCCGCGATTGAGCCTGGTCATGATGATTGCCCTCTTTTCGCTGGCGGGAATCCCCCCTACTGCGGGGTTCTTCAGTAAGTTTTTCACCTTTTTGGCCGCTGCCCGGGAAGGCGAATACCTGTTGGTATTTCTTGCCTTGTTAAACACCATTATCTCCCTCTACTACTATCTGCTCATTGTAAAGGCCATGTTTCTTTACAACGGAGAGGCCGAGA
>CAYVJA010000016.1:28369-30859 GCA_964451605.1 uncultured Bacteroidales bacterium | reverse complement strand
CGCACCGACAACTGGAACCGGATTTCGCTGGTGATTGCCACTGCAGCTATTCTGTTGTTGGGCTTTTTCCCGCAGGCGTTTACTATGATTCACCGGATGGGGGTGTTGTAGGCCAGGGAGTGCGGATAAGCCGATACATGCCTGCACAGGCGGTAACATAATAGATCCCTGTAAGAATCCATAAGTGAAGGTACGATCCGTGTACCTTATCGAACCCTACGCCAGCAGTCTGCAGACGCAGAAAGGCGTCAATTCCCGGGGTACTGGGAAAAATGTAGGAGAGTTTTACCATCCAATCCGGAAAACAGACATCGGGAATAGACCAGCCGCTCAGCATCAGAATGGGAATGGAGAGGAAGAAGAGAAACAGGAGGGCATTCTCTCTGTAACGAAACAGGGTAGAAAGGGTAATTCCCAAAAAAATGGTGGCCAGCAGGAAGGGCAGTAATACAGCCGCCAGATGGAATACATTTCCCTGTGCGGGAAGATGAAAGAGCGGATAGTGTATCAGCAAAAGATAGGCAACCGACAGGGTGTGAGCCAAAAGATAGGGCAACGCTCTCACCAGTACAATCCAGCCCAGGGGCATGGCATCGGCGCCCGATCGTCGGATCTGCCGGTAAAGGCCCCGCTCTCTCCAGGTGCCCCCTATCAGGCCCAGGCTCATTAACAGGGTCTGCTGAAGAATCACTATTAACGCAATGGGCATTAGATAGGTACCATATCCCAAAGTACGATTGTAGAGGGTAGAAACCGAGAGAGTAACCGGCTCCCGAAGGGTTTGGGCCACGGGAATCGAGGCCCCGCCGGCCAACAGTTGCAGCATCTCTATTTTTGCCCCTTCCGTGCCAATGGCACCCACGGCATCCGAGAATATTTGCCGGTACATCAAAAAATAGCCGGCATCCACATAAAAGGGAATCACAACTTTTTCGCCTCGCAACAACTCTTTTTCGTAGTGAGGAGGAATCAGAAAGATGCCATAGATTTTTCGGCGCATCAGCAGATCTTCGGCCTCTGCCATTGAGGCGGGCCGGGCAGTTACCTGCAGATTCTGCGTAGCATCGAGCGAACGAACCATGGCCCGGCTCACAGGGGTAAGATCGTTGTCGATTACCGCTACGGGTAACTCTCTGACCACCTCGTTTTTATATGCATACGAGTAGAGGGAGGAGTAGAGAACAATTGCCGCGAAGAGAATCAGAATCACACCCGGGTCACGAAGAATAAACCAGAGTTCGTTGGCAAATACCTCTCGTGCCGATCTATGAAGCGCCCCAATATTTTTCATCTGTCGAAACCGTTTTTAGCCGCCCCAGGAATAGAAGGCAGAGGAAAGAGAAGAGAAGCAGATGCAACAGGGCTCCTGCAGAGTAGTGAGGCGCAGCCCCGCGAAGTGTCTGGTCCATCCAGACTTGCATAAAAGGGGTGAATGGGAAGAGATGGGCTGCTACACGCGCCGGAAGGTCCATTGCCATCAGAGGAAAGGTAAGCCCTGAAAAGGAGAAGGCCAGTACAGAATAGCCCCCTCCCAACGAAAGAGCGAGCCGCATGTTGGCAGTAAGCGCTATCAGAACCGATCCCACACTTTGATACGCGGTAATCAGCAGGAAGGTGGAGAGAAAAAGCAGAACCGGACTTCCCCGAAGCGGCACGCCCGAGATGCAAAAAATAAGGATCTGCATGAGCAGCGCAACGAGAGTAAAGATGAGCGTGTAGGGCAGTAATTTACCGAACAGCGCTGCCGAGGGATGGTCTCCTGCAGCGGACATCCATTCGCCGGCCGTTCCCTTCTTCAGTTCGACTCCGACAGAGAAGATGGTCGATAGGGTTACGAACATAAGGAGCATGACGGAGAGAAAAGCGGGCAGAAGATAGAAAGTGTAGCTAAGCCACGGGTTAAAGAGGATATGCTTTTGAAAAGTAACCGGCATCATGCGGGTATAGGCCTCTTCAGGGGCTACACCCTGTTTTACGAGGGTCTGTATCTGGATACCCGACGAAAATGTGGTAACGGCTGTTCGAACATCCCGGACAATCATGCTGGACTTAATCACGCTCAATCCACTTACCTGAAGCGTAAGATTGGAGGGTTCGCCACGCAGAATCTGTTTTTCCAAGTCGCGCGGAATCTCCACCATGCCTTCCACCTCGCCCATTTCCAGAAGCCGGCGGGCCTCATCCACACTGTTACAGATACGGGTAAGGTCAACTGTGGGGGTGGCATCAATCATTCCGGTCACCTTGCGCGACAGGGGTGTATTATCGGCATCGTAGAGAGCAACAGGCAGCTCGCGTGCTACCCCATCGCCAAAAAGAAAAAAGAAAAAGAGAAAGGAGAGCAGTGGAAACACCCACGTAAGCAGGCTGTAGATGCCCGAGCGGAAAAACCGGACACTCTCCCGCCTCAGCGAGGCTACAAACGCACGGCTCCAACCCTTCATGGTTACCTCTCCGGATCTCTGTGTACGATAACCGACATGCCGGGAC
>CAYVJA010000016.1:0-28309 GCA_964451605.1 uncultured Bacteroidales bacterium | reverse complement strand
GGCATAGTCGGCCTCAACGGCCATGAAGTCGATCCGGAACGAAACCAGCGTGTCGAGGGCGGGAATATACCCCTGCAAAAGGGAGCCCATGCCAATACCCGGGAGGAGATCTTCACGAATATGAAAGGTGGCCCACATATCGGCCATATCAAGCAGGGTGAGTACCGGATAGCCCGACCCAACCAGTTCGCCCTCTTCGGCGATGAGCGAAGAGACCTCCCCGTCGATAGGCGAATATTGCCGTGCATCCGAAAGATAGGAGGTTACCTCCGAGACCACGCCCGAAGCCTGCTCCACCAAAGCTGCCGCTGCCGACTTATCCTCTTTGCGCGCCCCCTCCAGTGCCATATCGTACTGTGCTTTTGCTGCCGT
The DNA here is from genome assembly GCA_964451605.1 of uncultured Bacteroidales bacterium. GTDB lineage: Bacteria > Bacteroidota > Bacteroidia > Bacteroidales > UBA4181 > JAQVSH01. Next base: position 27,937 of record CAYVJA010000016.1, on the reverse strand, counting down.
TAAAGAGGTTTCGGCCGACCGGAGCGAAGCCAGTGCTTCGTCGTGTTTTTGTGCCGACACCACGCCCCCCTCGAAAAGATTTTTCACCCGTGCATAACTTTTTTGGGCCAGTTCGGCGCCCGCCTGGGCCTTTTGCCAAAGGCTCCTGGCCGCCTCTACCTCTTGCGCCCTGGCCCCTGTGAGGGCTTTACTCTGCTGTGCTGAGGCCGCTTTCCTGACGGCTTCGGCTTGCTGCAATTTGGCTTCAACCTCCGGGGTGGCCAGTACAAACAGCAATTGGCCCGAACGCACCTGCTCTCCTCTGCGAACCAGCAGACTATCGAGGCGACCGGCCAGTTTAGACGAGACTTTTACACTCCTTACCTCGATTTGTCCCTGAAACGGAGGCAATGTCTCTTTATGCAGGCTCCGGTGAATCAGAACAAATGCCGCGATTAACAGCAGAAAGGTAAAGAGGGTGCCCAAAATAAATTTCTTTTTCATACAGGCAAAGTTGTAATGTTACAGTCGAAACAGATGAGGTCGGAGTATCCTATTCAACGAAAATGGGAGCTGCTCCGGTTTGACGGCTATATTCCGGAAATTGTGCACTTTCACCACACAATTCAAGTAATCCGGCCAGAAGAAGCGTAAAGCGATAAGCGGTTTGCAGCCGATCAACTTTCAGCCGGGCCAGATGAAGCCGGGCATCAACCACATCGGTCGAAGTGGCAGCCCCTTCGGCAAAAAGTTTCTCCTTATTGCTGAGATACTCCCCTGCAAACAGGAGAGCCGATTCAATGGCGGGCATCTGACGCTCCTCCGAACGAATCTCGAAACAGAGTTTCTCAACGCCGGTCTCCAGATTATCGGTTGCCTGCTCCACCAAAGCCTCTACCTGCCTTACACGTGCCTGGGCCGCTTTATAGTGATTATCGCGTTGAAAGCCATCGAACAGGTTCAGTTTCACTCCGGCACCTGCCACCCAGCCCGGCATCCCTTCCAAAAGCTGATAATCGCCTATCCGGGCCATTCCGGTGAGCGCCACCTGTGGCAGGAATTCGGCCCGCTGCAACTTTACCCCTTCATCGGCAAGTTTTGCCTGCAGGCCGGCCTGCTTCAGCATGGCATTGTTTTTTCTGGCCGAGGCAAGGAACCGGGGTACGCTGTCGGATATATCCAGAACAAACAGTGGCGAAACGGGTATCCACCTGCCGGGAGTGTAGAGAATATTTTGCATCACTCTTTGCAGCGATTCTACGGTAAGTTGGGCTTTGGTAACCTCCTTTTCGGCTTCGGCCACAACCGATTCGGCATAGAGCTTTTCTCCACGGGCAATCATTCCGTTGGCTTCCAGTAGGTTGGCATCACGCAAGTGTTGTTGCATACCGGCAAGCACCTCTTTCCGAACCTCCAGCACTTCGCGCGCCAGGAGGAGTCCGTAATAGCGTTCGATGAGTTGCGAATAGAGATGATCGGTCTGCTGCTGGCTCTTTGCACCTGCAACTTCCCGCTTCAGTCGGGCTGACCGGCGGGCCACTCCGATTTTTCCGCCGGCATACACCGGCCAGGTGAGCACTGAACCTACAATGCCCACAGAATTCTCCTGTAAAGTCACCTTCCAGTCCTTTCCCATCATCTCGGCTATACGGGGGGTGATGGCAGGAATCAAGGTTTCGGCCAGCGAAGGGGGCAACGCAGGAAGGAGAGAACCCATGGCTCCTGCAACCTGAGGTTTCAAACCATTCAGGTCGGCAACAATGTCATTAGGGAAATAGGCATAGAGTGCGGTGAGCCCCAGCGAAGGGAGCCGTAATCCGGCCGTAGCCCGATACCCATAGTCGGCCACCTCCTCTTCGATGCGCAAAGCCTCCAGTTCGGGATGGTTCTGAAGCATCAGGGTGGCTGCATCCTCGAGCGTAAGGGGGGTCTCACCCCCACTCTGTGAAAACGCGCAGAGAGAGAGTTGCAGAAACAATACGATATGAAGAGCCGGTTGTTTCATCCGAACATAATTGGTTTTTAAAGTTTGCGAAACCGGACAAGAAATTACAGATGTGTCTGAATCAGGATCTCCTCTTTTTCGGGAACCAGACGATAGACAAAATCGTTGTTCCCCTGGGCTGGCGTGGCAACCATTCCGGGATTAACGGTCACTTCGAAAGGGAAGTTGCTGTGCGTACCTTTTATCAGATGTTCCGAGATCTCGGTGAAAGGCAGATTAGCCCGCGAAGAGGCCAGTAGTTCCAGTACCCATTTCTGCGACCGTTTCCCGCCGCGACGGCTGATGGCGATGCTCTTTTCAGAGAAGACAATCCGAAGTGAGCCCCATTCTGCCTCAAGAGGCCATTCTACCAAGAGCTTCGAATCGAGAAGTTCCTGAACCGTTGGTTCGCCGCCGGTAATTTCGGTGGTTGTGCCATCGGCATTGAGTTGACTAATCCGAAGGCCGGCACGCTGCCGCGAACTGCTCCACATAAAACCGTCGACCAACGGGAGCGTAGTATAGACGCATTGGTTAGAAGAGCCGGCCTTTTCAAGGTAGTCGGATTGAAGTTTCTCGTTAAAGATGTGTATATCTCTTACCAAAAGGGAGTCTTTTTGCCAAAAGAGGTTGGTTCGGTAAAAACGGCTGTTGTACCATACCGATTTGCGCCCGGCTTCGCGGGGATCGGTAGTGGCCGAGACCGCAGTAGCCGGTGTCACAGGGAAATTTGCTTTAAACCAGGCTGCGCTTTCGGAAAGCGTTTCTACTCTGATCTTGCCCTGTGCAGAGAGTCTGGCAATAATGGGGAACTGCATCTCCAACCCCTTTTGCATACCCTGCCAGGTAAAGGAGTTCTCCTGGCCGGCCTGAGTATAGCCAAAGGCCAGAACAGGCTCATCGGCCAGGGTATTGAGAAACCAGTTTACCCATTTTTTGCTGCCGCCGCTTCGGGGATAGACCGGTTCGAGCGACTCCACTCCCTGAACACGACCACCTAAACCACTTTCGTACTGATAGATGGGGTCGCTTCCCAACATCCGGAAAACCGGAATCGGAATCTGCCCCTCTTCGGTTTGTGCCGGCATATAGGCATTCAACTTGCTGGGATAGTAGGCCTGGTTCCAATAGCCTCCCCAAAGGGTGTAGCCATCGGTTCCCACCTGATCTTTACAATTGCAGGAGGCCTGAACGCCGTATTTTTCGTACATATAGCGCAGGGTATGGGCATCGATAAACCAGGAGCCCACCGAGAGGGGGTATTTTCCAAAAATCTCTTTGAATTTGGCCATATATACATCGACCAGTTTTTCGCGTTCCTGTGGTGTATAGCCGGTGGCAAAGCCCACGTCGGCGTGCCAGTCCCAGGGATAACGACCCCTCCAGGTCATACCGGCAGCCTCAACGTGAGGTTGGGTAATTTCCCACCAACCGCCCACCTCGATGGTTATACCCTGATCGGTTTTAAAAAGCGTCTGATAGCTGGTATCTATCAGGGCATCGTATTGCAGCAGAAAGGTGGCCGGGAGGTTGTGCTGCTTATGCAGGGCAATCTGGCTCACTACGGTCTGGTAGAGCACCTCCGGAGTAATTTGGGCATCACGGGGCTCAAGTTCACGAATAAAGTTGATAATGTTGACTATGCGCGGCGATGGCTCTGTTTTTTCGCGCAAAACCGAACCCGACCCGCATGAAGAGGCCAATAACACCAGAACAAGGAAGGCTCCCATGAGAGCGGAAAAAGAGGTTGTTTTCATCGGACAGCGATTTAGGAATACAAAGGTAATAAAAAAGGGTCGGGCTTTCGTAGCAATTGGCAGCGGCATTTCTTTACCTTTGCCTTTTTTGGGGGTTCGTACCCCATCATTTCAAAGAGGGTTGCCATGAAGATATTCGTTACCGGTGCCGCAGGGTTTATAGGATTCCATCTGGTGAAAGCGCTGTTGCAAAGGGGCAATGAAGTGGTAGGTTTCGACAATCTGAACCACTATTACGACATCTCGTTAAAGGAGCAGCGGCTGATTCGGTTGGGCATCACACCGGGTTCGCTGACTAAAGGGAAAGTTGTAGCGGGCAACCCCGGTTTCCGGTTCGTCTGGTCGGATCTGGAAGATGGTGAGGCCCTGCACCAATTATTTCAGGCAGAACGCTTCGACCGGGTCTGTCATTTGGCTGCGCAGGCAGGAGTACGCTATTCGCTCGAAAATCCGTCGGCCTATATTCAGAGCAATCTGGTAGGGTTTGGAAATATTCTGGAGGCGTGTCGGGCCTCTCTCCCCAATCATCTGGTTTATGCCAGCTCCAGCAGTGTTTATGGTATCCATCGGCAGAGCGCCTTCGCGGTTTCGCAGGCAACAGATCATCCCGCCAGCCTGTATGCCGCCACAAAGAAAAGCAACGAGCTGATGGCGCACACCTACAGCCACCTCTTTGGCCTGCCTACAACGGGGCTTCGTTTTTTTACGGTTTACGGCCCGTGGGGAAGACCTGACATGGCTCCTATTCTCTTTACCAAGGCTATTTTGGAGGGGAAGCCCATTAAGGTGTTTAACAATGGTGAAATGGCCCGCGACTTTACCTACATAGACGACATCATAGCGGGCGTACTCCTGGCTATCGATAATCCGGCCACGCCCAATAAGCAATGGGACGCAGAAAATCCCGATCCGGCCACTTCGTCGGCCCCCTACCGGGTCTACAATCTGGGAAATTCACATCCCGTTCAATTAATGGATTTTATCCGGGCACTCGAAGAGGCTTTGGGACAGAAGGCAGAATATGCCTTTCTGCCCATGCAGCCGGGCGATGTGCTCCGAACCTGTTCGGATATCTCCGAAACCACGCACCAACTCGGCTATATGCCCACCATTCCCGTGAAAGAAGGCGTGGCACGGTTTGTGAAGTGGTACCGTAACTTCTATCTCTGATTTCTGCCATGGAATTGCCCTCCGACTCTTTCTACCCCAAAAACCAATTCCGGTTCTGCCCCTTTTGCGGATCGGAAGGTTTTCCCGAAAAAGTCCCTTTCTGCCACAAGTGCAGTCGGTGCAACCGGCTTTTCTATATCAACGGCTCTTCGGCTGTGGTGGCTCTGATCCTCAATCCCGCCGGTGAACTGTTGGTTACCCGGCGCGCAAACGATCCGGCCAAAGGAACCCTCGATCTGCCCGGAGGGTTTGTGGCCCCGGAAGAGTCGGCCGAAACAGCAGTGGTGAGAGAGATCAAAGAGGAGCTCCATCTGGAGGTAGATTCTTTAACCTATTTCGGATCATTTCCAAACCGTTATCTTTACAACAATTTGGTTTACTTTACCACCGATCTGGTGTATATCTGCTCGGTAACCGATTTTTCGCCTCTCCGGGCCGACGACGATGTGGAAGGGTATCTGTTTGTGAAACCCCAAAATCTTCGCCCCGACGAGATGGGTCTGCCCTCTATAAAAAATGTGATTGCAGCCTTTACTGCAAATCCGGAACCATGTTTAACCCAACGTATCTTCAACCCGCTTAACGCTTAGCTTATGAATCGTTTTGGACTCCTTTTGCTTACATTATGCTTTTCCACCGGGTTTGCCATTGCACAAACCGGACTGTCGGAAGAGGCCATGAAAACCGCCTCCACCCGAAAAGCAAAGACAATGGCCGATTACAATAAATCAGTTACCTCCGAGAAGAGAAACGTGACAGAATTTCATACGCTCACGGTGAACGGTCCGTTCGAGGTCATTATAGAGCAGGGAGCTGCTCCTTCTGTCAAGGTAGAATCTTCGGCCGGCCTCATCCCCTATATTCTTACCACGGTAAATCTGGGTATTTTAGAGATATCTGCACCCCAGAAAACCTTCTTACCCACGGTGTTGCGGGTTTATATCACCACAACCGGCCGTCTGAATGTCATCAAGGCCCGTCAGAAAGCACTGATCCGGTTTGCCTCGCCCTATGCTACGCCAAAGCTCCTGGTAGAGTTGATGTCGGGGGCTACTTTCCAGGCAGGCGAAGAGATTGTAGCCAATGAGGTGTTGTTTAATCTGGGCAGGTCGTCAAGAATGATCAGTTCTATGCCGGTAAGAGCTCAAACCGTTAAAATCTATAACTACGCATCGTCCGAAGTCGACGCCCGTTTCGAGGCCGAAATCGTTGATATCGAAAATGGTTCCTCGGCAAAAACAGTTCTGTCGGGCTCAGCCGCTCTCTTACGAGCCACTGTCTCCGGTGCCTCCCGTCTCAACAGTTCGGCTTTGCAAGCCAGACACGTTGAGATTGCCACCTGGTCTTTGGGTAAGGCCATTGTCTTTGCCTCCGAATCGTTTGCCGGCCGCAAACAACTCTTCTCTTCGATTCAGTGCCTGGGGAACCCTCCCCGTCTTCAGATAGAATAAGCAGATTCCGCCATGTCTCTCCTGCTTCCCCAATCGAAAATGAGCGATGTGATTCTTGGGAATCTCTCGCTTTTGCCGGTAATTAACCGATTCGGCATCCGCCTTGGAGCAGCCGAAAAGAGCATTCAACAACTCTGTTCCGAGCAGCAACTAGAGGTGGAGTTTGTTTTGGCCATTCTGAATACGCACCTGTACGAAGACTATTTTCCGGAAAAGAAGATACTCTCGTTTCGGTTGCCCGATATGCTGGATTACCTTACAAAAACCAACAATTATTACATTAAATACCTGATTCCCAACATAGAGCATCATCTTATTCCCTTATTGCACTCTTGCGGGCCGGAGACTAAAACACCCGGGGCTGTGCATGCTCTCTTTGCCAGGGTAAAGAAACATCTCACCGAAAGGGTCGAAACCGAAAACAGCGTTCTCTTCCCCGCTTTGCTGAAAAGATCGCTTCGTTTGGCTTCGTCCGGAGCCTCGGAAACCGATTCGCCAAACTGTAACGAGGACGAACCGGCCATTCTGGCCAAAACGTTTTGCCCCAACCCGAAAAGCGACGCTGAAGCGCCTGAAGAGACCCTGTTCGACTTGAAGAATATTCTCATCCGGCATATTTCAGGCACCTTCAACGACAACCTGGCACATGCCACCGTATTTTCGCTCGACAGCCTGGAAGAGGATCTCCGGCAGCAAAACAGGATTCGCTCCCGCATATTTTGTCCCATGGTAGCAAGAATCATCGAAACTGAGTAGGAAAAACCACCCGTCTATGCTGCAGCAACAAAAAGTTTTGGTGGTTCACTCCAATGCGCTTATCGCCTTGGGAATAAAATCTATTCTTACCGATTATTTTAATCCGGCACATGTCGAACTGTGTCAGACCAGCCAACAGTTGATGGACGAGTCTTCCGAGTCGTACGACCTGTTTATTGTATCGCCCGAACTCTTTTCACTCTGTTTCGACTTCTTCTTCCCGCGTCGTAATCGCACCTTTGTTCTGCTCCCGCCGGGATGTCAATCGGATACGGCAAATGTACAAACGCTCGACACCGGTCTTTCACCGGGCGATCTGGTAGACCGAATTTGCCAACTGTTACTCCATCTGGATCCGGCATCCCCAAAAGAGAGTACCCAGGAGGAGTTATCGGCCCGCGAGGTGGAGGTGCTTCTCTGTATTGTCCAGGGCTTCATGAATAAGCAGATTGCCGAAAAGCTCTCCATCAGTCTCCATACGGTGATCTCGCACCGAAAGAACCTGATGCACAAATTGGGGATTAAAACCGTTTCGGGATTAACTGTGTATGCCATTATGAATGGCTATATATCTGCCGATTACAACGAGCAATAAGCAAGCTGATTCTCCTTTCTTCTCTCTTTGCATCCCCTTTTGGGGGGATTGCATTATTCATCGGGGTTTTCTTATTTTGTCTCCTGAATCCGCGATAAGATATCGCATAATAGATACTCCATGAGATGTTTTGCTATAGTACCGCTGCTAGTGCTTATGATGCAACCGGCGTGGCTTTTGGGTATGCCGGCCGACTCGCTGCAAACCCGTCAGTACGATTTGAATGAGGTGGTAGTGACGGCTCCCCGCGAAACAGGCAGATTGCGCGACCTGCCGGCAGCGCTCTCTATGATTACGGGCCGAACCACCGAGGGGCTGCAGATGCAAGCCATCAAAGGGCTCTCCTCCTATGTGCCCAACCTCTTTATTCCTGATTACGGTTCGAAAATCACCTCGGCCATCTATCTGCGGGGTATCGGTTCGCGCATGAACGCACCGGCAGTGGGACTCTATGTAGACAATATGCCCTATCTCGACAAATCGACCTTCGATTTCGACTTTCTTGATATCGAGCGGATTGAGGTGCTTCGCGGCCCGCAGGGGACCCTCTACGGACGGAACAGCCTGGCCGGCCTGATCAATATACAGACCCGCTCCCCTTTCGATTACCAAGGTAGCAGAATCACACTCTCGGCCGGTACCCGGAATACTCTGGGAGCCAGCTTTTCCACCTATCAGAAGGCCTCGGAAACAATGGCGTTTTCTCTGGGTGGCCGTTACGAATACGAAGGGGGATTCTTTACCAACCAATACACCGGAAAGAAGGCGGATCAACTCTATTCAGGCTCGCTGCACGGGAAGTTTCTCTGGAAAATGTCGCCATCCTGGCAGTTAACCTACACCGTGAATTACGAAAATTCCGACCAGGGAGGCTACGCCTACGGAAAAGTCGATAAAGAGAGCGGATGGGTTGCGGATGTCAATTATAACCAACCCTCCACCTATCAGAGAAGCCTGCTTTCGAACGGACTATACCTGGAATACAAGGGCCCGAAGTTGATTGTCAGTTCGTTAACCGGCCACCAGTACTTTTCCGACCGGATGTTTCTCGATCAGGACTTTTCTCCCCTCTCCATCTACACGCTTAATCAAAACCAATCACAAAACGCATATAGTCAGGAATTTGTGTTTAAATCAAACTCCAATAGCCGTCTGCAATGGGTTTCGGGCGCCTATGGTTTTGTGCAGCATCTGAAAACACGGCCCCCTGTAGTTTTCGGCAGCGATGGAATTGAAACAATGATTCAGTCGGTTTTCGACCGCCTGCACGAAGAAAACCCGAACATGCCGGTGGCGACTGTAGAAAGCGATCAGATGGTTATCAACGGCCATTACACGACACCCTCCCGTGGCGTTGCCCTGTATCATCAGTCTACGCTTCGCGACCTCTTTACCGATGGGCTTTCGCTCACCGCAGGAATCCGTTTCGATTACGAGAAGGCCTCCCTGCGGCACAATACCTTTTCGCCGGGATTAGAGTACACCCTCGCTCTGGGGGGAGGTCGGATAATCGTTCCCTTTAAGGATTCCGACATAGCCATTTCGGGCGAAGAGGAGCGGCACTTTACCCAGTGGATTCCCAAACTGGCTCTCCGGTACGAAATCTCTGACCGACAAAGCATCTATACCTCTGTTGCTAAAGGATATAAGGCGGGCGGATTCAACATCCAGATGTTCTCCGATCTGGTGCAGGGAATGATGATACAGCGTTCCACAACACCAGATCCGGACGACGCACCGGCCGACATCAAAGCGCTGTTATCGTACGAACCCGAATACAGCTGGAACTATGAGGTGGGCGGCCGGTCGGAGTGGATTCCCAACCGGATGTTTTCGGAAATTACCCTTTTCTATATCGATGTCAGAAACCAACAGATTGCCCGCTTCTCTCCCGGTGGATTTGGCCGGATGATGGCAAATGCAGGCCACTCAGTAAGCAAAGGAGTGGAGTTTTCGCTGCGCACACGTACCTTGTACGGGTTGTGGAGCTCATTCAACTGGGGGTACACACATGCCACTTTCAAGGAGTATAACGACAACAAAAACGACTATTCCGGCAACTGGGTACCCCTGGCACCGCGGCACACCTATTCGGCCGGGCTCGATTATACCTGGCAGGCAGAGAGTAAGATTGCCGACCGGATTCTCTTCTTTGTGCAATATGCCGGAGTAGGCAGGATGTTCTGGACCGAACAAAACGATGTGTCTCAGGCCGGATATGGCATACTGAACGGGAAGGTATCGTGGGTAAAAGAACCGGTTCAAATTGATTTCTGGGTAAGAAACGCCCTGAACAAACGGTACGAAACCTTCTATTTTGCATCGATGGGCCAGGGATTTTTACAAAAAGGGAATCCCATTCACGCCGGAATGAATGTAACTGTGCAGTTCTGAGCTCCTTTTTGCAGGTAAAGGGGTTTTAATTCTGGGTCGTTTTTACTATTTTTGCACTCTTCATAACAAAACACCCAATTTTTATGGCAACCACAGCAGATCTCAAAAACGGATTATGCATTGAATTCAACAATGACCTTTGTATAGTAGTTCAGTTTCAACATGTAAAACCCGGAAAAGGGGGTGCCTTTGTCCGCACCAAACTGAAAAGCCTTACCACCGGAAAGACGCTCGAAAACACCTTTAACGCAGGGGTTAAAATTGATATCGCCAATGTTGAGCGCCGTCCCTACCAGTTTCTTTATGCCGACGATCTGGGTTACCACTTCATGCATAACGACACCTTCGAGCAGATCAGTATGCCCAAAGATGTAATCAATGCTCCCCAGTTTCTGAAAGAGGGACAATATGTAGAGGTTGTCTATCATGTAGATACCGAAACCCCTCTGAGTTGCGAACTGCCTCCTATTATTGCGCTTACCATTACCTATGCCGAACCGGGCGTCAGAGGCGATACCTCTTCGAGTACCGTAATGAAGCAGGCTACCCTCGAAACCGGTGCTGTGATTAATGTACCCATCTTTATTGAACAGGGCGAAACCATTCGCATCGACACCCGCGATTGCACCTACTACGAAAGAGTGAAATAAACCTTTTGCACTATGTCAGGACACAATAAATGGTCTACCATTAAACGGAAAAAGGGAGCTGCCGATTCCAAACGATCGAAGATCTTCTCCCGGATTATCAAGGAGATAACCGTTGCTGTGAAAGAGGGAGGTCCCGATCCCGACGGGAATCCGCGCCTTCGCCTCGCACTCAATAACGCCCGTGGCGCCAACATGCCAAAGGATAATATTCTCCGTGCCCTAACAAAAGCCGAAAAAGATAATACAACCCTCAACGAGGTTACCTACGAAGGGTTTGCGCCCAATGGGATAGCCCTCTTCATTGAGTGCCTTACCGACAACACCATGCGCACAGTAAGCAACGTACGCGCACTCTTTAACAGGAGGGGCGGCAGCCTGGGTACCAATGGCTCGGTTGCTTTTATGTTCGAACGAAAAGGCATTATTACGCTGCTGAAAGGAAATCTCGATGCCGACGAACTCCAAATGGAGATTATCGACGCAGGCGTAGAAGATTTTGAGGAGACCGACGAAAATTTTGTGATTACCACCCCTGTCGAAAGTTTCTCCGCCGTTCAGCGGAAGCTCGAAGAGATGGGAATTGAAGCAGAAAATGCCGAATTACAGCGGATTCCTATCGAGACCAAAACTCTTCCGGTAGAAGATGCCCTAAAGGTGTTGCGACTGGTTGAACTGTTCGAGGAGGACGACGATATCCAAAATGTATTTCACAATCTGGAGATCACCGAAGAGATAGCAGAAAAGATGGATTCCTGATTTTGGTATCTTTTTTGCGGATCTTTTATTTTTACTTAAGTGCACCGTCATGAAGATCCGTCTTCTCCTCTTTTTTGCGGGATTCCTCTCCTGTTTGCTCTCCTCTTCCCTATTGGCCCAACAAGACCGAAGTGCCATTCAGAACTATGCGAACACCGCCGCAAAAGCCCGGGTTACTGCGCTGCACACCGGGGGCGATAGTATAGCCTGGACACAGGGAGGATCGGCTAGTCTGGGGATTGCACAGGGATCTTACCATAACTGGGCCGGTGGTGGCGAGAACTCGGCTGCGGGTACGGTAAACCTCGACTGGTATTTCAACTACAAAAAGAAAAGGATCACCTGGGAGAATCTCTTCACGGGAGCATTCGGGAGAATTTACAAAAAAACAGCCTTTACCAAACTGGAAGACCGTTTCGAGTTTAACAGCAAAATCAACTATGCCATCTCGCGAAAAGTGTTCTATTCGGCAGCATCTACGCTGAAGAGTCAGTTTGCCCCGGGATACAGTTATGGAAAAGATACGGTAAGAGTATCCGACTTTATGGTTCCCGGATATCTGTTTGTCCGAATCGGTATCGACTATAAGCCTGCGCCCAAACTCTCTCTGGCAGGGTCGCCCTTTATGGGAAAAGCCACCTTTGTTAACTCCGATTTGCTGGCTCTGCAAAAGCGGTATGGTATGGAGATTAAGAAAGATAAAAACGGGACAGAGTACGGAAAACGCCACAAATATGAGTGGGGAGGAGGCGCCACCCTTACTTTTAACCGAAAACTGGCGCAGAATGTAACCCTGGATTTCCGCTCCGATTTCTTCTCGAACTATGAAAAGGATCCGCAAAATGTCGATGTCGATCTCCAGTTGCGTATCGATATGCCCATCAATCAGGTGATGTCAACCAAGCTAACCTTCCTGGGAGCCTACGATGACAATGTAAAGGTCGACAAAAAATCGCCCAAGTTCCAGTGGATGCAATCCATGAATATCTCTTTTGCCCTCAATCTAAAAAACCCGAAAGATCTGCTGCCAACCCGCCTGCTGCATAAGCGGCTTCGCGAATCGAACTAAACTAAACAGGCAGAGAGAGTCGCAGCCCGAATCCCGGTCTCTTTATCCCTTTCGGCAAAGCGCGAAATAGCGGACATTCAGATGAGCCAGCAGATGGCTGAAGGTTGAGAGCGATTCGAGAGTTTCGGTACTCACTTCGCGCTTTTGCAGCCGCATCAGCAAGAGTCCGTAAAGCCCCTGCATACAAGTCTCTATCTCTAACATCCCGGGTTTTCCGATTTTTTGTTTTAGTGCTTTTATCGGCTCTTTGGCCCAGCCGTAAAGTTCGGCATACTTCTCATCGTGAAAATCGTTGAGCAGGTTCAGGTGCAGATCGTTCAACTCCTCAACCACCCGATTCAGAGAGGCCAGATGACCTTGCCTTTGCAACTCTTCCTGAACCATTCGTTCGGCAAGCGAACGATACCATTCGGAAATCTTCTGCATTTCGTCGGCTGGCCGGTGAAATCCTGCCACAATCTCCCTCTCAATGCGAACCGGATCTAACTGCTTGGCGCGCAAAAGATCCTCTACCTGCCACATATAGAGCAGATATTCAATAATATTGGTATTATATTTCTCTCTGGCTATTAACATATGGGCTTGTGTCAAATCTCATCACGTAATCTGTCCAGATCGCGTCTTTCGCGTTTGGTTGGTCGTCCGGCACCCCTGTCACGAACCGCAAATGCTTCGAGCGAACGCATGGTAAGCTTATCCAACTCTTCGGGAGGGGTAAGATTCTCCAGATACTCCCCCACTTTTACTGCGGGAAGCCGGCCCGAACCCACCGCCAGAATCCGATAGGTAAAGAGAACAGGTGGCCGGCGAAGCGTAAAGAGATCACCAGCTTTCATCATCCGCGAAGGCTTAACAGATTGCCCGTTCATCTTCACAATCCCCTTTTCGCAGGCTTCAGCGGCCAGCGTGCGGGTTTTAAAAAGTCGGACCACCCATAAAAACTTATCGGCTCTTACAGCAGCTGCACTTTCCATCACTCCGAAGTATCGTTTTTGGTTGTATTGTACAGATTCATGGTACGTTGCAGTCCCTGAGTAACAAAACTCTCAATTATACTGCACGACCGTTCAATCAGTGGAGGCAATTTTTCGCTCTCCTCTTTGGTCCACGAACCCAACACATACTCTATCTGGCCTCCCCTGCGAAAGCCGTTTCCAATACCAAAGCGAAGACGTGCATAGGCTTGTGTCCCTAAAGTATCCTCAATATGATTCAATCCGTTGTGCCCCCCGTGACTTCCTCCCGGACGGAGCCTGAGAGTACCCAGAGGTAGTGCCAGATCGTCGACAATAACCAAAAGGTGTTCCAGCAAAATATTCTCTTTCTTCAACCAATAGTTAACGGCATTCCCGCTCAGGTTCATGTAGGTGGAGGGTTTCAGAAGAATCAGGGTTCTGCCCTTATATCGGGTCTCGGCCACCGAACCATAACGCATAGGGGTAAAAACGACATTGGATGCCTGAAAGGCATCCAATACGTTAAAACCTATATTATGACGGGTATTTTCATACTCCGGCCCGATATTCCCGAGGCCTGTAATCAAATACTTCATAGCGAAGCGGAGTAATTTCTACTTCTCGGCCGACTTGCTGGCACGGGTTGAACGAACAGCGACAATGGGAGTTGCGGGAGTTTCCAGTATCTGAACATTCTCCAGTTTGATTTCGGAAGCACGAAGGGTTTTTTCGATACCCAGCGAGGTGACATCTACTTCGATCTCCTGTGGAATCTGGCTTACAAGTCCTTTAACGGCTACTTTGCGTTTCAGTAAAACCAGCTTTCCACCGGCTTTAACTCCTTCGGAAACACCCGTTACTTTAACCGGAATCTGCACTACTACAGGCTTCGAATCGGAAATTTCATAGAAATCGGCGTGAAGCAGATTTTCAGCCACAGGATGAAACTGTGTATCTTTTAACAAGGCTTTATAGGCTTTTCCATCGATCGAAAGGTCAACCACATACGTAAAAGGGGTATACAATAACGTGCGGAATGCCGATTCAGGTGCCGAGAAATTGACATTCTCCTTGCCCCCGTACATTACACAAGGTACTAACTTTTCGCTCCTCATCTGTTTCAAAGCTGCTTTGCTTCCGGCATCTTTTCTCAAAGTACCTGAAAATACGATTGTTTCCATGTATGTGATGTGATATGTATTGTTTTAAAATGTCAGGGTGCAAATATAGAAAAAAAAGGGGAATACAAAACAACCCGCTACATAATAAATGTAGTACTTATAGATTGGTAGTTATAGACCTTATTGATTACATCGGCAAACATATCTGCCACCGAAAGAACCCGGAGTTTATCGGTATTGTGATGTGCCACAGGAATGGTATCGGCCACAACCAACTCCAGTAACTTCGAGTTGTTTAACCGCTCGATGGCGGGACCCGAAAGTACGGGATGCGAGCAGATAGCCCTTACCGAGCGGGCGCCCAGATCGGACATCAATTCGGCACAAAGGGTAAGGGTTCCGGCGGTATCAACCATATCGTCGACAATTACCACGTCGCGTCCTTCTACCTCGCCAATTACACGCATCTCACTGACTACATTGGCCTTTTTTCTAACTTTGTAGCAGATAACCATCTCGGTATTTAAAAAGCGCGAATAGGCATTTGCTCTTTTCGATCCACCCATATCGGGTGCCGCAATGACCATATTCTCGAGATTAAGACTCTGCAAATAGGGCACAAAAACCGAAGATGCGTAAAGATGATCAACCGGAACATCGAAAAATCCCTGAATCTGATCGGCATGCAAATCCATTGTCATGATCCGGTCGACCCCGACTGCCGAAAGGAGGTTTGCTACCATTTTGGCGCCGATAGCACAACGCGGACGATCTTTTCTGTCCTGACGTGCCATACCCAGATAGGGAATCACAGCCACCACTTTGTAGGCAGAGGCTCTTTTTGCAGCATCAATCATCAGAAGAAGCTCCATCAGGTTATCGGACGGAGGAAAGGTAGACTGCACAATGAACACCGTGGCACCGCGAACCGACTCTTCGTAAGCGGGCTGGAACTCACCGTCGCTAAAACGGAGCATCGAACTTCTTCCCAGCTCGGTTCCAAAACTTTTTGCAATCTTTTCGCCCAGATAAGTAGAGGCACTTCCGGCAAATATCTTGATAGGCGTGTTGGCACTCATTATGGAAAACGTTTAATTGGCTTTCTAATGCGCCGCAAAGTTAGGAAAAAGGAGGGAACCATTTGCCCATTAAAACCAATTTGTTGATAAAAGGGCAGATCGGTTACAAAAGGGGTAACAACTGTTCCATCCGCATTCCCCTCGATCCCTTAACAAGCAACACATTTCCACGCAGATTGGCACTTCTGACAGCTTCTGCCATACTATCGGTATCGGGAAAAGAGTTCACAACGCCCGGACAATGCAACGAGGCCTTCAGAAAATGGGCTCCTGCACACCATGCCTCTACCCCGGGGTGATTTTCCAACAAAGAGAGGATGGTCAGGTGTTCCGCTTCGGAGGCATCGCCCAACTCAAACATATCGCCTAAGAGTACCATTTTCTTCATACCCAGTGGCACCTCGTACCGGAAGAAATGGGAAAGCGAAAGAGCCATACTCGACGGATTGGCATTGTAAAAATCGCACAAAACGCGATTTTTCCCGGTATCTATCCATTGCGAACGATTGTTACGGGGCTGATAGGCCGAAATGGATTCGACAATCATTTCGCGGGTCAACCCGAAATGGAGACCCACTGCAGAGGCGGCTTCCAGATTTTCCAGATTGTAACTCCCTGCAAGAGAGGTAGTGATGGGGATATCACCCCAGGAGGCCTGCAAAAATGGCCACGACGCTTTCTCTTCTAATTTGCAGCAAGAATCGGGATGCGCCCCATATTTTACCAGGTCGGCCCGGGTACCCTCAAGCAATCCGGTAAGCAGCAGATTAGAACCATTCACAAAAATGGTCCGGCCGGGGGCATTGAGTGCCCGGTACAGTTCGTTCTTGGTTTGGATTACCCCTTCGAAACCGCCGAATCCTTCTAAATGCGCCTTACCGATATTGGTAATCAGGCCATGTGTAGGCGACGCAATTTGGCAGAGAAAGGCAATTTCGCCCGGATGATTGGCCCCCATCTCCACGATGCCTATCCGGGTAGAAGCATCCATCGAAAGTAAGGTTAAGGGAACCCCGATATGATTATTTAAATTACCCATGGTTGCCGTAACCGGAAATTTCTTCGACAGTACGGCATGAATCAGTTCTTTGGTGGTGGTTTTCCCGTTTGTGCCCGTAACGGCCAAAATAGGAATGGCTAACTGATTACGATGATAGGCCGCCAGCTGCTGCAGGACAGTCAGTACATCTTCTACTAAAAAGATCCCACTCTCCCCTTTCAGCGAAGGGTCGTCGGCCACAACGCAGGGCGATCCGGCAGCCAGTGCTTCACGGGCAAAATCGTTCCCATTAAAACGTTCGCCACGTAAGGCAAAGAAAATAACACCATTACCGGCCTGTCGGGAGTCGGTAGTCACCCTGCCATGCTCCAGAAACAGGCTGTAAAGAGCCGGAATTGTTACCATTGACATAAAGGAGATGAAAAAAAGGACTTTACTGCACCGCTCCTGCCCGAACCATGGCACAACGAAATCCGATATCGTTGCGCGACGACTCCTGGCTTAAGGCACGCCGGGTTCCGGGCGAAAGCCAGTAAGCGCGGTCGTTAAAGGATCCTCCCTTGTAAACCCGCTGAACCGATTCGCCTGTCACTGCCAGTACGGCTTCCTCATCGGCCGGCGCCGTAACGGGCATCAGACCGTTATCGCTCAAACCGGGAGCCAGCGCCTCAGGGGTAGCGGATGAAACCGGCCGGTAGGTGTCGGCTACCCATTCATTGACATTACCCGCCATGCAGTACAGGCCAAAATCGTTGGGTTCGCCAAAGGTAACCGGGGCAGGACCGCGGCTTCCATCGCTTAACGCACCTGCAACACCGGTGGCATCGCCCGAACCGAGTGTAAAATTGGCACGCATCCGACCCTGCTGTTTTCTCGAGGTTTTGCGCATTGAAGTGCCGTCCCACGGATAGATACGCTGTTCGAATACACGTCCGTCGAGCGTGTTGCCCATATTGGCGGCAGCGGCGTACTCCCACTCGGCCTCGGTAGGCAGACGATACTCGGGAAGCATGATACCGTGCGAAAGCGAGGAGGGAAGATCGCCTCTCCGTTTAGGATCGGGGGCAATCACACCGGCCTCAATCAAGAGATATTCATTGACCCTTTGGGTACGCCATTTGCAATAGGCTGTAGCCTGCTCCCAGCTGACACCTACCACGGGATAGTCGCCAAAAGCGGCATAGCGCAGATAGCTCTGCACGTAAGGTTCGTTATATCCGCTCTGCTCTTTCCACACCAAGGTGTCGGGCAGCGCGTCGGTGTACATTTCGGGCTGATCGGAGTACACCCGGGCCAGCCAATGCAGGTACTCTCTGTAAGCCATATTGGTGACTTCGGTTTCGTCCATATAAAACGACTCTACCGATGCGTTACGTGGCAGGCTGTTCCAGCTGTACATCACATCCTGCTGCATATTGCCCATTTTGAAAACACCGCCGGGTATCAAAACCAGACCCGGTCCGGTGGGCTGTTCGCGAAGAAAACCCTGGGGAATGGAACCCCATGCATCATCATTATACCTCCAGCCGGTTGTTTTGGAAACCACCTGATTGCCCACATCGGTAGCCTGTTTGCACGAGGAGACCGTGGCCAGGGAGAGAGAGAGAGTCAGCAGACCTAATAATCCGTATTTCATCGTTGAATGATTACCCATTTTGTAAGCAACAAATATAATCAATAAAACAAAGTGGCCCGAAGAAGCTGTCCAAAAGGAGCTGCCTCCGGAGAGGTTCACCAATAGATAACTGCAATCGACGGGGTTTTATTGTGTACGCATCTATTCTTCTTTCCTTCTCACAATACCCGCTGACAAAAGGGAGCGTTAGCAGGGCCCGTATATGACAAATTGACCGCTGCAAAGAGTATGGCAAGGCTTTTGATAAAGGGTAGCTGACTTACTGAATAATCAGGGAACCATCAATCCGTATCAATGAAGAGTAAAGATAAGCATACCAAGGGTGAAGCCCGCAACGCACAAGTTTCGGGCGAGGCAAACGACACTTCGGCAAAGGAGAACTCCCGGGCCACAGAGTCGGCCGAAGCGGCCGGTTCCGGGCAGGACTCCGCCAACGAGTCAGATGCCGGCGAAAAGAGTGACCTTTTGACACTGAAGGCCGAATTGGCTCAGATGCAGGAGAAGTACCTCAGGTCGGTGGCTGAATTTGACAACTACCGAAAAAGAACCCTCAGGGAGAAGATGGAGTTGAGCAAACTGGCCGGTCAGGAGATTTTATCGGGTTTCCTTCCGGTTGTCGACGACATCGACAGAGCCATCGCCATTATGGATCACGCCACCGATTTGGAGGCTATGAAAGAGGGTATACTACTGATAAACAACAAGCTGAAAGATTTCCTGATGCAAAAGGGCGTTAAGGAGATTGAGGCAATCAACACCGAATTCAACACCGATACACACGAAGCCATTACAAAAATTGCCGTAGAGGATGAGGCACAGAAAGGAAAAGTTGTGGATGTCATTCAGAAAGGATATTATCTGCACGACAAGGTGATGCGATATGCTAAGGTAGTGGTTGGCTATTAACAGGGAGACAATGGCGAAACGCGATTATTACGAAGTTCTCGAAGTGCCGAAGAGCGCTTCGAAAGAGGAGATAAAGAAAGCCTACCGAAAGAAAGCCATTCAATATCATCCCGACAAAAACCCCGGCAACAAAGAGGCAGAGGAAAAATTCAAAGAGGCTGCCGAGGCCTATGAGGTATTGAGTGACGAGCAGAAGAAGGCCCGTTACGACCAGTTTGGCCATGCCGGAATGGGTAACAACGGGGGTGGTGCCGGTTATGGCGGCGGCATGACCATGGAGGATATCTTCTCGCAATTCGGAGACATCTTTGGCGGTTTCGGCGGCTTTAGCGGCTTCGGGGGGTTCGGCGGCGGAGGCGGTGGCGGACGCAATGTAAACCACGGGGCAAATTTGAGAGTGAAGGTTAAACTCAACCTTCAGGAGATTGCCAACGGCGTGGAAAAAAAGATTAAGGTTAACAAATATGTTACCTGTAAGGAGTGCGGCGGATCGGGAGCTGAGAGCTCTTCGGCCTATTCTACCTGTGCACAGTGCAGGGGAACCGGACATGTAACCCGTGTAACCAACACCATCCTGGGACAGATGCAAACCTCGAGCGTTTGTAACATGTGTGGGGGTGAGGGCCGCATCATTACCCGTAAATGTACCCATTGTCACGGCGAAGGAATTGTTCAGCAACAAGAGGTTATCCCCATTAGGATACCAGCGGGCGTAGCCTCGAATATGCAAATTTCGGTAAGCGGAAAAGGAAATGCAGCCCGAAGAGGGGGAATCCCCGGCGATTTGCTGGTGCTTATCGACGAAGAGGATCATCCCGAGTTGCTGCGCGATGGTAACGATCTGGTATACTTCCTTTACCTTTCGGTACCCGAAGCCACACTGGGGGCAACTATCGAAGTACCTACCGTCGACAGTAAAGTAAAAATCAAGATAGAGCCCGGAACCCAACCTGGAAAGATTTTACGACTCAGAGGCAAAGGGCTTCCCGACGTAAACGGATATGGGCGCGGCGACCTCTTGGTAAATATCAACGTATGGATTCCCAAAGAGTTAAATCGTGAAGAGAAAGCTGCAATGGAAAAATTCTCCACCTCCGAACACTTCTCTCCCGAAGAAGGGAATAAGGATATGGGGTTCTTTGCCAAAATGCGCACCTTCTTCCAAAATCGGGAATAACATATAGCCCTTCTCTTATCTCAAAAAACGTCCTGCAGAATCAGGACGTTTTTTTTACACATTTCTCTGTGTATTCGTTATTTTTTTTAATTTTGCTCAAACGAAACGCGGAAAATGACTACTCGCTCTCTTACAGCCACTTACATTATCTCCCTTCTCTTCCTTGCTCTCCGTGTGGTAGCAGAGGAGCCCGATACCTTGCAGTTGGCCAAAACCATTCCCGTATCTATGCACGATTTTTCATCGGGCATAGATTCTCTGCACATTCCTCTTACAGACTCCGAGTTCACCGAATTTACAGAAGAGGAGGGAAGTCTTGATGATGCAGAGAGTATCGATTCCTATTTGGCCGAGATGGATTCGTTAATGGCCTGCAACGGTACCATCGATACCACAAAGGTGCCCTCCGCTACACTCTATAACTCGTGGGTTCACCACATTCTGAATCCTTACAAGGTGGATATGCTCCAAAAGAAGGACACCTCGCTTATCGATCTGCAGGGCTTCACCCCTCCCCTAGATAGTTTTATCCGGATCACCTCAAACTTCGGATTCCGCCGGTATGCTTTTCATTACGGAACCGACCTTAAGTTGTTCATGAGAGATTCGGTACGCGCCTCGTTCGATGGAATGGTCCGGATTGTTCGCTACAACCGCGGTGGTTTTGGCCACTATGTGGTGGTCCGCCACTTTAACGGGCTCGAAACCATTTACGCCCATCTCACCAAGCCTCTTGTAAAAATCAACCAGGTGGTTCGCAGTGGTGAGGTATTGGGCCTGGGAGGCAGTACAGGACGATCGACCGGGGCACACCTCCATTATGAGATGCGTTACCTGGGGCAACCCATGAACCCTGTGGAGTTGGTTAACTTCGAGACAGGAAAGGTGCTACGGGAAGATTTACCCCTTTGTGCCGCCAACTTCAGCTACCTGAAACAGGTGCGCGAAGTAAAATACTATGTAGTAAGAAAAGGCGATACGCTGGGTCACATTGCCCGCAGATGCGGAGTTTCGGTTTCGCGACTCTGTAAGAACAATGGCATTAAGTCGACCTCTATCCTTCGGATTGGCCAGCGACTCAAAATCTGATTCATTTATTCCTGTTGCATGATAGCATTAGCAGCCAGCACTATAGCCTGGCTGTTAATTTGTTGCATACAATTGAAATGGCCTTTAGGGCAAGCCGGCCCGCCAAATTTCGAACAGGGACGACAACGAAGCTCCACCTGGAAGATTTGCGATGAGGCCGGTACCCGGTAGGGATCGAAACCAAATGCACTCACACTGTTGCCATAGGTTGCCAGGATGGGCTTTGCGTAAGCAGCGGCAATATGCATTAAGCCGGTATCGTTGGTGACTACTAACTTCGACAGGGAAATCCAAAGTGCCGATTGGGACAGAGAGTAGGCTCCACACCCATTCACCAGATTATCACGGTTAGCCCCGCGAACAATGGCTTCGCCCAGTTCAGCCTCTTTTTCCCCGCCCAGAATTAAGATGGGCCAGGTGATACCCCGACAAATTTCAATCTGTTTTTCGAGCGGAAGTTGCTTGGTAAAGTGCATGGTTCCTGCCACGAAAACGGCGAACCCGGAGGCAAAGGCGGGGGGCAACTCTCCCCTGTCGACGGTAGTGTCGGGGGCAACAAAGAAATCGAGCCCTTTTCCGTCGTCGCCAATGTTCCAGGGCAGAAGTGTCTTCATGTAGCGCTCCACAATATGCCCCTTCATCCGGTTGATGCCGGCGGAAACCAGCAACCATCGGCCTATCCTGTTTTTGCAATAGGTTTGGGAAGGCACTCCGAGAAGCCGCTTAATCAGAAAAGAGCGAAGATTATCGTGCAGATCAATGATATGATCAAACTTTTCGGCCCGTAGCCGGTTGATAAGCTGCGCCAGTGAATCATCGAGCAGGTGAATTTTATCGATATAGGGATTGTTGGCAACCAACGGTGCAAAGGCTCTTTTGGTAACAAAGTGCACTTCGGCATCCGGAATCCGGCATTTGATATGCCGGACCACCGGCGACGTGAGAACAATGTCGCCAATCGAGCTGAACCGGATTACCAAGAATTTAACCCTTTTCGCCGTCATCCTTCACTAAAATAAGAATACGCTCTTTTGAAACCTGAACAAAACCACCCGTAATGGCAATGGTGTGCATTTTCCCCGAGTGCTCAATCAGGAGATTACCGCTTACCAAAGAAGAGACAATGGGGATATGTCCTTTGAGAATGGTAAAGGGCGACTGTTCACCCGGCACCTTCACGGAGTCGGCTTCGCCAGAAAAGAGCACCTTACCCGAAGAGATCACTTCCACTTTCATAGCTCACTACTTTTTGGCTTTGACCTTACTCTTTCCTGATTTCTTAATCACCTCCTCGATGGAACCTACATTCATGAAAGCCGCCTCAGGATAATTATCCATTTCGCCACTTAAAATGGCTTTAAATCCTGCAATGGTATCGGCAAGTTCAACAAAAACACCCGGAATTCCGGTAAAAGGGGTAGCCACATGAAAGGGCTGTGAGAGAAAACGTTGCACCCTTCTGGCCCGATGAACCGCCAGTTTGTCCTCGTCCGACAGTTCGTCCATTCCAAGAATAGAGATGATGTCCTGCAGTTCGACATAGCGCTGTAACAGGTTCTTCACCTGTTGTGCCACCTCATAATGCTCTTGCCCGACAATATCGGGAGCCAGAATCCGTGACGTGGAGTCGAGCGGATCGACCGCAGGATAGATACCCAGTTCGGAGATCTTTCTGCTCAATACCGTGGTGGCATCCAGATGGGCAAATGTGGTGGCCGGCGCCGGGTCGGTGAGGTCGTCGGCAGGAACGTAGATGGCCTGAACCGAAGTGATGGATCCTTTATGTGTGGAGGCAATCCGCTCTTGCAAGAGGCCCATCTCGGATGCAAGAGTGGGTTGGTAACCCACAGCCGAGGGCATCCGGCCCAAAAGGGCTGACACCTCCGATCCGGCCTGGGTAAACCGAAAGATGTTGTCGATAAAGAGAAGGATATCGTGCCCCACAGCTTCGCCCTGATCACGAAATGATTCGGCCACGGTCAGACCCGAAAGTGCCACCCGCGAACGGGCTCCGGGAGGTTCGTTCATCTGCCCGAAAATCAGCGTTGCCTGCGACTGTTTAAGTTCTTCGGGATCGACAAGCGAAAGATCCCATCCCCCCTCATCCATCGACTTTTTAAAGGCTTCTCCATACCTGATAACCCCGGAGTCGATCATTTCGCGCAACAGATCGTTTCCTTCGCGGGTTCGTTCGCCTACGCCGGTAAAAACCGAAATCCCATTATATTTTTTGGCCACATTATTAATCAACTCCATGATCAGCACAGTCTTTCCTACACCGGCTCCTCCAAAAAGGCCAATCTTTCCCCCTTTCAGATAGGGTTCTAACAAGTCGATCACCTTGATACCGGTATTAAGCACCTCAGCATGGGTAGTAAGCTCCTCGAATCCGGGTGCCTCCTTATGAATCGGATTCCCGTCGGAGGAATCGACCGGAGCTAAACCATCTATCGCTTTACCCACTACATTCAACAGACGCCCTCTTACACCGGGCCCGCCGGGCATGAGAATCTGATGTCCCAGAGCGCGC
The DNA here is from genome assembly GCA_964451605.1 of uncultured Bacteroidales bacterium. GTDB lineage: Bacteria > Bacteroidota > Bacteroidia > Bacteroidales > UBA4181 > JAQVSH01. The sequence continues at coordinate 3,882 of CAYVJA010000016.1, read as the reverse complement.
ACCTCCATTCCCCGCCACAAACCGTCGGTAGAATCCATTGAAACGGTACGAACTGCGTCTTCGCCGATGTGCTGCTGCACCTCTAGTATCAGAGCGGTACCGTCGGGTTTACGCAACTCCAGTGCCTCGTGGATGGGAGGCAGGTTGTGCCCGATGCCTTCGAACGCCACATCGACAACCGGGCCAATAATTTGAATAACTTTTCCTGTCATAAAATTTGTAATTTCTGACCTAGCCGCAATACCGATTTCTCGGTTATGCCGTTTCGGCTGCAGATTGCATGAATAGATGTGCCATATCGCCGGGCAAGTGCATACAGGGTATCGCCCTTCTGCACAGTATGCACTAAAGCATCCGGCTGTGATGTATCTTGTTTATTGTCTGTCGGTTTTGGGTTTACCTGAAGCGTTTCGGCTGGCTGTGGCTGCCTATCCGGTTGCAAAGCAATCCGGACTTCAGGTTCGGAGGGCAAAACAGAAAACGACGATCCGGTTACCCTGCGTGAGATTAACTCCGACTGTAATGCAAACGAGAGATCGCCATCGGGAATACGGTTTCCGTTGAGCTTAAAGGAAGAGGGGGTCAGAACCAGTACAGCCGATCGAAGCATACCCTGTGCGTGATTAAAAACCAGTCGCGGATTGAAGGGTTCGCCCTTGAAGCGGGTCTCCAGGTGAAGATGAACCGTAGTGGCCCTTCCCGTCCGGCCTGCCCGGCCAATCAACTCGCCGGCCCTTACCACCTGATCGACCTTTACCCCAATGGAGCTCAGATGGGCATACACCAGTTCGAGGCCGTTATAACATCTGATTAATACCGCCTTCCCATACCCCGAGTAGGTGCCTGCAAATCGCACCATGCCATCGAACGAGGCAAAGAGAGAGTCGCCAAGATTCATCTTCAGATCGAGGCCGGTATGTCTTGAACGCCCCCTGGGGCCGAACTCCGAAATGGGTTTACCGGCAGGAAGATGGTAACGCTCCTCGTCGGCCAGGAGATAGAGAGCTACTGTATCGGACGGGATCCACCGGGGGCCGGTCCGAAAATCACGATTATTCCAGGAATCGCCGTAATGTATCTGCGCCGGACGACCCTCCCGAGCTCTGGGGGGAGCCGATATGGGCGATGGTAGCGGTATAGGCTTTGCCCTTTCGACACCCGACAAGATCTGACTGACATCGGGGAAACCGGCCTCCACACGTTCGGGCGTTATCATCGCTGATGCAGTACCCTCTGAGGACGACAAAGCCATCGGCCCGCGCGCAGTCCGGCAGCCCGAAACGCCCAATAAGAGGAAAAACAGAATAAATCTAAACATACAGCAGAGATTGGGGGCGCAATTTACGAAAATTGAAGCAAACCCGCGAGAAACCCCTTTTTTTTGGAGAGACATCAAACTTGACGGCGCTTTTTATACATTTGTGGCTTAAACCATTCGCCAACCCCATGTATAGAACACACACCTGCGGAGAACTCAACCTCAATTTTGTTAATCAGAAAGTTACCCTTGCCGGATGGGTGCAAAAAACCCGTGATCTGGGAGGAATGACCTTCATCGACCTGCGCGACAGGTATGGAATAACCCAACTGGTTTTCAACATGGATGCGCGGCAGGATCTCTGCCTGGAAGCCCGCAAACTGGGAAGGGAATTTGTGATCCAGGTAACCGGAAATGTTTGCGAACGTTCCAGCCGCAACCCCAAAATGGCAACCGGCGATATTGAGATTGTAGTCGAAACCCTTTCTATTCTGAATCGATCGGTAACCCCTCCTTTCACTATCGAAGAGGAGTCGGACGGAGGCGATGAGTTACGGATGAAATACCGTTATCTCGATCTTCGGCGCAGTCCGGTCAGAAAGAATCTGGAATTGCGCCACCGTATGGCTCAGGAGACCCGAAAATACCTCGATATGCAGCAGTTTCTTGAGGTAGAAACCCCGGTTCTCATTAAATCTACCCCCGAAGGTGCCCGCGACTTTGTAGTCCCTTCGCGAATGAATCCCGGTCAGTTTTATGCCCTTCCCCAGTCGCCGCAAACCTTTAAGCAACTTCTTATGGTTGCCGGGTTCGACCGCTACTTTCAAATAGTGAAGTGCTTCCGCGATGAGGATTTGCGGGCCGACCGTCAGCCGGAATTCACCCAGATAGACTGCGAAATGGCGTTTATAGAGCAGGAAGATATTCTGAAAACCTTCGAAGGACTGGTTAGTCACCTCTTCGCCAAGGTTTTACAGATAGATACCGTTCGGCCGTTTCCCAGAATGACCTATGCCCAATCCATGGAAAAGTATGGTAACGACAAACCCGATATCCGTTTTGGCATGGAGATTAACGAGATTTCCGATATGGCCCGGGGAAAAGGGCTCTCCATTCTGGATCAGGCTGAGTATATCGGAGCCATTTGTGCCTCCGGATGTGCAGAGTTTACACGAAAACAGACCGACGAACTGACCGATTTTGTAAAAAGGCCTCAGATTGGTGCATCAGGCCTGATATATGTTAAATATGGTGCCGACGGTTCGATTAAGTCGTCGGTCGATAAATTTTATACCCCTGAAATGCTTCAGGAGTGGTTGAACCGTTGCGGAGCCCGGCCGGGCGATTTGCTGTTGATTCTTGCCGGCAAACGGAAACGGACCCTTTCCGCACTGAGTGAATTGCGTCTGGAGATGGGTAACCAACTGGGATTGCGCAAAAAGGGAACTTTTGCCCCTCTCTGGGTTGTCGATTTCCCGCTCTTTGAGTGGGACGAGGAGACCCAACGTTTCTACGCCATGCACCACCCCTTTACCTCGCCCAAACCCGAAGATATTCCCTTCTTTGAATCCGATCCGGGAAGGGTTTCGGCCAACGCCTACGACTGTGTCATTAATGGCGTAGAGGTGGGAGGCGGCTCCATCCGGATCCACGACGACAACCTGCAGCAGAAGATGTTCAAGATTCTGGGCTTTACACCCGAACAGGCAGAGGCTCAATTCGGATTCATCATCAATGCCTTCCGCTACGGTGCACCCCCTCACGGAGGAATTGCCTTTGGTTTCGACCGTCTGGTTTCGCTCTTCGCAGGACTCGACTCTATCCGCGATGTGATTGCCTTTCCCAAAAACAACTCCGGACGCGACGTCATGATAGACAGCCCCGCTCCCGTCTCGGACGAGCAACTGAAAGAACTCTCTCTGAATGTTACACTTCAGGAGTAATTTCCCTTATCCTTCGGCCCTATAGAAAATGGCGCAAAAAAATCCCCCGGCCTTTTGACCGGGGGATTTTTTTTATTTTCTGAGTGTTGCCCCAAACTGGGTTTCGAAACTCTTTATGAGCTTCTGCATGGTGGCATCAATCTGCCCGTCGGTAAGGGTCTTCTCGGTATCCTGAAGAATAAAGCTGAGTGCATACGACTTTTTGCCCTCTGCAATCTTATCGCCCTCATAGACATCGAACAGCGAGACCTCCTTCAGAAGGCGCCGTTCAGCACCGAAAGCAGCCGCTTTCAGATCGGTAAAACGAACCTCTTTGTCTACCAAAAGGGCCAGGTCTCTTCTCACTTCAGGATATTTGGGCAACTCGGTAAAAGCAATTTTGTGCGAACGCAATGCGCCCAGTATCCGGTCGAAATCGAAGTCGGCATACCAGACAGGTTGTTTAATACCGAACGACGACAGGACATTTCTCGACAATAGACCGGCCTGCACGAAAGTTTTATCCTTCTTTTGCCAGATAAGCGACTGTGCAAAAATTTCGTCTTTTTGTTCTACCCGTTGCAGCGAGTCGGGAGCAATACCCAGACGGGCAAGCAGGCTTTCAATCACAGCCTTCATGTCGAAAAAGGTGAGCGGCTCCTGTTTCACCATCCACGACTCGGGTGTCCGTGATCCGGTGAG
>CAYVJA010000015.1:28282-43876 GCA_964451605.1 uncultured Bacteroidales bacterium | reverse complement strand
GTGCTGTGCATATCCCTCACGATACCGTCTGGCAACATGAAACTGTACATCAGGGAGCCTCAGATTACCCTTTCCAGGTATTGTCGTCTATTGCAGAGCTCCCCGCTTTCCTGATGTAATACGGTTTTCGGGACCTCTCCCAAAGGAAGCTCGCCTACAACGCCAGATAGTGGTCGGTTGTCTGCTTTAGCTCTTTGGCCCGCACAACGCCCGAGTTTTTCCAGAGCAACTTTCCAGCCCGAAATAACATCAGGGTGGGAACCGATTGCACCTGATAGTCGGTAGCAGCAGCTATATTTCGGTAGACATCGACCTTTAGGATGTCGATGGAATCGCCCACCATCGCTTTAAACTCCTCCAGAATCGGGGTCATCATCTTACACGGGCCACACCAGTCGGCGTAAAAGTCTATCAAAACCGGCTTGTCACCATCAATACGCTTTTTTAATGCATCCATAGCACTAGTATTGAGTTATTTACAACCGCAACCGCATCCCGATTTGCCGCTGATCATGCCTCCGATGAGCCACCCGAGAACCAGCCCAAATAGTGTTGAGATGTACCAGGTTGATTGAATGGGGCAACCACCCGATTCGCAACCCACAAATTTCCAATAGGCAAAACCCGCAGCTGCGCCAATGGCGGCTGCTATCCATTTATAACAACTTTTTTTCATTCTATTCTCTATTCAGTTAACACGTTCTATAGAGACAATCTGCCGTTCTAAAAGTTCAACCCCTTCTTTGGCGCAGGGGTTGCGGTTATCGTACAATCCTGAATCCGATATTCTGACTAACCAGCGAGGGTGCGCTATGATGACGGTGAAAAATCCGTCCGAAGAGGTTATCAAAATAGAAACTTCCCCCTCTGAGTGAACGACTTTTCCCAAAAGCCGGGCCGGTGGGGTCTTTTACAAACGAGAGATCGCTGTCATCGGGTTTTTCGGCAAACCAGTCGTTGCACCATTCCCACACATTTCCGCTCATATCGTGAATGCCCAGTTCATTTCCCTTTTTGGTGCCTACATCGTGCGGACGGGCGTTGGCATTCTGCGGATACCAAGCTACTTCGTCGGGTTGATTGCTTCCGCTATAGAGATAGGCCTTGCTCTGAGCACCTCCTCTGGCTGCATATTCCCACTCCGCCTCAGTAGGAAGCCTCCCGCCCATCCATTGGGCAAAATCCCTCGCATCGAACCAGGTTACCCGAACAATAGGGTGGTTATCCTGAAACCCCCAGGGCGGTTCGTAGGGCATTTCCCTGCCTGTTGCCTGACAGAATGCCCGATATTGCGCTACCGTAACCTCATATTTTCCAATGGAGAAACTCGATACCGCCACACGGCGAAGAGGATGTTGCCTGTCGGTAGTATCGGGATTTCCCATCAGAAATTCACCCCCCTCCACACGAACCCACTCCATGGCCAACGCACCGGGAGGAAGTGGCGTGGCAGCTTTTTCGGGAGAATTGTCGGCTGCTTCTGCCGGATTTTGGGTAGTAATGGGCTTTGATGTATCTCTTTGGAGTGAAGAAGAGACATTCCGCGTTGTGCTGCTTCCCCTATCGGGATGCGTTTGCTGCGGATGACGATAAACCAGAAACCAGAGCGTGAGTAAGGTGCAAATTACGATGAATCCTGCAATCCAGATTTTGGGATTCAGACCCAAAAAGAACCGCTTCCCGACTGCAACGGGTAGCACCTGAATCATTTCTGCCAACTCTTCGGCACGGGGACGGAGGTCTGCATTGCGCGACAGCATTTTATTGAGCAGTGGCTGAAAATGCGACCACTTGTAAGGAAGTTCGGGAATGGGTGTATTGGCCCGCATGGCAACCCCTCCCAATTCACCGAAGGGCAGTTCGCCCGTTACCCACTCATAGAAGATGGCTCCCAAACCAAAAATATTCCCTTTTGGCGTGTACTGCCTAAGGCCCAGAGCCCGGTTAAACTGTTCCGGAGCCTTGTAAGCCGATTTCCCGAAAGGAATGTTGGGCTGCCCCGATTGCATAGCCAGCAGATTGTGTAAATCGGGGGTGATTTCGTAGTCTTTCAGAAAATAGTGTCCCTCCTTGTCGATAAGAAACCGATCGGGTCGCAAATCGTAATGAACCCCGAAGGGTTCGAGAGCTTCCAGTTCAGCCAGCGCGAGGGCTCCTTCCCGCAGAAAGCGTTCGGCCTCGGCCTCAGAGACAGCCCCCTTACATGCTGAAAGATCACCACCTTCAAACCAGGGCATCACCTTAACCGGCGATTTACACCAGGAGAAGTAGCGGAAGGGTACCAGCCTGCCCTCTTCCGGGCAGGGGAGCATTTTCATTGTTTTTAAGAAAGACTTCAGCCCCTTCTCATCGAGTCCTTTGCCCGGGAGAAAAAACTTAAGCACCACCGGTTTGTCCTCCTCCTGGTCGATAGCTTTCCATACCTCCGTAAAGGTACTGCCTCCCAATGACTCAGAGAGCCTATACCTTTTTGCGATGACCAGATTAAGAGAAAGTTTTTCAACCATAGCCTCAAAGCTCACATAATGGCAAAGTTACATATAACCCCTGCAAATTGGCTCTTTTTTGGCCAATGTCTGCTTCTTTTTGTAGTTTTAACCCAAAATAGCGGGCTGACGTGCCTCTGAAATCTCCTTTTTCCTCACATTATGTTGAAGTATCCCACTCCTCAACCCTCTGCTTCAGCCCTGTTGCCTTTTGCCCTTTTTGTGCTGGTTTACCTGACAGCCTCACTGGTGAAGGCCGATTTTTATGCTATGCCGGTTACGGTAGCCTTCTTAATTGCGGCCACCGCGGCAGTGGCCATGAAGCCCGAAGTTCCGCTGGTGCGTAAGGTAGATCGCTTTGTGCAGGGAATGTCGGATACCAACATCTCTACCATGATTTTGATTTTTATTCTGGCGGGCGCCTTCGCCGGAATTGCCGAAGCTATGGGGGCTGTAAAGGCTGCTGCTACCCTGGGTATCTCGCTTCTTCCCCAGAATGTGCTGATTGCGGGTTTCTTTGTTGTGGCCTGTTTTATGTCGCTCTCGATAGGCACATCGGTGGGTACAGTGGTTGCGCTGGTTCCGGTGGCAGCCGAGTTAGCTGCCGGATTGAAGCTGGATATCCATTTCATGCTGGGTGTTGTGGTGGGGGGTGCCATGTTTGGCGATAACCTTTCGATGATTTCCGACACCACCATTGTGGCCACGCGTACCCAGTCGTCGCGCCCCAAAGAGAAATTTACCCTTAACCTCCGTTTGGTGTTGCCGGCTGCTGTGATTACCTGTTTACTCTATCTCTTTTTGCAGCCGTCGGGGGTTTCTGCTCCGGAGATTCCCTTCCGGCCTGAAAGTCTGCTTCAGGTTGTTCCCTACCTCTTTGTACTGATAGCCTCTATCTGGGGAATGAATGTTATGCTGGTGCTGGTGGGGGGCATGATTCTGGCAACCGCCATTGGGGTGGCCGGGGGCTATTTTACTGTCTGGCATGCGTTAAAGGCGGCGGGCGATGGGATCCTCTCTATGGGAGAGGTCTCGATGGTGGCACTGCTTGCGGGCGGAACCCTTGCCATGATCAGATATAACGGGGGAATTCAATACCTTCTTTCGCATATGTCGCAGCGCATACGGTCGAAAAGAGGAGCTGAATTCGGAATGTTCGGGCTGACAGCCCTGGTAGATATGTTTACCGCCAACAACACCGTGGCACTGGTCATCGTAGGCCCTGTTGCCCGCGATTTGCGAAGGCGGTATGGTATCTCTCCCCGTCGAACGGCCAGTATCATCGATACTGCCTCCTGTTTTATGCAGGGATTGATCCCCTATGGAGCGCAGCTCCTGGCTGCCGTTGGGCTGGCCGGGGCATCGGCATCGCCCTTTCTGGTGATGAAATACCTGTTCTATCCCTACCTGATGGGGTTCTCTGTGCTGGTTGCCATTCTTATACAGCGGCCGCACGACACCCTTCGACGGAAAGGCTGAGCGGTTCAACCGGCTGCAGCAGCGCGGTCGATATAGAGTGCAGGATTCAGTGCTCTCTCCAGAATATAGGCAGAGGGAAGCAGCAAACTATTCTCCGAAGGGTGTAAAACCTGCTGCAGGATGGCGCGCTTATCGCTTCCTGTAAGATGGAAAATCAGGTTTCGGGCCTCTATCATGGGTTTTCCGGTGAGAGCAATCCGGCGTTGTTTGGTTTGCGGATGCGCCGAAACGGCGTAAGGCTGTATGCAGGAGAGCAACCCCTCCTGTCCCGGAAAGATAGAGGAGGTGTGTCCGTCGGTTCCCAGTCCGGCAATTACCAGATCGAACCGGATAACCTCGTTGCTTGCGGGTATGACGGACTCTGCCTGCGAACTGTACCGTTTTGCCTCCTGTTGAGGGTCGGCCTCTCCGTGAATCCGAAATATCTGTTCCGGTGCAAGAGGAACCCGATCCAGAAGCAGCTGCTTAGCCACTCCGTAATTGCTTTCGGGATGGGTAGGCTCAACGCAGCGCTCATCTACCCAAAAAAGCCGCAGAGCCTCCCAGTTCACCTTATCGGCAAACTCCCCGGCCAGAATCCGGAACCAAACCGACGGAGTAGAGCCGCCTGAGATGGCCAGGAAAAAGGGCTCTCCCGCTTTTCCGTTTATAAGGCGGATCAGTTCAAGGCTTAGTCCGCGGGCAACAGCCGCGGCATCTTCGAAGATCTCTTTTCTCATAAACTGCAATATAGATCGGTATCGGTAAGATTCTTACAGGGATTGCTCCAGGTGGTGTCGGGAGCCATTATCGATTCGGCCTCCAAAGGACCCCAGGTTCCGGCGGGATAGCCATAGAGCGGTATCTCGGGATGATCCGCCCATGCTTCCAGAATGGGATTGAAGAAGGCCCAGCTGGCCTCCACGGCATCGCTCCGGGTAAAGAGGGTCGGGTCGCCCTTCATACAATCTTCAATCAGCCGGGCATAGGCGTCGGCCACCGGAGTGCCTTCTAATTTGTCGTATGTAAAGTCCATGGATACCTCCTTCACCGCGTAGCCCGACCCCGGCACCTTAAGCCCGAATTTCAGGACAACCCCTTCGTTGGGCTGGATGCGGATTACCAGTTTGTTGGGCGAAGGCTTCCCGTGAACGTCGCCAAAGATATTGTGAGGAGCTGCCTTAAAATGGACAACCACTTCGGTGACCTTAGTGGGCATCTGCTTTCCGGTACGAATGTAGAAGGGTACGCCATCCCATCGCCAGTTGGCAATGTGCAGTTTCATGGCCAGAAAGGTCTCTGTCCGGGAGTCAGGATGCACCGATGTCTCTTCCCGGTATCCCTTTACCGGGCCGTCCAAACGGTGCGAAGCCATATATTGCCCTCTGATTACATCGCGGGCAATCTCTTCGGGAGTTAAGGGCCTGAGCGCCTTATAAATCTTAACCACTTCGTTACGGAAGTCGTTTTCGTTATAGCTGGCAGGAGGTTCCATGGTGCAGAGAGCCAGCAACTGAATCAGATGATTCTGTACCATATCGCGGAGCGCTCCGGTATGGTCGTAAAAGCCGCCCCGGCTCTCAATGCCCAGATTCTCGACCGCTGTAACCTCAATGCGGTCGATATAACGGCGATTCCAGAGCGGTTCAAAGATGCCGTTCGAAAAACGGAGTGCCAGAATATTCTGCACCGTCTCCTTTCCCAGAAAGTGATCTATCCGGAAGAGCTGCTTTTCGCGGAATACCGTTTCGTAAATGCTGTTAAGCCGGCGGGCCGATTTCAGGTCGTATCCGAAGGGCTTTTCTATGATAATCCGTTTCACCCCCCCGTGGCACCCCTCCATATTCAGTTTTACGGCCTTAAGATGTTTCGGGATTTTGTCGTAGAGAACCGGCGGAGTGGCCAGATAGTAAAGATAACTCTCATTGTTACCCGTTTCGCGGTCTAATTGAGCAAGCCGCTCCACCAATCCCGGATATCCGTCGGGGAGGGCGGGGTCCATGGCATGGTAAAAGACCTTTTCCAGAAATTTCTCTGCTCCCTCCGGAAGTACATCCGACTTAAGGTGTGCCACCATCTTTTGTCGCAGAAATGCTCTGTACGAAGGGTCGGAATAGTCGGTTCGGCTCACCCCCAGAATGGCGAAAATCTCAGGCAGCTTTTGGGCTTTGTAGAGTGAGAAGAGAGCGGGAATCAATTTGCGGTGTGTAAGGTCGCCCGAAGCACCGAAAATGACAATGATTTGACTTTTTGGCCGTTCCATAGCTGGCAGTTTACGCGTTATAGCTTCCGGAGTGGGTGTCGCCCCCTTTCCCGGTCCAGTTGGTGTGGAAAAATTCTCCGCGAGGGGTGTCGGTGCGTTCGTAGGTATGGGCTCCGAAATAGTCGCGTTGTGCCTGAATCAGATTGGCGGGCAAATGCTCCGAACTGAGCGAGTAAAAATATTGCAGTGCCGACGAAAAAGCCGGTACGCCAATCTCGTGCGTGGTTGCCGATGCCACCAGCTGCTTCCAACGGGGCAGGGCACTCCGGATCTCCTGAACAAACCACGGCGATTTGAGCAGGTTCGAGAGTGCCGGATCGGCTTCACAGGCCTCGGCAATCCGGTTCAGGAAGGCCGAACGGATAATGCAGCCTGATCGCCAGATGCGTGCAATGGCTGCAAGATTCAGTTTCCAGCCCCACGCTTCCGAGGCCCGATGCAGTATAGAAAAGCCTTGGGCATAGGCCGCCAGCTTCGAAGCAAAGAGCGCCGACTCAATCTGCTGTACCGAGTCGGGATTGACCGGAGCCCCTCCCGCAAGTTCGCGTTGATAAAGTTTTGCGGTGGCCCGACGCTCCTCCTTCTGCGCCGAGAGATTCCGTTCGAACACCGCTGTGGCAATCAAGCCCAGAGGAACCCCCAGATCGAGGGCCGCGCTCACCGACCATTTCCCGGTGCCTTTTTGACCGGCTGCATCCAGAATCTTCTCGATTAACCAGCTTCCGTCCGGCTCTTTATACTGCAGAATCTGCGCTGAAATCTCAATCAGATAACTCTGTAATTTGCCCTCATTCCAATGGGCAAAATTCTTGGCAATCGATTCGTTCGGCATGTGGAAAAGCCCCTTCATTACCGAATAGGCCTCGGAAATAAGTTGCATGTCGCTATACTCAATGCCATTGTGAATGGTCTTTACAAAGTGGCCTGCACCTCCGCTGCCCATCCATTCACAACAGGGCGAACCATCGTCGGCCTTGGCAGCAATAGCCTGCAGTATAGGCTTTACAGCCGGCCAGGCCTTTTCCGATCCTCCCGGCATGATCGACGGACCCTTCAAAGCCCCCTCTTCACCTCCCGAGACCCCTGCCCCTATAAAATAAAGCCCCTTCGATTCGAGGAAGGCTACCCTTCGCTCCGTATCGGCATATTCCGAATTACCTCCATCCATCAGGATGTCGCCCGGTTCGAGAAAGGGGAGCATCTGCTCTATCAGTTCATCGACCGGTTTTCCGGCCCTGACCATCATAAAGACCTTCCGGGGCGATTGTAGTGAAGCCAGAAACTGATCTATCCGGCTGAAACCGGCAAAAGCCTTCCCGGCGCCTCTTCCCGAAACAAAGTGTTCGGCAACCCTCTCTTCCACTCCCGGAACCGTCCGGTTGTAGACAGAAACCCGAAAACCCCGGCTCTCCATGTTGAGGGCCAGATTTTCGCCCATTACCGCCAACCCGATCAATCCGATATCCGATTTTTCCATGCTAATCCCATTTTTATAGCTGCAATAGATCAAAGCAATCTACGGCCACTTAAAGTCAGTAACAACTATCAGTAAAGAAATGTTTTGCTGCGCAATCCCCTTTTTTGCAGAGGATTGTCTGTCAGTGAAAAAAGAGGTAGGCAACCGCAATGGCTGCCAACACACCGGCAACATCGGCTATTAGTCCGGCCGAGATGGAGTATCTGATCTTTTTAATACCCACCGATCCGAAGTAGAGAGCCAAAATGTAAAAAGTGGTATCGGCTGCCCCCTGAAACAGACAGGAGAGCCGGCCTGCAAACGAGTCGGCCCCATACTGACTCATAGTCTCTATCATCATAGCCCGTGCCCCGCTGCCGCTCAGCGGTTTCATAAAGGCAACCGGAAGTGCTTCCACAAAATCGGAGTTAAGGTGGAGTTGTTCCACGCTCCATCTGATGCCGTCCATCAAAAGGCTCAGCGCCCCGGAGGCCCGGAATACCGCAATTCCCACCAGCATAGCCACCAGATAGGGGATAATTTTTACAGAGGTTTCGAAACCTCCTTTGGCACCCTCGACAAAGGCCTCGAATACATTAATCTTTTTGTACATCCCGCCGGCCACAAAGCCCAGAATGACAAACAAAAGAAGTCCGTTACTCCAGAGCGAAGCGGTGGCCTCCATCTCAGCCCGCGGCAGGGTTGAGAGGTACCATACGGCCCCCCCGATCAGGGCGGTCAGAGAGCCGATCCATCCCAATACCACCCTGTTTATCAGCGAAATGCGCTGCCTTACAGCCACATAAGTCATCCCTGTAAGCGTGGAGACAAAGGTGGCAATCAAAATCGGAATAAAGACATCGGTAGGATTCGAGGCGCCCAGAATGGCCCGTTGAGCCAAAATAGAGATGGGAATAATGGTAAGCCCTGAAGTGTTGAGTGTTAAAAACATAATCTGCGCATTCGACGCCCTCTCCTTATCGGGATTCAGCTCCTGCAACCCCTGCATCGCCTTTAACCCGAGCGGGGTGGCGGCATTATCGAGCCCCAGCATATTGGCCGAAAAATTCATGAGGAGTTGTCCGGAAACCGGGTGATTACGCGGAATTTCGGGGAAAAGCTTCTGGAAAAAGGGGCCCGCCAGACGTGCCAGAAGGCGTACAGCTCCCGCCTTCTCACCAATGTTCATCAGCCCCAGCCAGAGCGACATAATTCCGATAAGGGGAAGCGCGATATCGATTACCGCCATACGCGATGCATCGAAAGTGCTGTCGATAATCTCTTTAAAGACAGTGGTCTGACCCATGAAGAGATAATTCACAAGGGCAGTAAAAAAGGCCAGGAGGAAGAATCCTCCCCAGATGTAGTGTAGTGTCATAGGACAGGGGTATTCTGTTCGCACTCCTCGTACGATCCAAACATCCGCAGGTCACCGACAGCCTCTTGTATCAACTCGCTTTTGAGCATGCCGTCCAGGAGAAGACTTTGCCGCCGGTAACCTACATCGGTGATGTAGCTGTTTTGGTTATGCATGATGCATTTATCCCGCTCAATCCGCGAAAACATTCCATTCTCCCGATTCAATGGAATCGATTGGTAACCTGTTTCAATCGCCCCGCTGTGAGCCTGGCTCCAGGAGGCCAGCTTCTGAGGGGAGCAATCGGCACATTCGGAGGGAATCCCTTCGGCCAGAGAAGAGAGGAGAAGCGAAAAGATCAGACGTCGTGCCACATTTCTATCCGGATCGGCCGGGAATCCTCCCGCTTCAATCAGCACAGTAGCCGTGCCCGCCTGCTGGAAAAATTCGCCAAACGCCCTGGGCTCATAATCGTCGCGCCACTTTGCGGTATGTCCCGGAAACAGCTGTCCGGATAAACCAAACATATGGTTAACCAGAGCCATTGCCAACAGTCTGCCGGGACTTACCGGGTTGCTCTCATCGAAGGGGGGAGCCAACAGGGTCAGGGTGGCAGGGCGCAGTGAACTGCCCACACTGTAGAAGTCGGATTGGTCGTGGAGATTAAACCCGATCCGGGGCTGCACCGCCTGAAATACCCGGTAGAGAATTGCCGATTCGGGAGCTGTACGCCGAAGCGCATCGCGGTTAATATCTATCCCCAGCCCGTTTTCCCGTTGCCAAATTTCGGCACCATCGGGGTTCAGCATGGGCAAAAAATGGAGGGTAAACCGTTGGAAAAGCGAATCACGAAGGGGTTGAAAAGCATCGTTCGAAACCGAGAGAAAACGAAACAGATCGCAGAGCGCACGAGAGGCGGTGGCTTCATTTCCATGCATCTGCGACCATAACAATACCGGTATGGGACCCTCTCCCCAACTGAGTTGCCAAATAGAACGGCCTTCGGCCGATTCACCCGCCCGATTCACCGAAAACCGGGGTGTTTCCTGAACCCATTCCAAAAAACGCATCCAGTTGGAGTGCCTGAATACCAGGCTCTCCATTCCGGGCGCAGCGTACTGCGCATAATCACTAAAAAGGCGGGTGAAAGTCATAGAACAAATCTACGCATTTTTTCCTTTCTCAAAATTGACGTAGTTTTGATTCCTGTTCACGACTCCGCCTGAGTTATGTCGATACACGACCTATTACTGAAATATTGGGGGTTTACTGCCTTTCGTCCGCTTCAGGAAGAGATTATCCAATCGGTGCTTGCGCAAAACGACACCCTGGCTCTGATGCCAACCGGTGGAGGAAAATCGCTTACCTACCAGATACCGGCGTTGGCCATGCCCGGTATCTGTCTGGTGGTTACCCCACTGATTGCCCTGATGAAAGATCAGGTAGAGCAATTGAATCAAAAGGGAATAAAGGCCGTGGCTGTTTATTCGGGCATGTCGTTCGATGAAATTGACAAGTCGCTCAATCTGTGCATTTTCGGGGAGTGTAAGTTTCTCTATATTTCGCCCGAACGACTCTCTTCCGATCTCTTCCGTACCCGGGTTCAGCAGATGACGGTAAATCTGATTGCCGTAGATGAGGCACACTGTATTGCGCAGTGGGGGCACGATTTCCGGCCTTCGTACCTGCAAATAGCCGGGCTCCGCGAACTCTTCCCCGATGTACCGGTGCTCGCGGTTACTGCAACGGCAACACCACCCGTAATTGAGGAGATTCAGCAGCAGCTGCGTTTTCGCAAGCCGTTGTTCTTTACCATGAGTTTTAACCGTCGCAACCTCACCTATCTGGTGCGCGAGACGGAGAACAAGCCCGAGTACATTCTCAAAGTGCATCGCTCCGCCGGCGGTTCGGGAATTGTCTATGTGCGCAATCGGCGGAAGGCGCGTGAAACGGCCGAATTTCTCCAGCATCACGGACTGGAGGCCGACTATTACCACGCCGGGCTCGATCCTTTGGTCCGATCGCGCCGACAGGAGGCCTGGCAACGGGGCGAGAAACCGATTATGGTGGCAACGAATGCTTTTGGCATGGGCATCGATAAACCCGATGTACGCTATGTGATTCATCTGGACCTCCCCGATACCCTCGAAGAGTATTTTCAGGAGGCAGGAAGGGCAGGCAGAGACGGGAAGGCGGCGCATGCCATTTTGCTGTATCACCCCTCCGACAAGGCCCGCCTCCTGCAGCGCGAACAGACCTCTTTTCCCGAGCCCGATTTTATCAGACGGGTGTACGATGCCATGGGGCAGTTTTTACAAATTACCCTGGGGGGTGGTGAAGGAGCCTCCTTTACCTTCGATTTTTCGCTTTTTCTGAAGCGTTTCCGCTTTCCTGCTCTCGAAGCCTATTCCGCACTGCAGATTCTGGTGAGGGAGGGTTATATCGAGTTCGACGAAAACCCCGACCCATTGGCACGTATCCATTTTACTGCAGCCCGGGACGACCTCTACCGGTTTCAGGTGAAACACGAGGCTTTCGACCTCTTTATCAAGCAACTGCTGCGTTCGTACACAGGACTCTTCAGTGGCTATGTGGCCATCGACGAGCAACTGCTTGCCACCCGCGCTAAAATCCCCCCCGATCGGGTCCGTGAATATCTGAATCAGCTTCGCAAATTACAGATTATCAGTTACATTCCGAGTCGGAAGAATCCACTCGTAACCTACCTGATGCCCCGGATGGAGACAAAGTATGTAGCCATGAGTGCACCGGTTTATTTCGATAGGAAAAAACACTATGGCAATAAGCTCGAGGCGGTAATAGGGTATGTGCTGGGGTTGGATTGCAGAAACAGGCTTCTGTTGCGTTACTTTGGCCAAAAGGCGGAGCCTCCGTGCGGCCGTTGCGATTTTTGTATGCGGAAGCCCGGCATCTCCTTTTCGGTGGGGGCAACAGAACACTTCTCCGAGCAGGTGATGTCTCTGCTGCGTGAGGGGCCTCTCAGCCTGGAATCCTTACTCGGACAGCTGCCCGCCGGGCAGGAGGCCGCACTTCTTTTGCTGCGACACATGGCCGATGACGGTAAGGTAGTTATGCAGGAAAACGGGGTGGTTTTTGCAGCCTCTTAAAGATATCTGCTCTTTTTTCTGTTTCGGAGAGGGTTTTTCTCTCTTTTCATGTAAGTTTGCAAACTTCAAAAAAAGCTGATTCGTTATGAGAAAGATTGAAGAATTGGTATCTCAACCCGTAAGCGATTTTGTGCTGTTATCCCGGAAATACTGTACAACCATTGAGTCGGCCGGGTCTATGCAGGGTAAAGAGATGCAGGAGTTCCTTCTGAAAATTCTTCCGAGAATTTACGTCCGGATTTTGACACTTCCCGAGGTAACCACCGTATATTCTGCCGATACAGAGAAATTCCTTACCGAAAAGGATTACAAGAAGGTCTATCAGACGCTTCAATCGGTGCTGCGCGAAGAAGATACCTTCACAGAGATTACCGACGACAAGATTCTGAACAAAGAGATTTTGGTGCGTTCGAGTATGTCGGAGGCGCTAACCGATATCTATCAGGATCTGAAAGACTTTATCAGGTGGTATCAATTCGAGGACATCGAGAGTAAAAACGATGCCATTGCCGAAATTGAACGCAGTTTTCGTCAGTTCTGGGGGGTAAAACTCCTCTTCCTGTTGCGGGCCCTGCACAACCTTCGTTTTACCAAGAAGAAGGTGGAGGTACGCCGCACCGTGGTAGAAGACGATGATGAACAGGGGTTCGATCCTTCCGAAATGGAGGGTTTCTCCGAAGATCGGGGCAACGACTAAACCATGGCCTATTTGCCGGACATCTCTAAAGAGACGCTGAATGCTTTGCCTGTCTGTACCTACGATGGTCCGATTCATCTGGTTTCATCGGTAGAGGAGGCCGATAAAGTGGCGCGAGTTCTTTCGGAGCACCGCCATTTGGGGTTCGACACCGAGACCAAACCCAGTTTTACCCGCGGACAGAGTCACAAGGTGGCCCTATTGCAGTTGGCCACCGAAACAGATGTCTATCTGTTCAGGCTTCATCAAACCGGGGTTACGGCCGGCATGGCGGCACTGTTGTCCGATAAGGCCGTCGCTAAAATCGGGGTGGCGGTGAGCCAGGACATCCGGCAACTGAAGCGATGGCGCCCCTTTAATGAGGGCGGATTTCTTGATTTGCAGGATTTTGTGAAGCCCTTTGGTATTGAGAGTAACGGGCTCTCTAAATTGACCGGAATTGTGTTGGGTTGTCGCATCTCGAAGGCACAACAGCTCTCGAACTGGGAAAACGCCGAACTCACTTCGGGGCAGATGCGTTACGCTGCTATCGATGCCTGGGCCTCGTACCGCATCTTTGCCGCACTTTCGGCTTCGACAAATCATGGATAAAATTGTACTTAAACCGGGCCGGGAGGTCTCAGTCGAACGGTTTCACCCCTGGATCTTTTCGGGTGCCATTCATAGGATTGAGGGGGCTCCGAAAGAGGGCGACTGGGTGGAGGTCTATTCGGCAAACCGAACGCTCCTGGGGTGTGGTCACTACCAGAAGGGTTCTATCATGGTACGTCTCTTCTCCTTTTCGGCTATCGAGCCCGACGATGAGTTCTGGTATTCCCGTCTGCAAAACGCCTTCCGTTTGCGTGAGGCCGCGCAACTAACCCAAAACAGCCGAACCAATGTGTATCGGCTGGTACATGGCGAAGGCGATATGCTTCCCGGGCTGATCATCGACATCTATGGCCGTTCGGCCGTTATTCAGGCTCATTCGGTGGGAGTCTACCGATGCCTGCCCCAAATAACCCGGGCCCTTCAGAGGCTTTATGGTGCCCAATTGCGCTCAGTCTACAACAAGAGCGAGGGAACCCTTCCGGTACTTCCCGGCGACACGGTAGCCAACGGCTATCTGCTGGGCGATTCCGGCGAGGAGGTGGTTTTGGAAAACGGGAACTCATTCTATATCGACTGGATTGAGGGGCAAAAAACCGGTTTCTTCATTGATCAACGCGAAAATCGTGCCCTGGTTTCACACTACGCCCAAGGGAAGCGGTTTCTCAATATGTTTGGGTATACCGGAGGTTTTTCGGTCTATGCGCTTCGCGGAGGGGCACTGCTGGTAGATACCGTCGACAGTTCGAAACGGGCCATAGAACTGGCCGAAAAGAATGTTTTGCTCAATTTCCCGCACAATCCTCCTCATCGTGCCATTGCAGAAGATGCCTTTACCTTTCTGAATCAACTTCCGGAAACTTACCAGCTGATTGTGCTCGATCCTCCTGCCTTTGCCAAACACAACCAGGCTGTTTCGAATGCCATGCAGGCCTACAAACGTCTGAATGCCAAAGCCATTAAACAGATAGCCCCCGGCGGAATTCTCTTTACCTTTTCCTGTTCGCAAGCCATTTCGCGCGACCAGTTTCGTACCGCCATCTTCTCGGCAGCGGCCATTTCGGGCCGAAATGTTCGTATATTGCACCAACTTACCCAGCCTGCCGATCATCCGGTGAATATCTACCATCCGGAGGGCGAATATTTAAAAGGGCTGGTGCTTTATGTAGAATAACCCGAAAATTTGCACGTTATGACTACCGAAACCCGCTCGTCCGAATGGAATCCTTCCGAAACGAACGTTCCTGAATCCTTATCGTACCAAGAGGCCCTGGCCGAGATTGAGTCCATTCTGGCAAGACTTGAAGAGGAGTCGATTCCGGTTGATGAGGTGCTCCTGAAGGTGAAGCGGGTTGCGCACCTGCTTGCTTTCTGCCGTGACAAACTGCGTGTCACCGAAGAGGAGGTGCAAAAAGTGATGGATTCACTCCAAGTATAATTGTATCAACACGAAATGAGTAGTTTACACAGTAAGTTATCGCATAAACCCTCATCAGCATCACCGTTCACCCCGGGACTCCGGATGGCCGGAGAGCCTTCCGAAACCGTGGCCGTATATATTGAGACTTACGGGTGCCAGATGAATGTAAACGACAGCGAAGTGGTGGCCTCCATTCTGGGCGAGGCGGGGTACCGCATTACCGAAAATCCGGCCGAAGCCGGGCTGATTTTGTTGAATACCTGCGCCGTTCGTGATAATGCCGAGCAAAAAGTGCGTTCGCGTCTGGCCCATTTCGGCCCATTAAAGAGACGACGTCCCGGTTTACTGGTGGGTGTTCTGGGCTGTATGGCCGAACGCCTGAAGGAACAGCTGTTAGAAGAGGAACAGGCGGTTGATATTGTAGCCGGCCCCGATGCTTACCGAGATCTTCCGCAGCTGCTGCAGCAGGCCGGAACCGGTCAGAAGGCCATCAATGTTTTGCTGTCGCGCGAAGAGACTTATGCCGATATCTCGCCCGTACGAATGGACAAAAACGGTGTTTCGTCGTTTGTCTCTATCATGCGGGGCTGTAACAATATGTGTGCCTATTGCATTGTTCCCTATACCCGCGGGGGTGAGCGAAGCCGAAACCCCCGGACCATCATGCAGGAGCTGCAGCAACTCTGCGATGCGGGCTATAAAGAGGTTACCCTGTTGGGTCAGAATGTAGACTCCTACCTC
>CAYVJA010000015.1:7098-28272 GCA_964451605.1 uncultured Bacteroidales bacterium | reverse complement strand
GCGAGTTGCGCCCCTGCACTTTGCCGATCTGCTTTCTGAGGCTGCCGTCTCGTTTCCTGAACTGCGCATCCGGTTTTCGACCTCGCATCCCAAAGATATGAGTACTGAGGTGGTGCAGGCCATTGCTGCGCACGCTAACCTCTGCAAGAGTATTCATCTGCCGGCCCAGAGCGGCAGTACCCGCCTGCTCGGGGTGATGAAACGGGGCTATTCGCGCGAAACCTACCTCGAAAAGATAGCCTCTATTCGTACCTATCTTCCCCACGCCTCCATTTCGACCGATCTGATTGCCGGATTCTCTACCGAAACCGAAGCCGATCACGCCGAAACGCTTTCGCTGATGCAGGAGGTGGGGTACGATTTTGCCTTTATGTTCAAGTATTCGGTCCGGCCTCGTACTTATGCCCACAGACACTACCAGGACGATGTGCCCGAAGAGATTAAAGCCCGCAGATTGCAGGAGATCATCGATGTGCAAAACCATCTTTCGCTTCAGAGCAAGAAACGCGATGTAGGGCAAACCTTCGAGGTATTGGTTGAGGGTGTATCGAAGCGCTCGGCCACTGATTTGGCCGGCCGCACCTCTCAGAATAAAGTGGTGGTCTTTCCCGGAAACGGCGAGAACCCGGGCGATTTGGTTCAGGTTAAGATTGTGCGGTGTTCGTCGGCAACCCTTTTCGGAGAACCTATCCTGTAAGGCTTCTCGAATCATTTTGCTGTTGTTAAAAAGAAAAGAGGCTGTCCCATAAGGACAGCCTCTTTTGCTTATAAAGAGCGGATTACGCTTCTTTTCCCTTGCCGGGAACGGCCAGCGTACCATATTTGGCCATATCCATCGGGCCCAGAACCAGTTCCTCTTCTTTGGGAAGAAGATCCATCTGCGAATTGAAGATGTCATCGTATTTAACCTGCTTGCCGGTGTAAGCCGATTCGCGGATCATCACAGCCGTAAGGGTAGAGATAGCAGTACCTTCTACCTGGTTGATCAGTTTGCCTTCGCGGATGTGTGTAATCAGGTCGACGTGCTCCAGTACATAAGCGTTGTTTTGTTGGAACTGTTTGTCCAGTTCGCTGTCGTATTGCCAGATTACTTCGCCCTTCAGGTTACGGATGGCCATATCGCCACTCCACCATGAGCCTTTGCTTCCCTGGATGAATTCCGATACGTTATTGGCGCAACCGTCAATCTGACGACACATGCTGTGCAGATGTACATTGCCTTCATACACTACGTCGGCCGAGAACATATCGTATTGATTTCCGGTGATACGACGGTGACGGGCACCGAAAGCAAGAGCGGAAACCGGTTTCTTGTTAACCATCCACGAGAATACGTCGATATTGTGAACGTGTTGTTCAACTACGTGGTCGCCCGAAAGCCATGTCCAGTTAACCCAGTCGCGAATCATCCACTCCATGTCGGTCCACTTTTCATCGCGGTTTCTGTACCACAACATACCCTGATTCCAATATACGGCTCCACCGGTGATTTCGCCCATCAGACCACTCATAATCTGCTTGTACGATTCAACATAGGGACGTTGGTGACGACGCTGGGTTCCGGTAACGCAGCAAAGACCTTGTGATTCGGCCTTCTTGGCAGCGGTCATAATGGTACGCAGCCCTACAGGGTCTACACCGATGGGTTTTTCAAGGAAAGCATGCTTGCCGGCATCGACAGCAGCTTTGTAATGCATGGGGCGGAAAGCAGGAGGGGTGGCGGTTACCATCAAATCGCACTCTACAGCAAGGGCTTTTTTGTAAGCGTCGAAACCTACAAAACAGTTTGCATCGGGAATATCAATCTGATAGTTCTCTTTCAGCATTTTCTGGACATTTTTCACTCTGTCCTCAAACACGTCGGCAAGTGCAACGCAGGTTACGTTGTTAGCAGCGGCCAGAAAGTCTCTTATGGCTCCCGAACCACGACCACCGCAACCTACCAACACTGCTTTGAGGGGTTTCCCGTCAACAGCCTTATCTGTAAGGTTGGGGTTGTAAACCTGATCGGCAGGGATCAGAGGGGTTAAAACTTCGGAGGCTGTACCTCCGCCAGTACAGGATGTAAGCAGCGAGCTTGCACCCAGAGTCCCAACGGCACCGGCGATAGCGGCGGTTGACAGGAACTCACGTCTGTTCAGACCATTTTTCATAATAATTGATTGTTTGAGGGTGTTGAGAGATTGGTTGATTATGTGAATTTATTGATATGTTTCGGTTCCACTTTCCGGTACTGTATTGCCTTCACCGGCGGTAGCACTTTCAGATGTCGGTTGAGCCGGGGATTCGCCGGGAACACAAACAACCCGGAAACCCACGCCTTTTATGTCGGAGAGCCACCAGATACTCTTGGGTACCTGTGGATCGGTTTTCAGCCACTGCTCAGTCTGGGTAAACTCGCGCGAAGCGGCCCGAACCTCCGATGCATCGCGGGTATAGTCGCCGCCTCTCACCACATGTTCGGTTCCCTCGGCAGGACCTCTCGGATTCGATACTGTGGCTTCGGTTTGGGCATACGCGTCGGGTGCATACCAGTCGAGACAGTATTCCATCACATTGCCGAGCATATTTTTCAGGCCAAAGGGATTGGGCATTACAGCCGAAGGTTCCTGTGTCCGGTTTCTGGCATTCTTGGTGTACACTATATAGGAGTTGATAACCGCTGTATCGGCCGAGATAAACTTACGCCAGAATCCCTGATCGGAGAATTTTTTCGGATTACCCTCGAAGAAATAGGGGGTAGATGTACCGCCACGGGCAGCGTACTCCCATTCAGCTTCGGTAGGCAGACGATAGTGCTTTCCGGTTTTCTTCGAGAGCCACAGACAGTAAGTTTGTGCTGCATAGTGCGACATGGTGATGGCTGGACGGGAACCCGCACCCCATCCCTGTTCCGGGTTTCCAAAAGGAGGTGTAGGTCCGCTCACTGCATCGGCCGTTTCGGCCACCAGATTGTTTGCCATCAGTTCGGCGCCATCTTTGCGGCCTTCCGACATGGTTTCGCGGAAGAACGACCAATATTCACGCCAGGTAACCTCAACTTCGCCCATGTAGAAGTCGGTTACCGAAACCGTACGAACCGGACCTTCGTCATCCTTTCTGAAAGGTTCATCGGCAGGGCTTCCCATCTGGAACTCACCTCCCTTCACGGCTACCATATTAAATGATACGGGCGTTCCGGGTATCTGTTCGGTAAAATTCGCAAATCCGGTTAGCGGAGTGGCCTCTGTAAATAGCGCTTTATTGGCATCTTCATCGGCAACCCCAATCGTGGTAATCCGTTCGTGTACATAATTGGGATCGTAGTGACCGGCGTCGAGGTGACAGCTGATACACTGCAAATCGAGTGCCTTATAGTTTTGTTCGTAATAAAGGTGCGCCGTTCCGCCGTCGTCTGACAACGTTTTGGGGAATAGGTTGGGGTGGCACTTCATACACGACTCGTTCGACACAATTTTCACTGCATACTCCAACTGCGATTTGGCATCCCAATCGAAATCGGCACTGTCTTTTGTCATATAAGCCCAGAGATCGTGCAAACCCGTTCTGGCTTTCTCCTTAATATGATTGAGACTTCCTTTGGGGGGGAGATGGCACTCCACGCAAGTAACGCGATAACCGCTTCCTGTATTATAATGAACACCCTTCTTCCACGAATCGTCGACATGAGGATGCACATGGCATATGGCACAAAACTCAGGGGTCGAAGACCACTTCATTGCCTGATCGGCCAGTAACATAATAATAATGCCAAGCGACATGCCGGCTGCGAGTATAAACAAAGGACGTTTAAAGAAGGGCTTTTTTTTCAGTTCTGACATTGAAGAGAGAAATTCGGTGTGTATTTGACAATAATGGCTATACCGGAATCCGGTTTCAACGTGTAAAGTTAGCTTTTCGAAGCAATATTTCCAGTGTTAAAGGATGTTAAAATAGAGAAGCCTATAATTTAGAAAGATTACAAATTATTGCAGCAATCGCCTATAGAAGCTATATGGTGCTCTGTGCTCTGGTGCTCTGGTGCTCTAGTGCTCTGGTGCTCTGGTGCTCTAGTGCTCTAATGCTCTAGTGCTCTGGTGCTCTGGTGCTCTGGTGCTCTGGTGCTCTAGTGCTCTGGTGCTCTGGTGCTCTAGTGCTGCGCTTCGCGCTATTTTTGGTTAATGGTTAGTGGTTAATGGTTAATGAATTAGTAAGCGCATGCGCGAAAAACATTATTGCAGTTGTTTATTTCGCGCGCCAGCGCAGCATTAGAGCACTCAAAGTGCATTCGCACTTTGAAGCATTAGAGCACTTGCGCGAAGCGCACATTCACCATTTCTTTTTTATAGTGGTATTCTCTATGCCGTTCTGTCTGATTATTTTGTATATTTGATGCTTTATTTTCCGGAGCCTAAACGTTATTAATCTTATCATATTGAGTTACTTGTTATGAAACCAACACACATTGAACACATCGGTATTGCTGTTAAATCCATTGAATCGGCTATTCCCTATTATGAAAAGGTGTTAGGCCTGAAGTGCTATAACATCGAAGAAGTTAAGGATCAGAAAGTTAAAACGGCTTTTTTTATGGTTGGCCAGACTAAACTGGAGTTGCTGGAGTCGACCGATCCTGAGGGTCCCATCGGGAAGTTTATTGAAAAGAAGGGTGAGGGGATTCACCATATTGCTTTTGCTGTGAATAATGTGGCTGATGCGCTTGCTGAGGCAGAGGCTGCCGGTGTTCAACTCATTGATAAGGCTCCGCGTAAGGGTGCCGAGGGGCTGAATATTGCCTTCCTGCATCCCAAATCTACTCAGGGCATTTTAACCGAGCTTTGCGAAGACCCTTCCAAAAAATAGAGAGTAATCTATCATCTTATATATCATATTACAATGAGCAATCAATTGCAAAAGGTTAGAGAATTGACCGAGCTCCGCGAGAAGGCTCGTCTGGGCGGGGGCGAAAGGCGGATTGAGTCGCAGCACAAAAAAGGCAAATACACCGCACGAGAACGGATTGCCTTTCTTCTTGACGAAGGGTCGTTCGAGGAGTTCGATATGTTTGTGCAGCACCGTTGTACCAATTTTGGGATTGAAAAAGAGACCTATCTGGGCGATGGTGTAGTCACCGGCTGCGGAACCATCGATGGAAGGCTGGTCTATGTCTATGCACAGGATTTTACCGTGTTTGGCGGTTCGCTTTCCGAAACGCTGGCTATGAAAATCTGCAAAGTGATGGATCAGGCCATGAAGATGGGTGCGCCCATTATCGGTATTAACGATTCGGGAGGTGCCCGTATTCAGGAGGGTGTAAATGCGTTGGCCGGTTATGCCGAGATTTTCCAGCGGAACATTCTGGCTTCTGGGGTTGTTCCCCAGATTTCGGCCATCTTTGGTCCTTGTGCCGGTGGTTCGGTCTATTCGCCCGCGCTCACCGACTTCAATATCATGGCCAAAGGTTCCAGCTATATGTTCCTTACCGGCCCCAAGGTGGTGAAAACCGTTACCGGCGAGGATGTAACCCAGGAAGAGCTGGGTGGTGCCACGGTTCACTCCACCAAGAGTGGTGTGGCCCATTTTACTGTCGATCGCGAAGAGGAGGGACTCGAACTGATTCGTCATCTGGTCAGTTTCCTGCCGCAGAATAACCTGGAGGAGGCTCCTCTGATGGATTGCGACGACCCTATCGATCGCCTTGAAGACGGCCTGAACGAGATTATTCCCGATTCACCCAACAAACCGTACGATATGTACGAGGTGATAGGTGCCATTATCGATAACGGAGAGTTTTTGGAGGTTCATAAAGCCTATGCACCCAATATCATTGTGGGTTTTGCCCGTTTTAACGGTATTTCCGTGGGTATTGTGGCCAACCAGCCTAAACAGCTGGCCGGAGTGCTCGACATTAACGCTTCGAGAAAGGCGGCTCGTTTTGTCCGTTTTTGCGATGCCTTCAATATCCCTCTGGTTACCCTGGTCGATGTACCGGGCTTCCTTCCCGGAACACAGCAGGAGTACGGCGGCGTAATTCTGCATGGAGCCAAATTGCTCTACGCTTACGGCGAAGCCACCGTTCCCAAAATTACCGTAACCCTTCGGAAATCGTACGGAGGCGCCTATTGCGTGATGAGCTCAAAGCACCTTCGCGGTGATATGAACTACGCATGGCCTACCGCCGAGATTGCCGTTATGGGCCCTGCCGGTGCCATTGAGGTGATTTTTGCCAAAGAGACGGCTGCTGCACCCGATCCCGCCGCTTTTGCGGTTGCCAAAGAGGAGGAGTATCGCGATGCCTTTGCCAATCCCTATAATGCGGCCAAATACGGTTATATCGACGATGTGATTGAACCCCGTAACACCCGTTTCCGTATCATCCGGGCCTTACAGCAGCTTGCCACCAAAAAGCTGGTGAATCCTCCCAAGAAGCATGATAATCTTCCGCTCTAACGGGGCGGTCCGTGAAATAACCGAATCATAAACAGCTAATCAGAAACGAATGAGTAATCTAGTTGTTATAGCCCTTGTTCTTGTCGGGTTTATTGTGTTTTACCTGATCTTACATCGATTGAAGGCCAACACGGTAGACAGAAACAAGAACCGGGTTCGTCCGGAGAGAGAGATTCCGGTTGTACCCGATGCCCCGAAAGAGGAGGCGAGTGAACCCGGCGAAGTGTTTGCCGCGATAGCCATGGCTCTCCATGAATATCAGGATAATTCGCACGATCTGGAAGACACCGTACTTACCATCAGTCGTGTTGCCCGGGCCTATTCCCCCTGGAGTTCGAAAATTTATGGACTGCGTCAATTTCCGGGGGCGCAACGCTAATTTCCCGGTTCATCCAAAATCCGAAACATTCCATTCCCTATGAAAGAATATAAATACATCATCAACGGCAACGAGTACAATGTGTCGGTGAAAGATCCCGAAGGAAATATTGCCGAGGTAGAGGTTAACGGGGCTCCTTATAAAGTAGAGCTGACCAATCCCATTAAAAAACTCTCCGTAAAGATCACAAAGCCCGCAGTAGCCAAGGCTTCTCCCTCCAATCCTGCCGCACCCACCCCTGCACCTAAGGTGCCCGTGGTAAAACCGGCTTCGGCTGTGGTCGGCGGGGCAGTTAAATCGCCGCTACCCGGTCTGGTACTCGATATCGTGGTAAAGATGGGCGACACCGTAAAGGTGGGTCAACATCTCATGGTGCTCGAGGCCATGAAGATGGAGAATGTGATCAACTCCGATCGCGACGGGGTGGTTACCGACATTTGCGTTACAAAAGGACAGGCTGTTCTTGAAGGGGCGCCCCTGGTGGTTATCGGATAACTGCACCTGTCATTTTTTTGGTAAACTGCGGTGTCGGCTCAATTAAGGGTCGACACCGTTGTTTTTGTGCCGTAATCTTTTTAATTTTATGGTTTCATACATGCTAAATAACAACCTCACATAACACTAACAGATGAAAACTTATAACACGGATGCTATCAGAAACGTGGTGTTACTCGGCAATGCCGGGTCAGGAAAGACCACGCTTGCCGAGGCCATGCTTTTCGAAGGTAAGGTCATTGAACGCCGGGGAAGCATCGATGCAAAAAACACGGTGTCGGACTGTACCGAAATTGAACAGAATTACCAGCGATCCATCTACTCTACGGTGCTCTTCACCGAGTTTATGGACTGCAAACTGAACATGATTGATACTCCGGGGTCGGACGACTTCTGCGGTGGAGTCTTCTCGGCTTTTCAGGTGGCCGATACCGGTCTGATGGTGATTAACGCCCAGCAGGGTGTTGAGGTGGGTACAGAGATCTTTGCCCGCTATGCAGCCGACAACAACAAGCCGCTCATCTTTGTAATGAACCAGCTCGACCACGAAAAGGCCAATTACGAATCGGCTCTGGAGTCGTTAAAGACCAGTTTCGGATCGAAGGTCATTTCGGTACAATATCCTCTTTCCACCGGTCTCTCGTTCGACGGCTTTATCGATTTGCTGTTAATGAAGTGTTATCGGTTTAAAGGCGACACAGGAATACGCGAAGAGATCGCTATCCCCGACAGTGAAGCCGACAAGGTAGAAGAACTTCGCTCGCTGTTGATGGAGAATGCTGCCGAACACGACGAGGCTCTGATGGAGATCTTCTTCGAGAAGGGAAGCCTTACTACCGATGAGATCCGAAAGGGACTTTCGATCGGGGTAAAGGCGGGTGCTGTTTATCCTGTTTTCTGTGCTTCGGCCAAGAAGGATATCGGAACCAAGCGGATTATGGAGTTTTTGATTAATGTAGCTCCCAATCCCGCACAGGGCAATACATACACCACCACCGAGGGTGAAGAGGTTCCCTGCAATGCATCGGGAGCTCCCGCTCTCTTTGTCTTTAAAAATTCCGTAGAGCAACATCTGGGTGAGGTCAGCTATTTCAGGGTGATTTCGGGTAAGATTGCCGAAGGCCTCGATATGATCAATACTACTAACGACGGCAAAGAGCGGCTTACTCAGCTGTTTGCCGTTGCAGGCAAGAAGAAAGAGAAGGTAACCGAGCTGGTTGCCGGAGACATCGGATGTGCCGTTAAGTTGAAAAATACCCGCACCAACCACACCCTTACTGTGGGTAAGAGCTGGAAGTTCCCCAAAATAAAGTTCCCGAACCCCAAATTCAGAACCGCTATCAAACCGCTGAAGGAGTCGGATTCCGAAAAGTTAGGCGAGTTGCTGAACCGTGCCCATCAGGAAGACCCCACCATCTTAGTGGAATATTCGAAAGAGCTCAAGCAGATTATTTTGCAGGGACAGGGCGAACACCATCTCAATATTCTCAAATGGACCCTCTCTAATCTGAATAAGATTGAGGTGGAGTTTGTGGTTCCGAGAATCTCCTACCGCGAAACCATTACCAAAATTGCCGCTGCCGATTATCGTCACAGAAAGCAGTCGGGCGGCGCCGGTCAGTTTGGCGAGGTACATATGTTAATTGAACCCTACATTGAGGGGGCTCCCGAAAACAACCGCTTTAAGGTCGACGGCAAGGAGTTGGTATTAAACCTGAAGGCCAAAGAGGAGTTCACACTCGATTGGGGCGGTAAGTTGGTTTACTACAACTGTATTGTAGGAGGTGCCATTGACGCCCGCTTTATGCCTGCTATTCTGAAAGGCGTGATGGAGAAGATGGAAGAGGGTCCCCTTACCGGTTCGTATGCCCGCGATATTAAAGTGTTTGTGTACGATGGGAAGATGCATCCTGTCGATTCTAATGAACTCTCTTTTATGCTTGCCGGCCGGAATGCTTTCAGAACCGCCTTTAAGAACGCCGGTCCCAAGATTATGGAACCTATCTACTCCGTTGAGGTGATGGTGCCTTCCGATTACATGGGCGATGTGATGAGCGACCTTCAGGGCAGAAGAGCCATGATTGAGGGGATGAGCAGCGAAAGAGGCTTCCAGATTCTGAAGGCGCGTGTACCGCTTGCCGAAATGTATAAATACTCTACTACCCTTAGTTCGCTTACTTCGGGAAGAGCTTCCTACGAGATGTCGTTCCTCGAATTCCAGCAGGTTCCCTCCGAAGTACAGGATAAACTGCTCAAGGCTTACGAGGCCGAGAGTGCCGAAGAGTAGCTGCAAGAGCATTGCACACCTTCTATAACGCAGAGGGGCGTTCCACATCGGAACGCCCCTCTTGTATTATTGAATCGTATCTCAGTTTTTTCCGGCAAATAGCTTCACATCCTGATCGGTGATGGTCTTGGTGCAAAGGATAATCAACCGTTCGAGCACATTCCGGAATTCGCGGATATTTCCGGTCCACTCTATGGCTTGCAGCTCCTGAATGGCTTCGGGGGTGAAGGTCCGCGGAGGAATGCCGTACGACTCACAAATCTGCCGGTTAAAGTGGTCGGCCAGCAGAGGGATATCCGAGAGCCGCTCGTTAAGCGTCGGCACGTGAATCAGGATTACACTCAGCCGATGGTAGAGGTCTTCGCGAAAACGTCCCTCTTCAATTTCGGTGCGAAGCTCCTTGTTGGTTGCAGCCACAATCCGGACATCCACCCGGATCTCCTTTTCGCCCCCCACACGCGTAATGGTATTCTCCTGCAGGGCACGCAGTACTTTGGCCTGGGCCGAAAGGCTCATATCGGCAATTTCGTCGAGGAAAAGCGTGCCCCCGTTGGCGGTTTCGAATTTCCCCTTTCTATCTTTGATGGCCGAAGTAAACGAACCCTTTTCGTGGCCAAACAGTTCGCTCTCAATTAATTCGGATGGAATGGCCGCGCAATTTACCTCAATAAAAGGTCCGCCTGCCCGTTTGCTTTTTTCGTGAATCTGATGCGCCACCAACTCTTTCCCGGTCCCGTTTTTCCCGGTAATCAAGATACGCGCCTCGGTGGGAGCCACGTTGTCGATTAGGCTCATCACCTTTTGAATCGAAGCCGATTCCCCCACAATTTCGTACGATCGGCTCACCTTTCGTTTTAGGGTTCGGGTTTCGGTAATCAACTTCGATTTATCCATGGCATTCCGGATGGTGATCAGAATCCGGTTCAGATCGAGTGGCTTCTGAATAAAATCGAACGCCCCCTTTTTGATGGAACCCACTGCAGTATCAATATCGCCGTGTCCGGAGATCATCACAACCGGGGTGTCGGGAAAAGAGTGTACAATTTTATCGAGCACCTCAATACCGTCCATTTTGGGCATCTTGATGTCGCAAATGGCCACATCGTATTTTTTTTGCGCAAGCAATTCTAATCCTTCAAAGCCATCCTCGGCCGTATCGACCTCATAACTTTCGTACTCCAGAATCTCTTTCAGCGTATTTCGGATGCTTCGTTCGTCGTCAATCACCAATATTCTTGTGGTATCCATGTTCGTATTCATTATGCGGTTACAAAGATAGCTTTTCGGTGTCAACTAAGGGCAACAAAAAAGAGGGTGTCTGAACGACACCCTCTTTACTATGAAAAAGGTTTCGGAGCCGATTATTCCGAAATTACTTCAATTTCAATTTCAACCACTACTTCGCGGTGCAGTTTCACTTTGGCTTTATAGGTACCCACCTCTTTAATGGCTTCGTCCGAGAGAATCACATTTTTGCGTTCTACCTGGAATCCCTTTTCCGAAAGCGCTTCGGCAATCTGAATGGCATTTACCGAACCGAAGATCTTGCCGGTGGTGCTGGTTTTTGCGCCGATCTCGAGACGGATTCCGTTCATTTTTGCAGCCATCTCGGTAGCGGCGGCCTTAATTTGTGCCTCTTTGTGAGCGCGTTGCCGGGTGTTTTCGGCAAGTACTTTCTTGGCCGAAGGGGTTGCCATGGTAGCAAGCTTACGGGGAATCAGAAAGTTCTGCGCATATCCGTCTTTGACGGTAACGATGTCGTCTTTCATGCCAAGGTTGGCGACATCCTGTATAAGAATAATTTCCATTGTTATTGATCCTCCAGGTTTATTTCATCAAATCGGTTACATAAGGAAGCAGTGCAAGATGACGTGCACGCTTGATAGCGGTAGCCACACGGCGTTGAAACTTCAGCGAAGTTCCGGTAAGGCGCCGGGGCAGGATCTTACCCTGTTCGTTCAGGAATTTCTTGAGAAATTCAGGGTCTTTGTAATCGATGTATTTGATGCCCGATTTTCTAAACCGGCAGTATTTCTTTTTTCTGACCTCAATGGTGGGGGGAGTCAGATATCTGATTTCTGATTGATTCTGAGCCATGGGTTATTCCTCCGATTTTTTTTCGTTACGTTTCATCTGTCTTTTCCTTTCGGCATATTCTACCGCATATTTTTCCATGCGGAAAGTGAGAAAGCGAATAATGCGCTCATCACGGCGATATTCGGTTTCCAGCCTGTCTACAAAAGAGCCTTCGGCATTGAATTCTACCAGGTAGTAATAACCGGTGTTCTTTTTTTGGATGGGGTAGGCCAGCTTTCGCAATCCCCACTCTTCTTCGTGCACGATCTCTCCGCCTTCAGTGGCGATCAGATCCTTGAACTTAATTACCGCTTCCTTTGTCTGGGCCTCAGACAAAACGGGAGTCACAATGAAAACGGTTTCGTAACGGTTCAACATAATGATTGGTTTGATTTAAGAATATGATTAACGGGGTGCAAAGATAGAAGAATATTTTTCGAATACCTGCTTTTTAAAAAAATTTCTTCTTGCGCAAATAGAGATACATGGCTGCACCGATAACAAACATGACACCCAATGCCGAAAAATAGCCCTTACTCCATTCCAATTCGGGCATTACCTTAAAGTTCATCCCCCACACACCGGCCAAAAAGGTAAGAGGGATGAAGATGGTAGAAACCACAGTGAGTTGCTTCATGATGGTATTCATCCGCAGGTCGTTATTGGCCAGGTAGAGATCGAGCACGGCTGCCAGCAGTTCCCGGCTGAGTTCAATGGCATGAAGTGCCTGACGGATCCGGTCGTGGGTGTCACGAAGCAGCGGCAACGTCTCTTTATCGATGCCTGCAGGCGATTGGGTGAGAAGCTTGTGATACTCCTCACTAAAGGGTTCAATGGCCTTTTTTAACAACAGGTACTGTGCCCTTACCGATTGGATCCGGGTTCTGAGCCTGTCGCTTTTCGACGAAAGATCGATTAAATCCGATTCAATTTCGTCCATTTCGTCCATAACCTCTGTGGTGTATCGGGTATATCCTCCTGCAATATTGTTGAGTATCAGCGATAGAATATCGTTAGGTGTTTGCCCGGGAATGCGGGTATGCAGCTGAGAAAGCGCATCGTAGATATTGTCGAACAGAGGGGCATCCGACTCCTGACAGGTAAGCAGAAAGTTGTGTCCGGTAATCAGGGTTACGTTCTCTTTGGTGAGGGTGTTATGTCCCCGGTATACCGCCTGTGCCACCACACAAATGTGATCGTCCCAAACATCGACCTTCGCAATGTGTTCGCCGGTAAAAATATCCTGCATGGCGTACTTGTCTATGGAAAGCATGTTGCATACATCCACTATCCACTGGGTTTGATTGAGCCCCGAAAAATGGAGCCATCGGGTACCCGGGGCATCTGTCGGAATGTCCGGAAGCTGATTGGGAAGAAGCTCCTGGGTTGACCATCCCGATGCGCTGCCTGTCGAAATCCGCAGGCGGGTTTCGGTAGGCTTATCGCCCGTGTAGACCGGCATTTCGGTAAGAAGCCGATTCCTGATGAATTTTCGGTTGGTGCGCCTTTTCATAGCGTAGGGCGGAAAAGCCCGACAGGGATTTGAGCAAAAATAGGGAATAAACCACGATTAATTTTATCTTTGCCTTATAACTTTTCTCCATGAGTGGCTACATTGTTTCTGCCCGAAAATACCGCCCCGATACCTTCCGTTCGGTGATAGGGCAACCTACTATTACTTCAACGCTCAAGAACGCCATCCGGACACATCATGTGGCGCAGGCTTACCTGTTTTGCGGGCCGAGAGGGGTGGGGAAGACCACTTGTGCACGCATTCTGTCGCGCACACTCAATTGCCTTTCGCCCACTTCCGATACCGAGGCCTGCGGCCGGTGCGAATCGTGTGTTTCCTTTGCCGAACAGCGTTCGTACAACATTCACGAACTCGATGCCGCCTCGAACAATTCGGTGGAGGATATCCGGACTCTGATTGACAAGGTGCGTATTCCGCCCCAGATTGGCAAGTACAGCATCTATATTATCGATGAGGTGCATATGTTATCGGCGCAGGCCTTCAATGCGTTTCTGAAAACTCTGGAAGAGCCTCCGGCGCATGCCATTTTTATCCTGGCCACTACCGAGAAACATAAAATTATCCCCACCATCCTTTCGCGTTGCCAGGTATTCGATTTCCGCCGTATCGGCATCGACGATATGGTGGAGTATCTGGTGTGGCTGGCGGAGCAAGAGGGGGTGAAAGCCGAAAAAACAGCCCTGAATATCATTGCCCGGAAGTCGGACGGTGCCATGCGCGATGCCCTCTCCATCTTCGATCAGCTGGTCAGTTTTACGGGTTCGGATTTGTCGTATCAATCTGTAATTGAACATCTTAACGTGCTCGATTACGACTATTTCTTCCAGCTCACCGACACCTTTCTGTCGGGCGACACCGGCAAGGCACTGATAATTTTCGACCAGATACTCTCCAGAGGATTCAACGGCCACTTCTTTCTCGACGGGCTCTCCTCGCATTTTCGCGATCTGTTGGTTGCCAAAGACGAAATCACTCTGCCTCTTCTCGAAGTGGGGGAGGAGATCCGCGAACGTTACAGAGAACAGTCGCGCCGCTGTGCGCCGCACTTTCTACTGGAGGCACTTCAGGTGTGCAGTACCGCCGATGTGGGCTACAAAACCAGCCGGAATCAACGCCTCCACGTAGAGTTGGCGCTATTGCAACTCTGCAGAGTGGGCGGCGAAAAAAAAAACGGGAGTAGCCCGGTAGCTTCTGCGGCCGGTCAGCCATCGAGTCCGGCCGTCACCACGGAACCGGCGCGAGTGGAGGCACCGTCCGTCGCTGCAGCAGCCCCGCGACCTTCTGCACCCGCCTCGGCTCCGGTTTCAGGATCCTCTTCAGCCTCAGTTTCGGTGTCTTCTTCGTCGTCAGCTTCCTCATCGGCTTCGGTTTCGGCCGGGCCCTCCATGCCGTCGATCAAGGACGCCTTAAGCAAGGCCCATGCCACCCGGGGGCCCCGCTCGTCGGGCGCGTCGTCGCCTGAGCAGAATCCGGTTCCGGCGGCCGAAGTATCTGTCGATTCGCCTGAAGATAAGAAGGTAATAGAACCATCCGCTTCGGAAGGTTCTGTTACCACATCGCAACTCGAAGAGGCATGGCCCGAGATTGTCCGCTCTTTCGAGGTGGAGAATCCCCGAATTTTTTCGGCTCTTTCCGAACAGGTGCCAAAGCTTGGCGAAGCCGGCACTCTCTGTCTGGAGGTGAGCAGTATTTTTGTTAAAGAGGCCATCGAAAAGGCCGCTCCGACCCTACTCAAAGCGGTCTCTTTGCGTCTGGGCGGCGCGATCAGAAATCTGGAAATCTGTGTAAACGATACACCGCAACAGGGCAAAAGCCGCTGTTATACCGATGAAGAGAAGTTTGCTTTTCTGGCAGAAAAGAATCCCGACTTGATGCTCTTAAAGCAGACATTTCTTCTGGACTATATGTAATCGGCTAACCATCATTATCGCGACAGTATGAGCATGAATCCCCATTTTCACTGTGTAATCATGGCGGGCGGCATAGGAAGCCGTTTTTGGCCCATGAGCCGGACTTCTCGTCCCAAACAGTTTATCGATGTGTTGGGAACCGGGTTAACCCTGATTCAGCAGACCTATGCCCGGTTTGAGAACTTTATACCCCGCGAAAACTTTTGGGTGGTTACCGGCGAGGCCTACCGCGATCTGGTTATGGCCCAATTGCCAGAAGTGCTCCCGCATCAGA
Source organism: uncultured Bacteroidales bacterium (assembly GCA_964451605.1). GTDB lineage: Bacteria > Bacteroidota > Bacteroidia > Bacteroidales > UBA4181 > JAQVSH01. The sequence continues at coordinate 12,888 of CAYVJA010000015.1, read as the reverse complement.
TACTTACAGAACCGTTGCGGCGTAATACCGCACCCTGTATTGCCTACGCGGCTGCCCGTATCGGGAAACGAGATCCGCAGGCTGTGATGGCGGTTACTCCTGCCGACCATCTGGTGTTGAAGCCTGCCGTTTTCGAAGCCACCATGCTTCAGGCCCTCAACCATGCCGCGCTGCACAATCGGCTCATGACGGTGGGGCTAACCCCCACTTTTCCTGCCACCGGTTACGGCTATATTGAGCGGGGCGGCCCGGTAACTCCTGGCGATCGGAACTCTTCCGACGAACAGGTTTATGAGGTGAAGGCCTTTAAAGAGAAGCCTGATGAGGCTACTGCCCGCACTTTTTTGGCGCAGGGAGGATTCTACTGGAACTCGGGCATCTTTGTCTGGTCGGTGCAAACCATCCGGACAGCCCTCCAAACCCATCTGCCCCAACTTTCGGCCGCTTTCGGGGTCGGGGAGAATATCTGGGAGACAGAGGCCGAGGCGGGTTTCATTGCACGGACCTATGCTGCGGCCCAGGGGATCTCGATTGATTACGGGGTGATGGAGAAGTCGGACAATGTAGGGGTAATTTGCGCCGATTTCGGATGGTCGGATTTAGGCACCTGGACCTCCCTTTATCAGCTTTCGGAACGCGACGAAAATGAGAATGCCCTTGATGCCGGTTCGTTTGTTGTAACCCGTTCGTCGGGCAACACCATTCGCATTACCAACCGAAACAAACTTCTGGTAATTGACGGCCTGGACCAATATGTGGTGGTTGATACGCCTGATGTGCTCTTCATCTGCCCCTCCGGAAGCGAAGAGCATGTGCGTGAGGTAATCCGGAACGCTACCTCCGAGTTTACCGATTTTGCCTGATGGAGTGGTTGGTACAGTCCACCGACGATGGCTCTGCCACGCTTCTGTCGTCGCTCTTTCACGAGACCTACCACTCTATTCACGGAGCGAGAGCCGAATCGGAGCATGTCTTTATGGAGGCGGGTTACCGCTATGCGGCCCACTCTTTTCGCGGAGAGAGCCCCCTGAATGTGTTAGAACTGGGATTTGGAACCGGTCTGAACGGCTTTTTGGTGGCTTTGGAGACGCTTCGCACCGGGCTTCCGGCCCGTTATGTATCGTACGAGAAATATCCGGTACCCCCGGAGGTGTGGCACCGCCTTATTCCTGAAGCACCGGACCGGGTGCCGGAGAGTGCGCTGAGCATTGCACCGAACATTGTGGCCGAAAATGCGCCGGATGAGGCGGCGCTCTTTTCGTGGATACAGAGCCAACCCTGGAACCGGGAGGTTGCGATGGCCCATCCCGAAACCGGAGAACCCCTCTTCTTTCTGGAGAAACGGCATGCCGATTTTGAAGAGGCAATCTTTCCGCCGCTTACCTTTCACGTTGTCTTCATGGATGCTTTTTCGCCCGAAACCCACCCCGGGGCGTGGGGTGAGGCACTCTTTTTGAAACTCTTTTCGGCACTGTTGCCCGGAGGGGTGCTCACCACCTATTGTGCCAAAGGAGAGGTGCGCCGAACCCTGCAGCGGTGCGGATTCCGAACCGAGCGGCTTCCCGGCCCCAAAGGAAAACGCGAAATGCTCAGGGCCGTAAGGCCGCTATTGTAACTCCATCCTCAGTACAATCGGATTACTCTCTTCCGTGAGAGGGGTCTCGCGGATCAGCGTCTCAATATCGGAGCGCAACTTGGGGTTGGCGGTTTTCTGAGCCAGTTCTGCCAGCGACTTATAATCGGTACACTGCACCATATCGGCGCCGTTCGAGGTGAAATAGGGGCATACTATATTTCTTAAGAGCGGTTCGTCGGGAAGAAAATTCTCCCATCGATACCACTTTCCCGTAACGCCCTTTGCTTTATCGCGGAAATAGAGAAAAGGTTCCTTCTGGTTCTTGAGATAGACCGCCAGAATGTATCGGGAGTTTTCGTAATAGTGCTCAATCCGTTGGTACGGTTTGAGCTTCTCTTTGAACACCTTCGAATCTTTTTGGCTCGCTTTTGCCGCCTCCGAAACCCTCTCTTCGGTGAGTGTGGAGGGGCCGAAATCGAAGCGCCGGCGCGGCCGCAGGGAGTCGCCCTTGATTTCGTAGATGGTGTTATCGTGCGAACGGACGTACATCACCGCCGAATCGGTTACCATAAAGGCATTATAGAGAACCGTGCAAAAGTAGTTGTCGCGCGGTTCCATGGGCAGATATCCCTTGATAAATTGCCCCTGGGCCGAAGCAATAATTAACAAATTGGAGTCTCGGGCTCCCGTAAAGTAGAGGTAGTTACCGCAGGGCGATAAAATACCCCTTTGGGCGTCGAACGAAAGGGGTATCTCCTTGGTAAAAGGGCCTTCGGGAATACGGTATTCCAGCAATTTTTTGTGGGTCAGGATGTAACATTTCGCCTCCTCGAAAAGGGGGATAGAACTCCTCAGTTCTTGATATTCGCCGGGTCCCTTTCCCTCTCTTCCCAATGCGGTGATAAATTGCCCGTTTCGGTTAAAGAGGAGGGAGGCTTTGGCCTGAACCGGATCTTCGGCAATGATAAACGAATCGAGGCATACAAAATGCATTCCCCACCCCACCAGCGATTGCGGCGTGGTTTGGAGCGGAATCCATTCCAGCGCTCGGATCCATTCGGAGGCCCGAAGCGAATCGGACGACTCCTCAAAAGGAATCACCTCTTCTGTTTCGGCATTCGGCGAGGAGAGAGAGGCAGGTTGGTTCTGGCAAGCGGATACCAACAGACAAAGCAGCAGAAGGATTCCCACCGGTTTGGAAGAGGAGAAGTTTAGAGAGGGATTTTGGGAGGGGCCTTGAGAGGGGTGTTGAGATGGGCCTTGAGAGGGGTGTTGAGAGGGTTTGTGCAGCGAACGGTTTTTCATAGGGACAAAGAGGGGGAGGAAGAAGAAGATGGCAACCAGCGAGAAGAGCATGCCGCCCATGGTGCCGGTGGCAAAGGTAAACCAAAAAGATTCGCGGTAGCCTATTACAAAAGGCACAAGCCCCAATACGGTAGATAAAATGGTAAGCATAATGGGTACAATCTTCCGATGGAAGGCCTTCATATAGGCTTGCAGCCCTTCGCCCCCCTTCACCCTGGTCTGGTGGTTGTATTCGTTTATGATGTAGATGCCGGCGTTCACCACAATTCCCGCCAGCAGGATAAAGGCCGCAAAGCCCCCCTGATCGAACTGGAAAGAGAAAAGATAGAAGGTGAGAAAGACCCCGATGTAGGAGATGGGAATGAGCAGTATAATGGCAAAGGGCTGAATCAGCGACTCGAAAAGTATAGCGCAGATAAAGAAGATAATGGTGATTACCAGTAAGATCAGCAGGAACTGTTTCGATACGGCCTTCGAAGCATCATAGCTTTTACTACCGACCGAATAACCCAGAGGGAGCCGCTCGGCAAAATCTTCTATTACCCGGCGTTGTATTGATCCGGAGAGATCGTACGAGCCCACAAATTCGTAGACTACCGAGAGAGTATATTGTTGGAACTCTTTGGTAATGTTGTTGCCCGACCGCTTCTTTTCGATATTGCCCAGCACGGAAAGCTTAACCTGCTGGTCGCCCAGATTGGTAAGATCATTCTGCAGATGCCATAAATCGAACGCCTCTTTCTTGGAAGAGGTGAGCACAATGGGTTGCTGCTCTCCGTTTTTCATGACGGAACCGGCCGGTGCATCGTAGAGCATCTGATGCATCCTCCCGGTATAAGTGCCCAGATTCCACTGATAGAAGGCCATACTCTCGCGATTAAACGAAATGAAGAATTCGCTGGATTGCCGTTTATTCATTACACGGTATTTTCCGTCGATGATGCCAATCGACTTTACCCGCGAAACTTTCCGGAGGGTATCGGCCATCTCTTCTGCGTAACGGTAGAGCCGTTCGTAGTTGTACCCCTGTAAAGTGATAGTCACCGAGAAGTAGGTGTCATTGAGGCGGTTGTTGAACCCCTCGCCAACTCCATATACTTCCCATTCGGCCCCTCCCAGATTAATCACCTTGGTTAGCACCGCGTCGCGCAAAAAATAGGGGAATCCCGAGCGTGCATGCTCCGGTTTAAAGGTTACTTCAATGCTGCCAGAGGGGCCACTGTTTACTTTGGTTTCGTAACGATCTATCTCGGGATATTGCGATAGAAAGTTTTCGACCTTTTTGATGGTCTCGTTCATCTGTTGCACTGTACAGCCTGTCGGCATGCTCCCGTTAATATACAGACGAGTCTCGCCCGACTCGCTCTGAAACCCGAAACCGCCACTGGTTTGCGAGAAGAGCCGGAACGAACCGCCCAGTCCCTTATCCACCCAGGGTTTGAGCTGCTCCAGATAGATTGATGATCCCAATGTTTTGTTGTACATCTGCTGCAAGAACGACAATTCTTGCGCTTTCCCGTTCACATAGCGAGGTGAAAAGGAGTGGGGTAGTTTTTGTACCGGAATCCCGAAGGCCAGCACGGCTATCAGGATAAAGAGTGCTTTGTGTCGCTTTTCGAAGAGGATCAGCCGGCTGTACCGGTGGCTGAAGCCCACCACAAGCCGTTTTTCGGCCAGCCGGCGACGGCGGATCCGCTGTTTCAGCGGCCAGGTTTCGAGCAGGGCCGGAATACAGAAGAGGGCAACCAGGAGCGATACCGTAAGATTGATGATGATCACTGCGGCAAAATCGAGCAACTCTAACCTTTGATCCTCAGGCAGAAAGAAGATGATGCTGAGGGCTCCGATGGTGGTGAGCAGGGCAGCCAGGATGCCGATAAATGCCCGGTAATCGCGGTACCGTCCGTAGTGATCTATCATAATAATACTCGAATCGATAAGCATACCCAGCGAAACGGTGATACCTGCCAGCGAGAAGAGATGGATATCGAGGTCGAACAGTACATAGAGAATAAAGGAGAGGAGCACGTTGGCCAGCAGCGTAACAAAAATCATCCAGAGGTAACGGCCGCTCCGGCTCACCAAAAAGACAAAAAGCAGCAGAATGGCCACCGAGAGGGATACCCGGGTAAAGTTCCTGGTCAGCTCCTTTTTGAGATGGACCGAGGCGTCGTAACCCTGTTGGATGGCGAATCCCGGTGGCAGGTCCTCTTTCAGCAGCGCCATCTTCTCCTTTACCGCTTTGGCTACCTTCAGGGTGTTTACGCTCTTCTCGGCGTAGACGTTTATATAGATATTGTTTAAGCCGTTTACGCGATGATAGCTTTGGGGAAGCTGCTCCCGAAGCGAAACCGAGGCCAGTTGGCCCAGGTAGATAATTCGGTTATTTACAGTCTTCACGGGAATAGACTCCCACTCCTCAAAGCTGGTAAAACCATTGGCCAACAACACCATATAGCGGTTGGAGTCGGCAGCGACGGCGCTTCCCAGAATCGATCGCGCGTCCAGCAGCCTCATGGCACCGGCCATATCGGCATGGCTCACCCCGTAACGAATGGCCTTATCGGGATCGAAACTGACCTCCCATTGAAAGGGGGTTGCCGCGGATACTTGCACATTGCCTACCCCTTTCAGCGAACTAAGGGGCGAAGAGAGATGCTTCTCGGCATACTGTTGGATTTGATGGCGAGGCAGATCGGCCAGCAGGGTGTAAGAAAGTATCGAATGCTCTGTTTCGCCCCTGGCGTTACCCCCAATTGTGGGGTAGGAGACCCCTTGGGGCAGATTGGGGTAGATCTGCCTGATGAGGGTGGCCAGTTCGAACCGGAACGCCTCCACCGACACCTCCTTCTTGCACTGCAGGGTAATGGAGGCAGAGCCCTGATAAGAGTTGGAGTACATCCACTCAA
>CAYVJA010000015.1:4262-6990 GCA_964451605.1 uncultured Bacteroidales bacterium | reverse complement strand
CCCTGATTCTGGCAAAACTCCCCTCCAGTTTTGAGGTGACCTCGCGCTCTATCAGCTGTGCAGAGGCGCCCTGCCAGCTCACCCAGACCGACAGTTCGGTACTCTTTTTCTGGGGCCTGTTTTGCAGGTTCAGCAGAGGGATCATGCAGGCCCCCACCCCCATCAACGTTACCATGATGAGCAGTACCGAAAAGGAGGAGAGCCTCCGTCGATGAGTTTCCGGTTGGGCCATGGTCTATTTCCGATTACGGTATATGTAGTAGAAGAGCGGTATCACATACAGACTCACTACCGTACCCACAATCATACCCCCGATGAGTGCCACGGAGAGGGGAAATTGCAGCTCGGCGCCCATCCCTTTGCCCCACAAAAAGGGGAGGATGGCCAGAATGGTGGTGAGAGCGGTCATAATAATGGGTTTGATACGCATGCCACCCCCCTGCAAAATGGCCCTCAGCAGACCCCGCCCCTCCGATCGCAGACGGTTAATGGTATCGACCTTCAGGATAGAGTCGTTGATGATAATACCGCACATCACCACAATCCCGATCATCGACATCAGATTGATGCTGGCTCCGGAGAGCCAGAGAAAGAGAAAGGCGCCGAAGATGTCGACCACCACTTCCGATAGGATGATCAGGGGCTGAATCAGCGACTCGAACTGCGCGGCCAGAATAAAAAAGAGCAGAAAGAGCGCAATTGCCAGCGTAACGGCCAATTCGCGGATCATAATCCGGTTCGAAAAGAAGGCCCCGCTGAAAGATACCTCAAAGTTGGGGTTTTCTCGCACGGTTTGCTTAATCTTATTCATCACCGGCTTCACCTCGCGCGAAGGGAGATGAAAGGCGAGCGGATAGTAATCGCCCTCCGCTCCGCTTACAAACGTTTTCAGATCCTTGTCGCGGGTTTCGAGCAGCAAAAGAGAGGCCGGAACCTCCGTTCCATCGGCCGAGGAGACTGTAACCCGCTGTAAAAGATCCTCTAACGAGCTCTCCGAGTCGCCCATTACCACCGGAACCGAGTATCGTCCGTCGACCAGGGTAAACATCCGGTTCTGTTTGAGCGCGCTGGATATGCGGCTCGATAATGCAGAGTAGCTTACATTATAGAGCGCCATCCGTTCGGGGCGCGTTACGTAGAGAATGTGCTCCTGCCAGGCCACCGGTTCGATTGAGAGATTTGGGATATCGGTCCTGATTTCCGTCAACAGCTCGGTTAATTGGTCGGGTTGGGGTGCCTTTCCGTCGACCGACCGAATCCGTGCCACCAGATCGGGCTCCTTGTTGCCAAAGATCAGGTCGAAAATATTGTCCGACTCCTCAATGCTATAGAGCGCATCGGGATAGGAGGCCCTGAGAAAGGCATCGATCTGCGTTTCGACGGCCGCCAACTGTTCGGGTTTTTCGGTTTTAATATAGATAAGTGCCTCGGAGGGGCCGCACTCCCGGGTGTGCGACAGCAAAAACTCCTGCGTACCGCAGAGCGAGGTGCGCTGCACCACCGGAATTGCACGGAGCGTTTGGCACAGAAGCTCTGTGCGGCGGTCATTTTCGCGGGGCGAGATCCGCTGGTTCCACTCTATATAGACCATCATATCGTCGCGGGTAAGCGGAGGCAGTTTCTCTTTGTCGAGTATTTGGTAGAGCCCGATAATCCCCACCGACATGGCGCCAAAGAGCACAAGAACGGGAAGCGGGTTGCGGAACACCCACTTAACCCCCTTCTCGTAGAGATGGTCGTACCGGAACCGTTGCGTGGATTTTAGCCAGGGATGCAGGGTGCGGTTTGTCTGTTTTTTATAGAGCGTGAAGTAATAGACAGGAATGGCAGTGAAGGCCACCAGTAGCGACGAGAATTGCCCGATAATCAGCGCCATGGCCTGATCGTAAAAGAGCGCACCGGCAATGCCGCTCAGAAAAATCAGCGGCAGAAAGACCGCACATGAGGTGAGGGTGGAGCTGAGCATAGGTACAAATACCTCGGAGGTGCCCTCTGTTACCGACGAAAAGAGATCCTGTTTTTTCTCCCACTTTTGCGTGACATTGTCGATGATGATAATGGTATTATCTACCATCATACCCAATCCGAGCATCAGACCTGCCAGCGAAATAATGTTGATAGACAACCCGATGATAAAGAAGACCAACAGCGAGATAATCAGCGACAACGGGATGGTGAGAATGATCAGCGAAGGCGAACGGAAGTCGCCCATAAAGAGGAAGATTACCAAGATAGCCAACACCCCGCCGGTAAGCAGGTTGCTTCCCAGATTGTCGATAGAGTACTCCAGCAGACGGGTCTGGTCGCGGGTGAGGGTGAACTCAATTTCGGGATAATCCTTTGCAAAGGCCTGACTGAGCTTATCCATCTCCATTTTCAGATCGTCCATCCGGGCATTGGCCTGTTTGATAACCGCCAGAATCACGGCGTGTTTTCCGTCGGCGCGTACAATTCCCTCCTGCTCCTGCGGATGCTCCACCACTTCGGCCAGATCGCGGATCTGAAACAGCCTCTCCTTAATCTTGATATAGACCTCCTCAATGTCGTGCTTGTTGCTGAGGGTAGAGGAGAACCGGATGCTATACTGATACTCTCCGTCGCGAATTTTGAGGCTTCCCTGTCCGATGACATCGCCCTGAATGGCTCTATCGAGCTCCTGCAACGAAATGCCCATCGCCTCCAGTTTGGCCTTGTCGGGAATAATGAGCAGTTCCGGAAAGACCCGTCC
>CAYVJA010000015.1:0-4252 GCA_964451605.1 uncultured Bacteroidales bacterium | reverse complement strand
ACATCGACCATTGCCACCTGCGGCAGCTGCTCAAGCCGTTTGGCAATGACCTGTTCGCTAAATTCGCTCAGCTCCATGAAACGCTGCGATACCGGGAAAAGCGGATCGACGGCCGAAAAGGCCGAATCGCTCTTCAGCTGCATAGTGATAAAGAAGGCGGGCAGATCGGTGGCACTGGCCTTCATCACCCTGGGGCGCTCCATACCTTCGGGAAGCGAACCCATGCGCCGGTCTATCTTTTCGTTTACCTCAATAAATACATAGTCGATATCGGCCTCATAATCGAACTGCATATGGATGGTGCCCGCTCCGTCGCGCGACTCCGAGCGAATATCCTTCAGGTGGGTTACCTGCTGTAACTCTCTCTGCAGCGGAGAAATGACACTCTCGGAGATCTCACGCGCCGACATCCCGGCCGAACTGACCTGCACCGTAACCACAGGAACATCGACATCGGGCATCAGCGATACGGGGAGCATCCCCATGGCCACCAGCCCCAGCACCACCACCGCAATCACCGACATGGTGACGGCTATGGGCCTTTTGATCAGAAATGCAATCATAGCAGCACCTACTTTTTGATTTCTACCTCCGAGTCGTGCGCCAGATTCAGATTGCCCGAAATAATCACTGCATCGCCCTCGTTCAGTTCGGCCTGCTTATTTACGTTGGCTGTCACCGCATGGTGGGTGGTGTTCGATTTCAGCACCGTGATATAGGTCCACATCGCCTTTCCGTTAGGCCCGTAGCGGAACAACACCTCAAAATTATCGCGAATCAGCACCGCGCTTTTGGGTACCACCAACATATCGGGCACCGCCTGTTCAATGAGCACCTTCACGTTCATCCCCTCCATCAGCTTTCCGTTGTTCCGAATCTCGGCCCGCACCAGCACCTGCCCCCGCTCATCGACCAGCGGGTTCACCTGCGTAATCACGCCCCTGAACTGCTCGGTGGCATCGGTAAAGGGGGCCACCAACACCGGCAACCCCGCCTTAACCGTACCAATTTCCGACTCCAGTACCGTAAACTCCACCTCGAATACCCCGTCGTCGATGATCGTGCAGAAAGGGTCGGGGGCTCGCACAAACGGCTTCGCGTCCAGATTGGCCACCACCCCCGCAAAGGGGGCCTTTAACTCCAGATTCTCCACCGCCATTTTTGCCTCCGACAGAACGACCAGAGTAGAGTAGTAGCCAGATTGGGTATAAGCAATGGCCAGCCTCTCGGGCGGCATAAGTGCGGTATCTTCGAGCGCACGGTACCCCAGGGTAATCAGTTTATCGTGCAGAGTGAGCAACATCTGCCTGTATTGCAGTTCGGCCGTATACAGCTTTATTTTTGCCTCTCTGGGCTCGAGCCGCGCCAGCACCTGACCGGCATCCACCCGGGTTCCGTTACGCACCTCAATATCCGACAGTATCCCAGACGAAAGAAAGCGCAGCTCGCCCTTTTTCAGCGCCCGCAACTTGCCGTTACTCACCAACTGATTGTAAAAAGTGACCCGTTTCAGGATCATCGTATCCACCGGATTCTTCTCCATCTGAAAGGCAACCCTCCCCAGACCCTCCTTTTCGGCCTCCTTTTCGGAGCCCTGTTTACAGGAAACGAGCAACAGAGCCGGCAAAAGAGCCATGGCCGTAGCGCGGATGAGACGTCGGGCAGATACAAACGATGCGCCCGGAGCAGCAGAAAAGGCAGCAAACATAGCGTGTAGTTTTTTTGATGTCGTAAAGATAAAAATATATTTTAAATAGGAGTTAATTATGAAGATCCTCTTTGCTGGTTTTCTTTTCTGAGAAACAGGATGCAATGCATTGTTTCATAAATACGCCCATCAGTACCAAAGCCAGGAGCATAAACGGGAAATGCCACACAATATGGTCCATGTGCGTGTGGATGAACGCATGCCCCTTAAAGAGGAAGAACCATGATAGCGGACCGGCGAGTGAAACCCACAGGGTGGCCATCAGCGCCATATTACGACGATAGCTCGATCCAGTTTCGGAACCTCTCTTTTGCAGGCGCCTCCAAAGAGTGATAACGGCAAGCAGCGGGAAAAAGAGCGAGAACTCGACTTTGCCCCATCCCTCCAGAGAGGTGCCCTCAAACCAGTGGCTGATGTTCCAGACGTGTCCGTGATAATAGACCATGAATACATCCCATACGTCGCTTTGCAGGCTTTCGGCAATTTGACTTTCGAAGGATGTGCCGCTGCCAAAGGTGCGTTTTTGCAAACTATGGAGGATAAACTCCCAGCCTTTGGCCCAGGAGCCCTTCTCGAAAGAGAGTTGCACCGAAAGGAGTACCATTACACTGATAACACCGGCCAGTGCCCCGGAGGCGCCGGCGAGAAACCTACTGAAAAACCGTTTCCAACCCCAATCCTGATCGATAGCATAAAAAATGAAGGGAACCATGGCCATCACCAGCACCGACGAGATAAATTCGAATCCGTTAAAAAGGCACTTCACACCCATCGATAATCCCAAAACGACAAAGATTTTTCGGTTCGACAGGGGTTTGTTTCTTGATCTCTCAAACAGCCAGAGCGATACTACGAGCGGGATAAAGAAAGCACCAAATACCCAATAGAGGTTTCGGCCAAATACAGTTATCCATTGCGAGAAGAGGATGCCGATCCCAACCCCCGTGCCGACTCCGGTTCCCCACAAAGTTTGTACCCACATCAGGAAAAGGGTAAGCAATAGTGCGGAGAACAGCGAATTGCACAGATAAAGCAGCGACAGGGTTGCTTCGCCCTGGGTGCCAAGAAGTTTTGAGATGCCGTGATAGATCAGCGTATGCAGTGCCGGCTGCGAATAGTACCCTTCGTACCCCTGATAGGGGAGTTGCTCCGTAAAGGCCCGGTACTGCCACGCATATTTATGTTCCCGGGAGGAAGGGGGTAATACCAATCCCGTGAATCCTGCATGAGCCCATGGGCCTTCTGCATCGGAGAGCGCCAATCGACCCACGGAAAGGGCTTCGCTGTCTTGCTGAAAATAGGCAAAGAAGTCGGGCCATGCGCTACCAACAACATTCCAACGAAAATTGGATGTCATCAGCAGCAACATCACCAGGGGGAACAACCATTGTTTTGGGTTCATTGCAATAGGGAATGTGGATTTCGAATGAAGACTTGATTTGTGTTATAAACTTATTTTCTATTCCATCGAGCACGTATGCTTCAGTATGAGAGGAGGTCCGATTGTTTACGTATCAAGCGGATTCTTCTCAAACTGATACTCTCCTTTTTGGCCTTCTTCTCGGAGCCCTGCTTACAGAATACGGACAAGAGAGCCGGCAAAAGAACCATGGCCGTAGCGTAGATGATTTGGCGAGCAGTTACAATCGATGTGCCCGGTGTAGCAGAAAAGGCAGCATACATATCGTGTGGTATTTTTGTGTTATATGCCTAAAAATTTTCTTTAAATAGGAGTTGTTCCTTGTGGATTTCTAAATGGTATAGATGTACATTTATATTGGTGAGTGTTGGCTATTTTGTCAGGGTTTGAATACGAAGAGACTCATTCTCAAACGATTTAAATAAGATTTCGTCATATGTTTTGTGGGCTCTAAAGTTGTTATGTGTAAGCCCTTGTTAGATATAATCACCACTGATTCACTTTTGATGAGAATTATTATCCTTACTTTGTGTAAGATTCATGTTTCAGGGTCGAACAATGGTGATGGAACCTTTATGGCTTCTTTATATGATAAATCAGTAGGGCTCCGTTATCCTCTTCCTTGGTAATACGTTGTAGCTGTTTGAATTTCGGACTGGTTGAGAGTGCTTTTTCCGATGGCGACAGGATGTAACTGGTATTTATGTAGCCAATAAATGCATGATTTGTGGACGTGTACATATTCCACCAGGGCCAAATGTCGTTGGCATAAATGATAGCCGTCAAATAAAGAAATCCTTGCTGCATAGGAATATAGGTATTGTCTATACACCAAACCTGATTCGAATGTGTGATTTCCAGATTGCTCAATTTGTAGGAGCGAATGTACTTAGCCAAACCCAGTTTACTCAGGTTCCGACGCGGATAGATGGCCATGATACCCATCTTTCTGAGCAGGCGCCTAACACGTTTAGGCCCGATAACTATACCCAGGGTGCTCAGGAAATCAACCATACCCAACACCCCTTTGGTGGGATGTTCCAGATATTCTTCGTCCATCAGACGCATCAAAGCAAGATCCGCCGACAAACCCTCTGTTGGCTTGTAATATAGCATACTACGAT